>JALGZR010000021.1 GCA_025774805.1 bacterium
TATGCCTACAACTCGGCCAGCGTGAGTGGCCAGCTCATCGAGCTGCTCGACATGCGGGTGAGAGAAGATTGGTTGTCCGGCAACGTGGAGGGCGATTTCGAGACCTCCCGGATTCGACTCGGCGCCCGGTTCGACGGTCTGTTTCAGGATGGGTGGCGTTACCACCCGTACCTGGAGCTCGCCGCGCTCTACTCGAGGTTGGACGTCACCATCGACACCGTGGACGGAATGGTCCCGAGGCCATTTCCCCAATCCCCCGATGAGGCCCCGTCGAGCATTCGCACGCTCGACGATTCCCAGTGGGGCGGTGGGGCCCGATTCGGGCTGGAGACCGACATCACCGATCGGATCGCGTTCGACCTCGGGATCGCGTTCGAGATGATCGAGTTTCCCCCGGGCACGAACTCCGTCACGACTTTGGGCGGTCGGCTGACATTGCGCCTCTGAGTCGGTTTCGGAGTCTGTCGCGCCGACTCCCGCACCCGGCCTGATTCCCTACCCGACGGCCTCCCCTGACCCCGACACACTCAAGGCGAGGATCCGCCCGGCCGACCTCCGGAACGGAGGAGTGGTCCATGCCGGATACCGTTACCGGTCCGCACGTCGCCCACGTCGAGGCCGTCGAGTCCCTGGTGGCCGGCCGTCCCGAGGACACCGTTCGTCTTCTGAAACCCCTCGCGGACGCCGGGGGGCTGTCGTTCGAAACGCGGCTGGCCCTGACGAAGGCGTATCTCCTCCTGGACCGGGGGGAGGAAGCGAGCCGCGAGCTCGAGGTCCTCACGGCGGCCGGCCCCCCGCCGGACAAGGGCCTTCACGCCTATCTCGGGCTGCTCGACGCCTGGGCGTCGGCTCTGGCCTCCCGGCCCGAGGACGCCCTCCGCCAACTCGACGAGGTCGGTCGGATCGACCCGCGCATGGAGCGCGCCGCGCGCCGCCTCCGCCTGCGAATCGAGAAGGGGGAACCGGCGGCGATCCGCTTCTGACCCGCTCCCGCAGCAGAGATTGGTGAGAACTGCGGGCCGGGGTAAATTGGAGCGACTTTTCCCACACCTGGCCTGCATCTCTCGCCCGGTCCGTCGCGAGCCGCTGCCGCAGCAGAGCCTGGTGAGACCCGCAGGCCGGTCCGGCCGCGACCGGCAACCGATTCCCAGAGGAGAGGGACGATGGACCCCAGAGACGAGAGACTCGCGCGCGTCGTCGTGGAGTACTCTCTGAGCCTTCAACCCGGAGAGCGGGTTCTCCTGGACTTCCGAGGCTCCTCGACCGAAAACCTCCTGCTGGAGACCGTGACCGGGGTGACCGAGGCCGGTGGCGTTCCCTTCCCCCTCGTGGGGGACGACTCCATCGGACGCCGGTTCCTTCGCGCCGCCGACGAGGAGCAGGTCAAATCCTGGGGCAAGATCCACGATGTCCTGATGCGGCAGATGCAGTGCTACGTCCGGGTCAACGGGACCGACAACCCGTTCGACTCCTCCGACGTGTCGGAGGAGGCCCGGAAGTGGGAGCGAGAGCACTACATGCGTCCGGTCCACCTCGAGTACCGCGTGCGGAACACGAAGTGGGTCGTGCTCCGCTACCCGAGCAATTCCATGGCCCAGCAGGCCCGGATGAGCCGGGAGGCCTTCGCCGACCTCTACTACGAGGTTTGCACTCTCGACTACGAGCGCTTCTCCCGCGCCATGGATCCGCTGAAGAGTCTCATGGAGCGGACCGATCGCGTCCGCCTCACGGCGAAGGACACGGACGTGACGCTGTCCATCAAGGACATCGACGTCGTGAAGTGCGACGGGCACATGAACCTGCCGGACGGCGAGGTCTTCACCGCCCCGGTGCGCGAGTCGGTGGACGGCGTCATCACGTACAACTCGGGGACCATCTTCGGCGGCACGAGCTGGGATTGGATCCGCCTCACGTTCGAGAAGGGGAAGATCGTCGACCTCGAGGCCTCGAACGACCCGGACAAGCTCCGGGAGATCTTCGCCACCGACGAGGGAGCCTCCTACGTGGGCGAGTTCTCGTTCGGGCTCCACCCGAGTCTGCACCGGCCGATCCGGGACACTCTGTTCGACGAGAAGATCTACGGATCCTTCCACACCGCCCTCGGGCAGTGCTACAACACCGCGGAGAACGGGAATCGATCCGCCATCCACTGGGATCTCGTCTGCATTCAGACGGAGGAGTACGGTGGGGGCAACGTCTGGTTCGACGGAGAGCTGGTGCGGGAGAACGGGCACTGGGTCCATCCCGAACTGAGGGACGCTCTCTCGATCGAGGCCCTGAACGCCGGCGAGCGGAGGGAACCCGAGCCGGTGGGATGATCCCGGCGAGGAAGCGGCGTGCCGGGCCCGAAGGCCGTGCGGCGCGCCGACCTCACTACCTCAAGACCGTCATCTTCCGGGACTGGAGTTGGGACCACGTCGTCGGCAGCGTGTAGTCGAAATCGCGGTTCGCGTCGAGGCCGGGTTGAACGATCGTGAACGTGCCGTCGGGCTCCTCGGTGATCACGGACACGGCTCCCGGAGAGCCCCGGGCCCCGTTCGCCCGTCCCGCGCTCGCCCCGCGGTAGCCAGCGGTCGCGAAAGGGTGCTAGCCTGCGTTTCTCACCAGGCTCGCCGCGCCATCCCCGGGCGGCGACGGGTGTTGTCCGCCTTCTCCTACCCCTTCCCCGGACGCGAGCGATGAGTGAACTCGACCGATTCCTGCACGAACTGAACGAGACGTATCTGGCCAAGCACCACGCGAAGGAGTCCGCCTTCTGGGAAACCCGCATGGGTCTGGCCGACCGCCACGACGAGCTCGCCCGCGCCGAGCTCGAGTTGCGGGACTTCCTGGCCGACGGGGAGCGGCTGAAGGAGCTGCGGGCCTGGAAGGCGAAGGGCGTCGCCACCCCCGCCCAGGGCTTCGTGCTCGAGGGTTGGATTCGCACCCTCTCGCGAAACCAGGTGGAGGATGCCGAGGCGAAGGAGCTCCTCACCGAGCTCGTCGCGTGCGAGACGGACCTCCAGCGCGCCCGCGGGAGCATGCCGCTCGGTTACGTCGAGCCGGGAGGGAAGTTCATTCCCGCCAGCTCGGTGGAGCTCGGGAACCAACTCCGAACCCATCCTGATGCCGGGGTGCGGGAGGCCAGCTTCGCCGGCTTGCGCTCGATCGAGGACTTCGTCCTCGAGCACGGCTATCCCGACGTCGTGAGGCTGCGGAACCGCTTCGCCCGGCGTCTCGGCCACTCGGATTACTACGAGTACAAGGTTCGCTGGGCGGAGGGGTTCGACAAGAACACCCTTTTCGGATACCTCGACGATCTCGAGGCTCGAACTCGTGATCATGCCGGGGAGGAGATCGAGTCCCTCCGCAAGCGCGAAGGCCGACAGGCCCTCGACCCGTGGAACTTCGGCTACCTGACCCAGGGCGGGGCCGTCCGGGAGGAACAGGATCCGTACTTCCGCTTCGAGGACGCGCTCGAGCGCTGGGTGCGGAGCTTCGCGGCCCTCGGGATCCGCTTCCGAGACGCCCGCATCACGCTCGACCTGATCGATCGGAAGGGAAAGTACGAGAACGGGTTCATGCACGGACCGGTGCCGGCTTTCGTCCGCCGGGGAACCTGGCTCCCGGCCGAGATCAACTTCACCGCGAACGCCCTGCCCGACCGCACGGGCGCCGGCCACCGCGCCGCCCAGACCCTGTTCCACGAAGGGGGACACGCGGCCCACTTCTCGAACATCGTCACCGAGGCGCCCTGTTTCTCCCAGGAGTTCGCACCGACGTCGGTCGCCTTCGCCGAGACGCAATCGATGTTCTGCGACAGCTTCCTCGAGGACGCCGACTGGCAGATGCGTTACGCGCGGGACGCGGACGGCCGCCCCATCCCGTTCGAGATCATCGAGAAGGAGATCCGTTCGGTCCATCCGTTCGCCGCCCAGCAGGTTCGGAACATGCTCGTGGTCTGCTACGCGGAGAAGGCGCTGTACGAGATCCCGGACGACGAGCTCACTCCCGAGCGCATTCTCTCGACCATCCGGGAGGAGGAGTCGCGGATCATGCTCCTCGAGGGCGGGAGCTCGCGACCCGTTCTCTCCGTTCCCCATCTGCTGTCCTGGGAGTCCTCCGCCTACTACCACGGGTACGTCCTGGCGCAGATGGCGGTCCACCAGACGCGCGCCCACTTCCGCAAGTGCTACGGACACCTCGTCGACAACCCGTCCGTCGGGCGGGATCTGTCGGAGACTTACTGGAAGCCGGGGAACTCGCGCGGGTTTCTGGAGCTGGTCGAGGAGATGACGGGGAAGCCCTTCTCCGCCGATGCGCTCGTCGACGAGGTGTCGATCCCGACGGACGCCGCGGTCGATCGCGCGCGCCGCATGGTGGAACGGCTTCCGGACATCCCCGAGCCGACCGGCGAGGTCGAGCTCGACCTCCGCCTCCGCGTGATCCACGGACCCGAGACCGTGGTGGAGGCGGGTAAGAGTCCTCTCGAGGTCGCCGAGACGTTCCGGGCGTGGATCCTCGAGAACTGGCCGCGGGCCGCGGCCGGGGCCGGCGCCTGATCTCGAGAGGCGGCGGGGGAGGGGCCGGTATTGACCTCGACGTCCGCGGGGCGCGTCTACGCGGCGCTCCTGTCGGTGCAGATCATGTTCGCCGTGCAGTACGTCGTGGCCAAGGTCCTGCTGGAGGCCATTCCGCCGGGCGCCTGGGCCGCGATCCGTCTCCTCACCGGCACGTCGATCTTCCTCGCGGTGTACGTCGCAGGAGTGGTCGGCCGTCGCGGCAGCGGCGAGGGCAGGGAAGGGGGTCGCGGGTCCGCTCACGGAAGGGTCACGCCGCGGGACCTGGCCCTCCTGGCGGTCTTCTCCTTCTTCGGGGTCGTTCTCAACCAGATCTGCTTCATCGAGGGGTTGGCGCGAACCACTCCTTCCCACTCGGCGCTGATCAACACCACGATCCCGGTGGCGACCCTGCTCTTCGCGGTGCTCCTCGGACGGGAGCCCCTGCGCGCGTCCTCCGCCCTCGGGATCGGTCTCGCGATGGCGGGCGTGCTCCTGCTGCTGAAGGTCGATCGCCTGGAGCCCCGGGCGGAGTGGTTCGTCGGTGATCTCCTCACCCAGGTCAACGCGGCCTCCTTTTCCCTCTTCCTCGTGATCTCCCGGGACACGATCCGCCGGATCGGTCCGATTCCCGCGACGGCCGGGGTATTCTGCTTCGGCTCCCTCGGCGTCGCGCTCTACGGGGGAAGCGAGGCGATGCGCGTCGATCCCGCGGAGCTCGACGGCGTCATCTGGGCCATCGCGATCTACATCGTCCTCTTTCCCACGGTGCTCTCCTACTTCCTGAACTACTGGGCGCTGGCGCGCGTCGAGTCGTCGCGGGTCGCGCTCTTCGTCTACCTTCAACCCCTCATCGCCTCGGCCCTCTCGGTGGCGTTTCTGGGAGAGCCGCTCACCCTCCGCCTTTTCGTCAGCTCGGCGCTCGTCTTCGCCGGGGTGTTGTTCGCCTCGCGGGTACCCGTTCGGGCGGGATCCCGGTAGCTCGCCTCCCCGGCGGGGGGACGGGGCGGCGGAACGCGGTTCGAGCGGGGAGCGCCCCCAGTTTGTCCTTGCACGCCGTTCCCGTCCCGTCGAGCATGTGCGGTCACGGGGAGGGCGCGTGGCACGAGTCGGATACCGGGAGCTACTGGCACGGAACCGGAATTACCGGTTCATCTGGTTCGCGGAGACCATCAGCTTCCTCGGAGATTGGTTCAACACGATCGCGATCTACGCGATCGTCCAGGAGCTGTCGGGCACCGGTCGCGCGTTCGCGGGAGTGATGGTCGCCAAGACCCTGCCCGTGTTTCTCGTGGCCCCGATCGCCGGACCGCTGGTGGACCGGCTCGACCGACGCACGCTGATGATCCTCTCCGATCTCACGCGTGCCGCCCTCGTGGTCGGACTCGTGCTGGCCCATCGCGCGGAGAGTCTGTTCTCCCTCTACGGCTGCCTCGTCCTCATGGTCGCCATGTCGGGCGTGTTCATCCCCGCGCGCGGCGCCGCGATTCCCCAGGTCACGACGGCCGGACAGCTCGCCCCCGCGAACGCGCTCTCGGGAGCGACGTGGTCGGTGATGCTCGCGTTCGGGGCCGCCCTGGGAGGGTGGGTGACGCACGCTCTGGGTACGGACACGTCGCTCGCGCTCGACGGTCTCACGTTCCTCGGTTCGGCGGCCTGTCTCCTGGCGCTTCCGCGTCTCCCGGCCCCCGGAGCGGAGGCGACGCACCACGATCGGTCGTTCATCGGCGGACTCCGCCACCTCGTCTCGCACCGGCGGACGTTCGCGCTGGCATGCCTGAAGCCGCTCATGGCCCTGAGCGGCGGTGCGTTCGTGCTGATTCCGATCTACGGCACGACGGTCTTTCCCGATCGGGGGGGGCCGCTCTGGGTGGGACTGCTCTACAGCGCCCGGGGTCTGGGCGCACTCATCGGCGCGATCGCCCTGATCCGTCTGTTCGGGGACGCGAGCCGGACCATGCGCCGCATCCTCCTCTTCGCGTATCCGGCCGCGGCGGTCTCCTATATCGGGCTCGGCCGGGCTCCGAGCCTCGAGCTCGCCGCGCTCGCCTACTTCGCGGCGGCGATCTCGAGCGGAGCGAACTGGGTGATGTCGGGCACGCTCATCCAGCGAGAGGTCGATCGGCGGTTCCTCGGACGGGTGTTCTCGGTCGAGTTCGGAACGATGACCCTCGTCATCTCCGCGACCGGGTGGCTGGCCGGCACCGCAATTGACACCATGGGGATCGGGCCGCGCCGCGTCGGCACCCTTTCCGGCCTTGCGCTATTGGTACCGTTCCTCTTCTGGGCGGGCTTCCTGCTGTCGGAGCGGCGCCGGGCGGCGGCGGAAAGGGAGATCCACGGCACCGCGCCCCCGCGACCCGGGGTCTCCCCCGAGGCGTTCGACGCGACGCATCCGGCCGAGGAGGACGAGGACACGCTCGGAGCGTGACGCCCCCGGCCGTCGGGCTCGCCCCGGCCCGGCGCGCCGTCCCGGGGAGCCGGTGAAGCGCGCCGGCCCGGACCGATCAGCGGAGCAGGACCCGGCCCGCGACGATTCCGGCGATCACGAGGGCCCCGATCGCCCCGGTAAGGACCTTGAGCTTCTTCACCGCCCGGCTCCTCTGCGGAACGAACTCGACGGGATCGCCGAACGTCTCGACCGGAGGGGGAGGGGTTCGCGCGTCGTCCGGATGGTGATCGAACCAGGACTGCATGATTCCGTAGTGCATCAGAATCGAGACCGGCCGCGTGTAGGACTTCGTGTCGAACCCGTCGAGCGTCTCCAGGGAGTGCCGGAAGAAGAACTCGCCCCGCTCGAGGAAACGCTCGCGCTCCTCTCCCTCGGAGTGGAGCGCGGCGAACTTGAAGACGTCGCTCTTCCGCACGTCCTGTGCCGCCCAGGTCTCATTGGGGTACTCGAGCGCGTCGGCAGCGTCCAGAATGGGCCGCTCGTGCTCCGCCATCCAGCGCGCGTAGTGCAGGAGCGCGGCCCGCGCGTAGGCGTAGAGCTCGTCCGCGCGCGCCGCCTCCGCCGCATCGTCGAGGAACCTGCCGAGCGACTGGAGATGGACGGTGTAGGACCAGCGCTCCTCGGCGTCGAGGAGCCGTCGCGCCTCCAGGTCGTCCTCGGGGTGGATCGTGCGACGCAGGATCTCGTGACACTTCTCGAGATACGTCTCGTCCTCGGTGAGCCGCCAGCCGTTCAGGAGCGCGTTGATCGAGTTTCCCGCCCCCCGGCCCGGCCCGTGATAGTGGAGCTCGCGCGTCTTGGACGCCAGCCCCGTTCGACCGCGGTCGATCCACCGGAAGACGGTCCGCGCGCCGTCGTCCGCGTCGATCACCCAGCGCGCGCAGCCGATCGCGGCCTCGCGTCCCAGAGGATCGGCCGTCAGGAACCAGTAGTGCATCAGGCCCGTCGTGTAGTTGTGCTCATCGTCGGGACCTCCGCCGACCGAGCCTTTTGGGTAGGTGCGATGCGTGCTCGTGTCGCCGTCAATGTAGTGCGCGGTGTGCCAGAACAAACCCTGGTTGTAGGCCGCCCTGTCCTCGTGGGTGTGATAGATGTCGATGTCGATGACGTGGCGCGCAAGCTCCTCGTGAATCCGGAACCAGCGGGGATCCCCGCTGCGAAGGAACTGGACGAGGGCGCCGTACACGACGTCGTACTGGTTGTTGGCGTGGGAGATGAACGTCCCCTCGCCCTCCCAGTACCTCGCCTCGTGATCGGCCCAGGTCTCTCCGAAGTTGCGCCAGCCGTACTCGTCCGCCTCTTCACGCTTGGACTCGAAGGCGTCCGGCCCCTCGATCGCCTGATCGACGAGCCGCAGGTAGAGCCCGTTCCGGTCGCGGTGCCGGGCGGTCAGGTACGGGATCGCTCCCGACGCCTCGCACCAGTCGGGATCGAGGCGGAAGAGAAGCGGGGCGCGGTGCGCATCCGGCTCCGGGGCGGTCGCGGCCTCGCCGAACGTGAGAACGAGGTCGTGGGTCTTCTGCTCCCCTCCCTGGATCTCGTGGAGCCCGCCGAACTGCCGGGGGAAGAGACGCACCGTGAGGACGCCGTCCCGTGCCTCCATCGCCTTCGGGAAGTTCTGCCAGAAGTGCCGCATCGACGCGGAGACGCCCGCGTTCCCGTCGTGAACCGCGATCCGGGGCGTGGCCCGCCGGCCCGTGCGCTGGACACCGCCCGTACGGAGGCGGTACCCGCAGAACGAGACGGGGATCGACCCGGTCCGATCGAGGTGGATCCGGCTTCTCCAGTTCTCTCCGCCGCTCGAGTCCTGGTAGATCTCCACTCCTCCGTCGGGAGCCTCCGCCAGCGGGGCGTTCGGTCGGGTCGACCAGGAGACCACGGGGGCGCGGCGACATCCGAACTCGAGTGAGAGATCCTCGAGCAGAATCGAGCCCTCGTCTCCGAGGTGCCAGTGTCCTCCGGCATGCTTCGCGCGCCGGGGATTGCGGACCGTGATCGTCGCCCGGCACGATCCGCTTCCGGCGAAGAAGCTCAGTCTCGCCGCGAAGTCGAGAAGCGGCCGCTCGCGGCCCCGCGACCTCTCGCGCCCGAACACTCCGGTGAGGAGGATCGTCGAACGGAGCGGTCCCTCGACCTCGAGGGCGGCCCCGCGCACGCGGGGAATCCACCGGTCGCCGTCCGCGTCGATCGCGCTCCACCGGCTGCGGGCCGGCTCGAGCAGCTCGAGGCCGCCGCTGCGCACGCTCTGGAAGGGGAGGAACTCGCGCCGATCGATCGTGAACTGGGCCGCTCCGGTGTCGACGAACCATCCCCGCTCGGTCTCGTCCAGGCGGAGCGTCCCGGGAGCTCCGACCCCGGAGTCCGGGGGACCGGTGGTGTGGAGCCGCATCTCGACCTCGGTCCCCGCTTCCACGTCCACGGTGAAGTCGAGGTGCGCCCAGCGGGCGGTCCCGCCCGACCATCGATCCACGATAGCGGTCTGGAGCGGGCAGAGGTTCCCCTCCCCGTCCGTGAGAAGGAGCTCACGCCCCTCGCGCACCCGTCCCCGGGGAAGGGGAACCCCGATCGTCACCGGCTCCCCCCGCCGGCGGATCCCCTGCTCCTCCCGGGCCCGGAGCACCAGAGTCGTCGTTTCGGAAGTCGAGTCCATTCTCTCGATCTCCTGTCGCTTCGCGCTCCGCATCGGGACGCGCGGTCCCGGCGCCCCTTCGAGCTGTCGGGAGACTATATCCTGCATCGTCGATCGTCATTCGGAACGTGAGAGCTGGCAATGATTTCGGAGCATGCCTTCACGCAGGGCGGTACGGTTGCACGCGTGCGTGGTGCGCCTTTCCTTGACTCGGGCCGTCTTCGGGAGCTAGCCTGTAACCTTCCTGAATTGGAATGTACTGGAGAACATGGCGGGAAGCGCCCCTGACCCCCTGGACGAGGACGAGCCATGGCGAATCCCTCCGAACAGCCCCTGATCGTCCAGTCCGACCACTCCCTGCTGCTGGAGGTCGGCCACGATCGCGCGGAGTCGTGTCGGGAAGCGATCCTCCCGTTCGCCGATCTCCTCAAGTCGCCCGAGCACGTCCACACGTACCGCATCACCCCGCTCTCCCTCTGGAACGCCTCGGCGTCGGGTCTCGAGGCCGTGGACGTCCTCGAGCGCCTCGAATCCTACAGCCGGTACCCCCTGCCCCCGAATCTCGTCCTCGAGATCGAGACCCAGATGGGGCGCTACGGGATGGTGGAGCTCCTTCCCGGAGACCGAAAGGGGGAGATCCTCCTCACGGTGACCGACGACCGGGCGGCGGAGGAGGTGTTCGTCAGCCCGGAGATCCGCCCCTTCCTCTTGGACGAGGGCAACGGGGACCCGCGCTGCCGCCGCATCCGGGGCGTCGATCGCGGGGAGATCAAGATCGCCCTCACCGGGATCGGGTTTCCGGCCCGGGATCTCGTGGGGTTCGAGGAGGGGGCCCGGCTCGCGTTCGAGCTGCGGGAGCGCACCGTCGAGGGAGCTCCGTTCGCCCTC
This sequence comes from bacterium, assembly GCA_025774805.1. GTDB lineage: Bacteria > ARS69 > ARS69 > ARS69 > ARS69 > JALGZR01. Next base: position 10,508 of record JALGZR010000021.1, read on the forward strand.
CGGGGCTACCAGACGACCGCGGTCGAGGCCTTCTACCAGAACGGCAGCCCCGAGGGTGGACAGGGAATCATCGTTCTCCCCTGCGGGGCGGGGAAGACGATGGTCGGGCTCGGAGCCATCCATGAGACCCAGGAAAGGACGCTGATTCTCGTCACGAACACGGTCGCGGCAAAACAGTGGATCCGCGAGATCCTGGACAAGACCACGCTCGGTCCGGGCGACGTGGGGGAGTACGACGGGTCCGCCAAGGAGATCCGTCCGGTGACCGTCGCCACGTATCAGATCCTCATCTACCGGGGGAAGAAGGACGGGGAGTTCCCCCACATGGCCCTCTTCCGCCGGGAGAAGTGGGGACTGATCATCTACGACGAGGTCCACGTGTTGCCCGCGCCGGTGTTTCGGGCCACCTCCGAGATCCAGTCCCGTCGTCGGCTCGGGCTCACGGCGACTCTCATCCGGGAGGACGGCCGGGAGACCGACGTGTTCAGTCTCATCGGTCCGAAGCGCTACGAGCTTCCCTGGCGGGATCTGGAGTCGAAGGGGTGGATCGCGGAGGCCCGCTGCTTCGAGATTCGCGTGCCGTTTCCCGAGGAGCTGCGCGTGCGCTACGCGGCCGCTGACAAACGGCGCAAGTACCGCGTCGCCGCCGAGAATCCCCGCAAGGAACAGGTGGTCCATCAAATCCTCGAGAACCACCCCGAGGATCACATCCTGATCATCGGCGGGTATCTGCGACAGCTTCGCTCGCTCGCTGCCTCGGTGGGGGCGCCCCTCATCACCGGACAGGTCCCTTCCGTCGAGCGCGAGAGGCTCTACGACGCGTTCCGGGCGGGAGACATCCGGATTCTCGTCGTCTCCAAGGTCGCGAACTTCGCGGTCGATCTTCCGGAGGCGAACGTCGCCATTCAGGTGAGCGGCACGTTCGGATCGCGCCAGGAGGAGGCGCAGCGGCTCGGCCGCATTCTCCGGCCGAAGAGAGTCGACACGCGGTTCTACTCTCTCGTCACGTCTCAGACCTCGGAACAGGAGTTCGCCCTCCGCCGCCAGCTCTTTCTGACGGAACAGGGGTACCACTACACCGTCGTCGATCTCGAGTCGTCCGCGGGGCTCGAGGATCTGCTGGAGGCGAAGGCGATGCCCGGTCCACCAGGAGTCGCCGCCACGTGAAGCGGAGCCTGCGAGACTTCCTCGAGAAAGAGCTCCTCTTCGAGCACCTGCGCTCGATCTACCGCCACTTCCTCGGAACGGGCGGGTACGAACGCGGCGAAATGGTCCAGGGCCTCGTCGAGCATCTCGAGAGCTCGGAGGTGCGGTCCCGTCTGGTGACCGAGCTCACCCCCGAGGAGCGCGAGATGCTCTACGTGCTCCGGCAGGTGGGTGGGATCGCTCCCCGGGATTGGCTGTTCCGGGAGCTGGCGGCGCGCGGGGACCAACCCGCGAGAGCCATGAGGCGCGTGTTCTGGAACCTGCGTCGGCGGCACGTCACGTATCTCATCGGAAGCGATACGGCCTATCTTCCGGAGGGCATCAGCGACGTCCTGGGCGACCGGATCAGCGGAATGCCGCCCCGTCAGGAGTCGGACGTCATTCCCGGGGCCAGCGCCGTCCGGCAGTCGGTCCACGGTCTCGTGATCGCCCTCTTCAACTACATCCACCAGAGTCCGCCCCGGGTCATGGCCGAGGAGGAGCGAATCTGGAAACGCGACCTCGAGAACATGGCCGACTTCTTCCACTCGTACCTGCTCGAGTCGGGCGCGGGCGGTGACTCGGTGAAGCTCATCCGGGGCCGCCTCAGCCGGCTCGTCGAGCTGCTCCGCAAGATGGGATTCCTCGAGAAGCGGGGCAAACGCCTCTACCTCGATGCGGAGAACTGGTCCGACTGGTCGCGGCGGAGCGAGGTCGACCGCCTGAGTCTTTTCCTCTCCTTCCTCAAGGATCACTACGAGAAGATCCCCCTGGCCCTGGAGGCGCTGGTGGACTGGCGGAGCGCGGGGTGGATTCCGCTCGATCGCCTGACCGAGGCGGTTCGCTACCGGTCGCTGCGCGGCGCCTTTCACGTGCTTCGCGTGCGGCCCCAGGCCGAGGTCGCCGCGGAAGGGCCGGGTCGGCGCTGGGTTTCCGCCTGCGTTCACCTCCTCGCCGATCTCGGTCTGGTCTACACGGGAAGCGATCGGGACGGTGAGCCGATGGCCCGCGCGACCGACGGGGCGATCCGGGCGTGGGAGATGCTTCACTCGGGGAAATCGAGACGGCGGCGCAGCAAGGAGCCGGAGGGACCGAGAGCTTACGCTCAGCCGAACTTCGAGCTGCTCATTCCGGAGGAGTGCTCGCCCCGGCTTCACCAGGAGATCGGAGCGGTGGCTCGGCTCCGCTCGCTCGATCGCTTCTGGACGTACGTGCTGACTCCGGCCTCCGTCGCGCGCGGCGTGGAGGAGGGCTTCACACGGGATCGGGTTCTCGAGCTCCTCGACCGGCTGGTGGAGGGAATGCTGCCCTCCAACGTCCGCGATGCCGTGGCGGGGTGGGCGTCGACGACCTGGTGGGTCGAGGCGGACGGAAAGGGAACGGTCCTCCGGGCCGAGGAGTCCCGGTTCGACTCCATTCTCCGGATGGAGGGAGTCGAGGAGGTGTTCGAGCGGGACAATCACTCCCTGTTCCCCTTAGTCTCCCGGAAGGAGGCCGCCCACTGGCTCGAAGAGCGCGGCGTCCGGGTGGTCGAGGAGGACTGCGACCCGCCCGGGGAGTTCGGCCGATCGGCCCGGGAGGAGTACGACCGCGCGCTCGAGGCATGGAACCGTCGTCTCGAGCACGGCGGGGAGGGAACGCCCGCTGGGAGCTTCTGGGACGATCCCGTTCCGGTGGAGCCGTTGCCCGAAGCCTCCAGTTGAGCCATCCTCCTCCCGCGCCGTACGAATCCCCGCCTTCCGGAGAGAGATCGTTGAACCGTCCCCCGCGCGCGACTTCCGGCCTTCCCCGGTTGGCGCTCGCCGCCTTCGCCCTCACTCCGGCCCTCTTTCTCGCGGCCTGCGATCGCCCGGGCGACTCGCGCGCTCCGGAAGACGGGTTTCGCGTCGCGCTTCTGCTGACGGGGCCGATCTCTGACGATGGATGGAACGCGAGCGCGCACGACGGACTGCTTCGCATCGAGCGGGAGCTCGGTGCGAGCGTCGCGAAGGTCGAGAGTCTCGAGAAGAGCCGTTTCGAGGAGAATCTCCGCCAGTTCGCGGCGGACGGGTACGATCTCGTCTTCGGTCACGCGTACGAATTCCAGGACGCGGCGCTGCGCATCGCCCCCGACTTCCGCAACACGACGTTCGTGGTGATCGCCGGAAACACGTCGGCGCCGAACGTCGGCGCGGTGCACTTCCGTCTCGAGGAGGCGAGCTACGTTCTCGGGGCGCTCGCCGCGAAGCTCTCGGACACGCGGGTGGCGGGGATGATCGGCGGCGAGGAGATCCCCTCGCTCGTGCCCGGTTTCGACGGCTTCGTGAACGGAGCGCGGAGCGTCGAGCCCGAGTTCGAGGTGATCACGAAATACGTCGGCAACTGGCACGACGTCGCCCTGGCCCGGGAGCACGCCGAGGCGTTGATCGAGCAGGGAGCACGCTTCCTCTTCCAGAACGCCGACAAGGCGGGCCTGGGTGTCTTCCAGGCGGCCGCGGGGCACGAGGGCGTTTTCGCGTTCGGATCGAATCGCGATCAGAACAGCGTGCTTCCCGAAGCCGTTCTCGCGAGCGCCGTCCTCGACGTGCCCGAGGCGTACGTGCAGATCGCGCGCGCCGTGAAGGAGGGCACGTACCGTCCTTCCGCCGCGACGATGGGCTCGCGGGAGGGCGTGGTCAGCGTCGTGATCAACCCGGTGCACGCCGCGAGACTCGGCCCGGAGATCGCGGCGTTCCTCGCGGGTCTGGAGAACCGGATCGCCCACGGCGAGCTCGAAGTCCTCGGGCCGCCGGCCGACCGGTGACCCGGTCCCGTCCCTCCGACCCGCTCCCCTCGAACCCCGGTCCGGGCGAACCTCCCCTGCTGGTCTGCGAATCGATCGACAAGCGCTTCGGCGACCTCGTCGCACTCCGAGGGGTGGACCTCGACGTCCGGGCCGGGGAGGTCCACGCCCTCCTCGGCGAAAACGGCGCGGGCAAGACCACGCTCATGAACCTGCTCTACGGACTGCTGCTTCCCGACGCGGGGCGCATCCGCTGGCGGGGGAGGGAAGCGCGGTTCGGCGGTCCCGCCGACGCCCTCGCGCTCGGCATCGGCATGGTGCACCAGCACTTCACACTTGTCCCGGCGCTGACCGTCTGGGAGAACGTGTGGCTCGCCCACCCCGGCCGCGCGGAGCTCCTCGTCGACGCCGATCGCGCCCGGGGGGAGGTGCGCGCCCTGGCCGAGCGCTTCGGCCTCGCGCTCGATCCCGACGCGCGGGTTCGCGATCTGCCGGTGGGAGCCCGTCAGCGAATCGAGATCACGAAGGCCCTGACGCGCGACATCTCCCTGTTCATCCTCGACGAGCCGACGGCGGTCCTCGCTCCCGGGGAGGTCCGGACGCTGTTTCGCGTCCTCCGTCGACTGGCCGAGGCCGGGTCGGCGATCCTCTTCATCAGTCACAAGCTCGACGAGGTGCTCGAGGTCTCGGACCGGATCACCGTGCTCCGCCACGGGCGGGTCACGGCGCGCTGCTCCACGGCCGAGGCGGACGCCGCCGAGCTGACCCGACGGATTCTCGGAGACGAGATCGCGGCGGCTCCCTCCGCGCGGGTGCGGATGTCGAGCCCCGCAGGCGCCTCCGAGGGAGAGGACCGACCCGCACTCTCCGTGCGCCGCCTGGAGACCGCGGCGGGGACCGGGGTGCCGCTGCGCGAGATCTCCTTCGATCTGCGGCCCGGGGAGATCCTGGGAGTCACGGGGGTCGACGGCAACGGACAGGACGAGCTGGTCGCGGCGCTGGCCGGTCTCCTCCGACCCCGGGCGGGGAGCATTCGTCTCCTCGGAGAGGACGTCACTTCGCTCGACGTCCGGGCGCGGTGGCGGCGGGGCCTGTCGGTGCTGCCGGGCGATCGGGCGCGCGAAGGACTCGTCCCCGCCCTGACGCTCTGGGAGAACCTCGCGTTGCGGGAGTTCGGTGCCCCCTGGGCCCGCTGGCGGGGACGGTACGCCGTCGTTCCGAATCGCCACCGCCGGCGCGCGCAGGCCCTTCTGACCCGACATGACGTGCGATCCCCCGGACCCGGGACGACGGCCGCCCGGCTGTCGGGAGGCAATCAGCAGAAGCTCCTTCTCGCCCGGGAGCTGGCCGCGGAGCCCGAGGTCCTCGTGCTGCTGAACCCGACGCGGGGACTCGACGTCGGAGCCGCGGACGCGCTCTACCGCACGCTCGATGAGCTCCGCCGGGGGGGACGCGCCGTTTTTCTCGTGTCGACGGAGCTCGACGAAGTCCTCGCGCGGGCGGATCGATGGGCCGTCCTCAGCGCGGGAACGCTTCGCGAGTCGCCCACGCCCGATCGGGAGGCGATCGGGGCGATGATGCTCGGCGGAGGCCGGTCGTGAGCCCGGTCGCGAGCCCGGCCGGCGCCGGATCCGATTCGCCCCGCGCGGGCACGGCGCGCCCGGCGACGCGCCTGCGGGCGATCGCGCTCCAGGTCGCGCTGCTCCTCGGAGCGATGGCGGTGTCCGGCCTCGTCGTCCTCGCGACGGGGCGGGACCCCGTCGCGGCCCTCGGGGCGCTCGTCTCCGGCGCGTTCGGCTCCTCCTACGGGATTCTCAACGTCTTGACGAAGACCTGCCCGTTGCTCCTGACGGGCCTGGCCGTGCTGATCGCGTTCCGGACCGGCTTCTGGAACATCGGGGCGGAAGGGCAGTTCATCGTCGGCGCGATCGTGGCCGGCTGGATCGGAACGTGGCCGGGCGTTCCCGGCGTCGTGCACCTCCCGTTTCTCTTCGCGGGTGCCTTCGTGGCCGGCGCGGCGTGGTGCGGGATCGCCGCCTGGCTCCGGGTGCGGCGGGGCGCGCTCGAGGTGATCTCGACGATCATGCTCAACTTCGTCGCGCTCTACGTTCTCTCGTGGCTCGTCCACGGTCCGCTCATCCAGGCGTCGGGGGCCCAGCCGATCGGGGATCCCCTCGTGCCCTCGGCGACGCTCCCCCGGGTGTTCGGACCGGGCTACACGCTTCACGCGGGGATTTTCCTCGCGCTGGCCGCGGTCGCGGCCGGCAGCCTCCTGCTTCGCGTTACGGAGACCGGCTTTCACCTTCGCGTGGTCGGACACAACCCGGGGGCCGCCCGATGGGCGGGGATCCGCGTCGAGCGCACGCTGTTCGCGGCCGCGATCCTCTCCGGGGGCATCGCGGCGGTGGCCGGTGCCACCGAGGTGTCGGGGGTGCTGGGCCGTCTCTTCGATCGGGTCTCGCCGGGCTACGGGTTCACCGCGATCGCGGTCGCCCTTCTCGCCCGCCTGAGCCCGTGGGGGCTCGTGCCCGCGGCGCTCTTCTTCGGGGCGCTCGAGGCGGGCTCCTCCCGCATGCAGCAGGAGGCGGACGTGTCCTGGGTGCTCGTCCTCGTGATCCAGGGAGTCGTCATCGTCGCGTCGGTCGCGACCGGGCGGATCGCGCGGGGATTCTCGCAGGGATACTCGCCGGGATACTCGCCGGGCGAGGGGAAGGGCTGATGGAGTTCGCCGCCGGTCTTCTCGAGGCCGCCGTCCGCATCGCGGTACCGATTCTCCTCGTCGTCCTCGGCGAGATCGTCGCCGAGCGGGCGGGCGTGCTCAACATCGGCCTGGAGGGCATGATCCTCGTCGGCGCGTTCGCGGGCTTCGCGGGGGCGTGGACGACCGGCTCCCCGGTCCTCGGGCTCGCCGCCGGGGTGGTGGCCGCGACCGGGCTGGCGTTCCTCTTCTCGGCCGCCGTCGTCCGCGCCGCGCTCGACCCCATCGTGACCGGGGTGGCGCTCAACATCTTCGCCCTCGGTCTGACCGGCGTCCTGTTCCGGGCGCTCACCGACGGAGCGGCGGGCGGGATCTTCGTCGAGACGCTGCCGCCGGTTCCCGTGCCCGGGCTGGCGCGCCTGCCGGTCCTCGGTCCGGCGCTCTTCTCGCTGAACGTCCTCGGCTACGCCGCGATCGTCCTCACGGCGGTCACGGCGTTCTTCCTGGCGCGGACATCCCCCGGTCTCGTGGTCCGGGCGACGGGAGAGAACCCGGAGGCCGTCGAGACCGCCGGGGTCGACGTTCGCCGGGTGCGGGAGGCGGCGGTTCTCTTCGGAGGCGCCCTGGCCGGAGCGGCGGGGGTCTACCTGGCCGTCGGCTACTCGAACACATTCGTCGAGAACATGTCGGCCGGTCGCGGGTTCGTGGCTCTGGCGATCGTCGTGTTCGCGCGGTGGAGCCCGGGAGGCGGGGCGGTGGGAGCCCTCCTGTTCGGCCTGGCGGTAGCCCTCCAGGTGCGGCTGCAGGGCCGGGCGGTGCTCGGAGTCGAGATCCCCTACCAGTTCTTCCAGATGTTGCCGTACGCTCTCACTCTGGCGGTTCTCGCCGGCGCGGGCCGCCACGGCGCGGGAGCCCCCGCCGCTCTCGCGCGGCCCTGGGTGCGGAGCCGCTGAGGTGCCGGCGCCGGGGGAGGCCAGGACGCGAATGCGGGTCACCCGGACGGAGAGGGTCGCGGTCGTCCTCCCGGGGAGCGGGGAGGAGGACGGCGTTCACCTCTTCGACGTTCTCGTGAGCTTGCTCGGAGACGTCGATCCCGTCACCGGGATGGTGTCGAACCTCGCCGACATGAAGCGGATCATCCGGCGCGAGATCGTCGGGCAGCTTCACGGTCGAGTTCTCGACGGCGAGCGGGAGACGCCACGCCTGCCGACTCCGGGGGCGCTGGCCCGGCACGTCTGGGATCGCCTGGACGGCGCCTTCGGAACCGCGAAGCTGTGCCGGGTCCGGCTCGCGGGGCACCCGTCGCCGGTGATCGATGTCGGGGGAGGAGAGGAGACGACCATGGACGTCACCCGGATCTACGAGTTCAGCGCCTCGCATCGCCTCCACGCCGCCGGGCTCTCCGACGGGGAGAACCTCCGGGTGTTCGGCAAGTGCAACAACCCGGCGGGTCACGGTCACAACTACGTGCTGGAGGTGACGCTGCGAACGGGACCGGGGGAGAGGGGAGAGCCCCTGCCGGCCGACACGTTCGACCGGATTGTCGAGGAGCGGGTGGTCGACCGTTGGGATCACCGTCACCTCAACGTGGACGTCCCCGAGTTCGCCGGCGTGAATCCGACCGCGGAGGAGATCGCCCGGCTCGCGTGGAACCGTCTCGAGGCCCCGCTCGCCGAGGCGGCCGGAGGGCGCGCCCGGCTCCACCGCATCACGCTCCGGGAGACGGCGCGCAACCTCGTCGAGTACTACGGAGAGGAGGTCGCGTGAGCTCTCCCGCCGCCCGTTTCGACGCCCCGGCCACCCCGGCGGAGAGGGAAGAGCTCGTCCGCCTGCGACGTGACTTCCACCGCCATCCCGAGATCGCTTTCGAGGAAGTGCGGACCGCGGGCGTCGTGGCCGCGCGCCTGCGGGAGCTCGGCTACGAGATCCGCGAGAAGATGGCCGGGACCGGCGTGATCGCGACGCGCGGGAACGGCGAGCGAACCCTCTTCGTCCGGGCGGACATGGACGCGCTTCCCGTCGAGGAGGCGAACGAGGTCGAGTACCGGAGTCGCACCGTGGGAGTGATGCACGCGTGCGGGCACGACGGGCACACCGCGATCAACCTGATGGTGGCCGCCCGCTGGGCGGAGGGCGACCTCCCGGGAAGGATCCGATTCGGGTTCCAGCCGGCGGAGGAACGGGGCGTCGGGGCCGACCGGATGATCGAGGAGGGGGCGCTCGAGGGAGTCGACGCCGCGCTCGGCCTCCATCTCTGGAACTACCTTCCGGTCGGCACGGTCGGCGTCATCCCCGGTCCGGCCATGGCCTCGGTCGACGAGTTCCGCGTGGAGGTTCGGGGACGGGGCGGTCACGCCGCGATGCCCCACCAGTGCGACGATCCCATCGTGACGGCGGCGGATCTCGTCCTCGACTTCCAGACGATCGTCAGCCGGAGCGTCGATCCCCTGGAGACCGCGGTGGTTTCGGTGACCTCGATCGAGGGAGGAGACGCCTACAACGTGATCCCCGACCGCGTGAGCATGCGGGGCACGGTGCGCACGTTCGACTCTGCGGTGCGGCGGGAGGTTCACCGGCGGCTCCGAGAGATCGTCGGGGAGAGGGGAGCGATCGAGATCGACTTGATCACCCGGCCTCTCGTCAATGATGCGCGCATGTGCGCGATCGTGGCGGAGGCGGCCGGCGCCGTCGTCGGCGAGGAGAACGTCCGGGCGGACGGGAAGTCGATGGGCGGCGAGGACTTCGCGTCCGTGCTCGCCGCGGTTCCCGGCTGCTTCTTCTTCGTGGGATCGGGCGGACCCGAAGGCGCCCACCCGCACCACAATCCCCGGTTCGACATCGACGAGCGCGCCCTGCCGATCGGGCTGGAGGTGATGTCCCGGGCGGCGCGTCTCTATCTCGAACGGGGGCTCGCGTGAAGTTCCGGATGGGGCATCCGCTCGAGGACCACTTCGAGGGGGATCCGCCGACCTGCACGAAGTGCGGTCACGTCCACTACCTCGATCCCAAGGTGGCCGCCTGCGTCATCTTCCGGTGGGGCGACGGCGTGTTCCTGATGCGGCGGTCGATCGAGCCCGGTCTCGGGCGATGGACGTTTCCGGGCGGGTTCGTCGACGGGGGCGAGACGCTGGAGGAGGCCGCGAGGCGCGAGGCCCGGGAGGAGGCCGGCTGCGAGGTGCGCCTCGACGACCTGCTCGGCGTCTACAGCTATCCGGGGAAGACGTTCGTCATCGTCATCTACCGGGCAACGGTCGTGGAGGGAACGCCGTACTGCCGGTCCGAGGGCCTCGAGGCGCGGTCGTTTCCCGACGCGGAGATTCCCTGGGACGAGCTCGCCTTCTCCAGCACCCGAGAGGGCCTCCGCGACTACCTGGCCGCCGACGCCGAGCCGACGCGGGTGGGCCGATCCCGGAATCTGGAGGGAGCCGGAGGCTCCGACCCCGCTTGAGCGTAGAGCGCCCGAGCCTGGTGAGATATGCAGGCTACGGGTGGCCGTACTCGCGCATCTGCTCGGCGAGCTCGCGGAGGCGCTTGTCGACGCGCCCGTTCACCGAGTCGCGCGGGTAGCGACGCCTGCCCTCCTTCTTTCCGGCGACGACCCCGGTCAGGATCTCGATGCCCTCGTCAATCGTGGCCACGGCGTAGATGTGGAACTTCCCGTTCCGGACCGCCTCGACGACCCGGGGGTAAAGCATGAGATCGGCCCGATTCGCCTCGGGGACCATCACGCCCTGGCGGCCGGTGAGCCCCTTCGCGGCGCACGCGTCGTAGAAGCCCTCGATCTTCTCGTTCGCGCCGCCGATCGGCTGGATCTCCCCCTTCTGGTTCACGGAGCCGGTCACCGCGATCTCCTGGCGGATGGGGATCCCCGACAGCGACGAGAGAAGGGCGTAGAGCTCGGTGGAAGAGGCACTGTCGCCGTCGACGCCGTGGTAGGACTGCTCGAAGCAGACCGAGGCGCTCAGCGTGAGCGGCTTCTCCTGCGCGTACTTCTCCCGGATGAACCCCGCGAGGATCTGCATTCCCTTGTCGTGGGTCCGTCCCGAGAGGTCGGCCTCGCGCTCGATGTTGATGATGCCCGCGTTGCCCATGCTCACCGTCGCGGTGATCTTGGACGGGATGCCGAAGCTGAACTCACCGGAGTCGTAGACCGCCAGGCCGTTCACCTCGCCGACCTGGCGACCGTCCACGTCGATGAAGATCGTCCCCTCCCGTATCAGGTCCTGCATCTTCTCCATGGAGAGGTTGTGCCGGTAGTCCCGCTCCTCCCGGGCCCGGCGCACGTGCTCGAAGTGGACCCTCGGCGCGTTCTCCTTGCGGGCGAAGTGGCTCGCCTCCCGGGCGAGATCGGCGATCCGGTGGAAGCGGGTCGAGAGCTTGCGCCTCCGCCCGGCGAGACGGCTGCCGTGCTCGACGAGCTCGGCAACGCCGGTCCGGTCGAAGGGCAGGATCTCCTCCTCGTCCACGAGCCCTTGGACGAAGCATCCGTAGAGCCGGCGGTTCTCCGGATCGTTGTCCATCTCGGTGTCGAAGTCGGCGCGGACCTTGAAGATCTTCTTGAAGTCCTCGTCGTAGTGGTAGAGAAGCGCGTAGAGATGGGCGTCTCCGATGAGGACGACCTTCACGCAGATGCGCACCGGTTCCGGCTTGATGGCCGGCGGCCCCAGAACGACGAACGGCTCGGAGATCGGAATCTCCAGGAGGCCGGTGCGCAGGGTCCGCTTGAGCGTGTTCCAGACGAACGCGGGCTCGTGGAAGAGGTCCGACGCGTTCAGCACCAAGTATCCGCCGTTGGCCGCGTGCAGGCTGCCCGCCCGGATCCGCGTGTGATCGACCGTCTCCTCGCCGCCCCGGGACCACTTCCTCTCGATGATGCCGAAGAGCTGGGCCGAGGCCGGCGTGTTCTCCACGACGACCGGCGCGCCTTTCGTCCCGGAGTGGTCCACGACCAGGTTCACCTGGTACTCGACGACTCCGCTGCCGGGGAAATCCCCCTCGCTCTCGCTCCCCTCGCCCTTCTCCTCCCCCTCGTCGGTCGACGTGAACGGGGCGAGGTGCGTCAGCAGGTGCTCCTCGACCTGGCCGATCCACTCCAGGACGCTGGACTGCTCGGTGAACTCCTCTCGGATCTCGTCGACGCAGTGCTTCACGAGCGGGCGAATCGTGTTGCGGTCGTGCTCGGCGAACGCCGAGTTCATCTCGCTGTCGATCTTCATCGCCCCTTTCACGACCTCTTGGAGCTCGCCGTGGTACTCGCGGTGCTTCTCGCGAAGCTCCTCGAGTCGCTCCTTCGGGAACTCGCCGGCCTCGACCGCCTGTTCGAGATCGGTGAGGAACTTCGGCTCTCCGTCGACGACGGGAACGACCTCCGGGTTCGTCATCGGACCGACCTGGACCTGGACGAGGGCGAAACCCTCCGCGCCCACCCTCTCCTCGAAGGTCTGGATCAGCTCGCGGGTCCGCGTCCGGAAGCGATCGCGAATCTGCTCCTTGCCCTTCCGGTAGGGCTCGCTTTCGAAGATCTGGGGAATGTCCCGGCCGAGATGCCGGATCACCCGCTGCATTCCGTCGCGCAGCCGCGCTCCCTTGCCCGCCGGAACGAACAGTGCGCGCGGCCGGTCCGGCTTCGAGAAGTTGTGGACGTAGCAGAGATCGTCCGGCGGTACGGTTCCCCGATCGAGGTGTTGGAGAACCCGCTGGATGGTCGTGTTCCGGCCCGTGCCGACGAACCCCGACACGAAGATGTTGTAGCCGGGCGACCTCATCTCCAGTCCGAGCGTGATCGCGCGGAGGGCCCGCTCCTGTCCGATGATCTCGCGCACCGGATCGAGCTCGCTGGTGCAGTCGAAGTCGAACGAGTCCGGGTCGCAGACCCAGCGCAGGTCCTCGGGCGGCAGGGGTGGGCGGTCGGGGGCTTCGGGGAGCTTGTCGGTCATCGATTCTCCTCGCTCTCGTTCGATTCCGTATCGGGTGCGTTCCCCGGCTCTCCCGCTTCGGGCGTCGGCCACGAGATCCGGACCGGTGGGCAGTCCAAGGCGTGAAACGCTGCGGGAGAGGAAAGGTTCTCGAGGGAAAAGGCGACGCGGATCGGCCAGGAGGCCGTTCCCCGCCGGGGGTCGCCGTCGAGGCGGATCCGCTGGCCGCTTCCCTCGATCAAGGTCTCTTCCCCGGGCCAGTCGACCGGAACCGCGATCGGTTGCGCGACCCATCCCGCCGCGTCATGGAGCTTGAACGGGGAGCCGCGACCGGTGAGAACGAGCTCGAAGTCCACGACCGGGAGATCGGAGGAGAGGACGAGCTCCAAACTCAGGTGTCCGTCCCGCGGCGCGGGCTCGTTCCGAGGAGGGACGTGCTCCACGGATCGGACCCGAAGCGACCACGGTCCCGCGGTCACCGGGCGTCCGATCCCCGCGGCGGGCCGTCCCTGCAGGTGTCGATCGAACCACTCCGCCGCCCGCTCGAACGCGTCGATCCGGTGCGACGGAACGGTGAGGCTCGTCCCTTCTCGCGGATAGACGACGAGCTCGACCTCGGCCCCCCGCTCCTCGAGCGCGGCGTGGAGCCGCCGGAGGTCGGCCAGGCGGGCGTCGTCGGCGGCGCCGTGCAGGGCGAGCACGGGGGTGGCCACGGTCTCCGGGGAATCGTCCCGGGAGTCGGCGTCGGATTCGCTTTCGTGGTGGGTGGGGAGCACGTCGGGGTCGGGGAGGGAGACCGCCGCCGCGAATCGATCCGTGGCCGCGATCGCCTCGTACGCGAGCGATCCGCGCCAGAGCCCGCCGAGGATCCCGAGGCGCTCCGGATCCGCGATTCCCTCGGCCACGAGGTGGTCGACGCCGGCCATCAGGTCGGTGAGACCGGCGCGAGCCGGATCGCCGGCGCCCGCGACGTTGAAGTCGGCTCCGTAACCGCTGCTCCCGCGCGGGTTGACGCCGAGAACGGCGTATCCCCGGGAGGACCACGCGTGGAATCGGTGCGTCCGCAGCGTGTTCGTCGTGTTCGAGCCGGGCCCCTCCCCCGCGCACAGGATCGTGGGCAGAGGGGAGGAGTCGTCCCGACCGCCGGGAAGCACGAGGACCCCCTCGACCTCCCCGCCGTCGGACGTGGACCAGCGGATCACCCGAGACTCGGCCGTCACCCTCGACGAGATCTCCCGGTTCAGGTCGGTCACGGGGATGATGTAGTCGTCGTCGAACGTCCAGGTGCAGACTTCCGGCGCCCGGTCCGGCCCCTCGTGCACGAACGCGGCCTTGCGCCCGCTCGAGTGGCCCGCGAGATGCCGGACCCGTCCGGGATCGCCGTGCACCCGCTTGACGATGCGGCTGTTCGGAAACAGGCGGGCGAGGACCTCGTTCGTCCCGTCCTCGAGGATGGCGAGGATCCGATCCGAGCCCTTGCCGGTCGCGATCTCGACGACGTCCCGATCGATTCGCTCGGAGATGAGCTCCCACTCCCCGCCGGCGGCGGGCACCGCGTAGACGTTCGCCTGGGAGCGGCTCTTCGTGGAGTCGAGCGCGGCCAGGAAGTAGATCACCTCTCCGTCGTTCGACCACCGGGGGAAGCGCTCGGGCCCGGGACGGTCGAGGATGCGTCTCACCTCCCCGGTGGCGATCTCCAAAACGTACAGGTCCGACTTCGCACGATCGGCGGGATCCCCGGTTCCGTTCGAGGCGAACGCGATGCGCTCTCCGTCGAAGGAGAGGGCGTATTCCCCGATCCCCGGATCCCCCGCGTGGATTCGCCGAGCTCCTTCCCCGTCGGGAGGAATCAGCCAGAAGACCTTCGGCCGTCTCTCCCGCTCGATCGACCACGCGTCGACATCGGGGGGGATCCGTTCCTCCCCGGGACTCGACTCGTCGGGGGGCGGGGGGCTCTCACTGAGGACGATCATCGACCCGTCCGGCCGCCACGCGTAGGACTCGACCCCCTCGGGTAGGTCCGTCCACGGGATCGCCTCGCCGCCGACGAAGGGGAGGATCCAGACCTGGCGCAGTGCGCCCTCGCCGCGCGCCGAGAGAAAGGAGAGGAGATCTCCGCCCGGAGAGAAGGCGGGGGAGGTGGCGTCCTCGTCCTCCCGGGTGACCGGCCGGTGGAATCGCTCCTTGGACTCGGGCCGTCCTCGGATCTTGGCCACGATTCCCCGGAGCGTCTTCCACTCCTTCGAGTCGAGGAGATGGATCCGGCGGCGGACGGTGTGCGTCTCCAGGTCCGCGGACTCCACCTCGAAGGCGAGACGACGGCCGTCCTCGGCGAACGCGATGTTCGAGGGCTCGGCGGTGCCCACGAGGTCCCGGATCGTGATCTCCCCCTCCGCGCGTCCGGGGGTGAGCGCGAGGGCGAGAGCGAGGGCGAAAGCGAGGACGGGCGGCTCGAGTGCCGCAAGACCCTGTTTCGGTACGACCGGACTGCGAATCATTTCCTCTCCGGGTCGGGGCCCGGATCATACCGGGAAGCGCGCGGTCTGGGGAGTGGTTCCCCCCGGCGGGGGACCGGGGTAGGATCGCCGTCCCGGAGGTGGACCCGTGAGCTCCCCTTCTCCCGTTCCCGACCCCGCTCCCGGCCACGCGCCGGGCCGACCGCGCGGCCGAAAGCCGGGCCGAGCGCCGGTTCGCGCGCCGGGCCGACCGCGTGGCCTCGCCTCCGACCGCCCGCCCGACCCGGCGCCGACGGAGCCGCCGCCGGCGGCGATCGACGCCTACCGCGAAGCGCTCGGACCCTGGTTTCGGGCCCACGGGCGCGATCTGCCGTGGCGCCGCGATCCCACGCCTTACCGGGTCTGGGTTTCCGAGATGATGCTCCAGCAGACCCGCGTCGAAACGGTCATTCCGTACTTCGAGCGGTTCGTCACGCGCTTCCCCGACGTGGGCGCCCTCGCGGCCGCGCCGGAGGAGGAGGTTCTGGAATCCTGGAGCGGGCTCGGGTACTACCGGCGGGCCCGAATGCTCGCCGCCGGCGCGCGCGAGGTCGTCGCCCGGCACGGCGGGCGCTTTCCCGACGACGAGCGGGCCGCCCTCGCCCTCCCCGGCATCGGACGATACGCGGCCGGGGCCATCCGCTCCATCGCTCTGGGAGCGCGCGCCCCCGTGCTCGACGGAAACGTGACGCGCGTTTTGACTCGGGTCTTCGGAATCCGCGGGGATCCCTCGCGCGCTCCGGTGAGAGGTCTTCTCTGGCGGATCGCGGGAAGGGTCGTGGAGCGCGGAGATCCCGGCGAGCTCAACCAGGCCCAGATGGAGCTCGGCGCCATCGTGTGCGCCCCGCGCGACCCGGACTGTGAGCGCTGTCCGCTCGCCGCGCTCTGCGTGGCCCGGCGGGAGGGAATCATCGAAGACCTGCCGGAGCTCCGCCCCCGTCGGAGGACGGTGGAGGTCGCCTGCACCGTTCTGCTGGTCCGCCACGGGGACGCCGTTCTCCTTCGCCGAAGGCTCCCCGGCGAGCTCCTCCCGGGAATGTGGGATCTTCCCGGCGCGTTCACGGGGACGGCCGACGATCGCTCGACCGGGATCGCGGCGGCCGGCGCTCTTCTTCCGTGGCCGGTCGAGGCCGGCCGAACTCTCGGCACCGTGAAGCACGCGATCACGTACCGCCGGATCTCCCTGGAGGTGCGGGAGGCTTCCCCCGCGGAACCGTTCCGTGAACGGCGCGCGGCCGGCGGCCGGCGCGGCCCGGACGGGGCGGAGCTCACGTGGCTCCCGGGTGAAGAGGCGCTGGGCAAGGCCCTCTCCGCTCCCGCCCGAAAGGTGATCCGCCGGTGGGGTCTCGCGCCTGGGCCGGAGGGGGACTCGGCTTGACGGCCCCGATGCCGAACCCTATCTTGGGAAACGCTGGAGAACTGTAACTTTCTGAATTGCAATGAGTTCCCGGGTCGCTGGCCGACCCGCTTCGCGGAGATGACCATGTCGACGACGACCGCTCCCACCGCCACCGACCAGGGCCCCTGGTTCCGCCTCAGCGCGGAGCAGGAGGAGATCCGGAAGCTCGCCCGCGACTTCTCGGACAAGGAGATCACGCCCGAGGTCGCGGAGCACCACGATCGGGAGGGGAGCTATCCCTACGAGATCGCGAAGAAGGGCTGGGAGATCGGGCTCATGAACTGCATCGTGCCCGAGGCTTACGGCGGTCTGGGAATGGGGGCCCTCGAGGAGTGCCTGATCGCCGAGGAGCTCGCCCACGGGTGCATGGGCATCTCGCTGTCCATCATGGCGAACAATCTGGGCATCGTTCCCGTGAAGCTCGCCGGGACCGAGGAGCAGAAGAAGAAGTACCTCGGCATGCTGATGGAGGAACCGCTCCACTGCGCCTACGCCCTGACCGAGCCGGAGATCGGCTCCGACCCGGCGGGACTCAAGATGTCGGCGGTCAAGAAGGGCGACAAGTGGATCCTCAACGGCGTCAAGCGGTGGATCACGGGCGCGGGGGTCTCGGACTGGTTCGTGGTCTTCGCCCAGAGCGATCCCGAGAAGCGGCACAAAGGCATCAACGCGTTCATCGTCGAGAAGGACCACCCCGGCGTCTCCCTCGGGAAGAAGGAAGACATGATGGGGCAGCGCGCATCCTTCACGTGCGACATCAACTGCGACGACGCGGAGATCCCGGCGGAAAACCTCTTGGGTGAGGAGAACTCGGGGTTTTACCTGGCGATGCGCTCGTTCCAGTTCACCCGACCGGCGATCGCGGCCGGCGCGGTCGGCGTCTGCCAGAACGCCCTCGACCATTCCCTGAGGTACGCGCTCGAGAGGAAGACCTTCGGGACCTACATCGCGAATCACCAGGGCGTCCAGTTCATGCTGGCCGACATGGCCCGCGACATCATGGCGGGACGGCTCCTGACCTGGCAGTGCGCGTGGATGTGCGACCAAGGCATCGACAACAACTACGAGGTCGCCGTCGCGAAGCTCTTCACGGCGGATCGGGCGATGCGGATCACCGACGACGCGATCCAGATCTTCGGGGGCTACGGCTACTCGAAGGAGTACCCGGTGGAGAAGCTCCTGCGCGACGTGAAGGTCTGCCAGATCTACGAGGGGACGAGCCAGATCCAGAAGGTCATCATCGGCCGGCACGTCGTCCGGGAGATGGCGAAGAAGATGGGCATCGACCCGAAGGAGCTGCGGTAGCCTGCATTCCTCACCGTCCTCGGCTTCGGATGCGGATCGCCGCGCCAGGGCGGATCGCCGCGCCCGGTGAGATACGCAGGCTTGCCGGACTCGCGAAGTCGAGGCGAGGTCCGGGTCGCGCGACGATCAGCCCCACCAGCAGGGCACCTGCTCGTCGACGAGCCGGGCCTTGTCGCAAAGAACCTCTTCCAGGAGGGGGGAGGCGTCGAGTCCCGACTCCACCGGGACCTCCCGATGCGTGCCATCCGCAAAGATGATGCGCATCTGGACGGGCCCTCGCTCCGGATGCATCCTCACGGCGATCCGGTCGACCGGAACCTCCACCCATCGTTCCCGTTCCCTGACTTCCATGGAGTCTCCCCGATCTCGCCCGTCTGCCTTCCGGGTGGCCGCGCGGCGCTCCCGCGGGAGCGAGCAGCGTACGGCAGCAGCGTCCCGAAAAAGAGAGCGGGCGGCTGCACGAAGGACGAGCATGTCATCCCCAAGATCGGCAAATCAGCCGGAAGATTCCAGGGTGCAAATCGATTCTTCGCAAAATTCTCGTCAGGATTCGATTCTTTTTGTCAGGAGTCCGACGGTGATCTCAACTCGAGACCGATCTGCCGCGCGAGGGTCTCGAGGTCCTCTCCGCTCGCCGGAATGCAGGACAGTAGATCCGCCGCGTGACCGTGGATCCACTGCTCCGGCCCGGACGGACTCAGCCGGGCGGTGAGACCGAGGAGCGCCTTCCACTCCTCCGCGCGCCTCCGGGAGTACTCGTCGAGAACCCCCTCGGACGCCGCGCCCCGATGGACTTCCGAGATCCGGGTGGCCAGGTCGAATCCCTCGCGCAGCCCCACGTTCATGCTCTGGATGCCGACGGGACCGGTCAGGTGCGCCGAGTCGCCGGCCAGCCACATGCGTCCCCGGCCGAAGTCCGAGGCGAGGCGGGATTCGAACCGGACGATCATCGACCAGGTGATCTCCTTCGGCTTCGCGCCGAACCACGGCGCCCGTTCCGCCAGGAATCCCCGCAGGTGCTCAGCGGTCAGGGCGGGAGCGGAGGCGTCAGCCATGTGAACCGCGACCCGGCTCTTGTAGCGCGGCTCGGGCGGCTGGCGGGGATCGGCGACCTGGAAGCTCCAGCGACAGCGTCCGTCGGGGAGCGGCCAGAGTGCGTTCATCAGGCCGTCGGCGATCGAGATCCGCATCTCGTCGCCGACGCTTCCGTCGACCTCGAGCTCGAAGACCGCGAAAAAGAGGGGGTCGCCGTGTGCGGCGTGGTCGATTCCCAACGTCCTCCGAACGAACGATCGGTGTCCGTCCGCGCCGATCACGTAGCGGGGCTCGAATCGGAGGCGCTTGCCGACGGCCCACTCCGTCACCGCGATCGCGTAGCCGCTCGACACCTTCTCCAGGCGATCGATCTCGGCGTGGATCCGGTCGCTCCGCACTTCGAGATCACTGAGGCGGTGATTCCAGTGGACGTCGATGCCGCGCTTCCGAAGCGCCTCCTCGAGAGCGCGCTCGAGGGTGGACTGACGGATCGCGAGGACGTAGGGGTGGTCTCCCGGGAGTCGGGAAAGGTCCATCTCGGCGCGGCGGTCCGCCCCGTCGTAGAGCGCGATCCGGTTCACGCGCAGTCCCTCGGCCCCGACGGCGTCGGCCAGGCCGAGCCCCGCGAGCAGATCGAGGCTCCGGGCGTGCAGGGCGAGGGCGTAGCTCTGGGCGGCGGTTCGGGGCTGTTCGTCGATGAGGTGGACCCCCATGCCGCGCTCGTGGAACTGCAACGCCGTGAACAGACCCACGGGTCCCGCCCCCACGATCAGGACCTCGGGTCGGTGCTTCCGAAACATGCCGGACCTCCTCCTTCGGCTTCGGCGCCCGCCACGGGCATCCCCGACCCTCTGGCCCGGGCCATCCCTGAAGGATCGGCTGCGATCGCGGATCCGCGATCTCGCGACGATCCTCTTGGATCATCCGGGCCAGGGGCATGCGGCGCATCTCGATCATGACTTCCATCAATGCAAAAACTGATCATTGTCAGTTGACGAGCCGACGGATCACATCTTCTCGCCGAGGCTACAAAGGACCCCCTGGTCAAGATAGTGAAGTAGTGTATCATTAAATCCGTCGAGGGAGAGGCCCAGCGTCGGCTTCCTTCGGGCCGTAGCGGGGTTGCTGGGTGAGGGGTTCGGGGATCCGCCGGGCAACCCCCCGCCAGGGTCGTCTCCCTCGATTTCTATCCTACCGGGCGTCTTCTCGCAAACCGGTTCAGAACGGGCCCCGAACCCTGATAGCGTGGTCGCGAGTCGAGGCCTTGAGCACCTTCCGGAAGATCTGTCGGTTCCTCCATCGCGAGTTCGGCTACTTCGCGGTCGGCCTGACGCTGGTCTATGCAATCTCCGGCGTCGCCGTGAACCACGTCCACCACTGGAACCCGAACTACCGCCTTCACAGCGAGACCTTCCGACTCGAACCGATTCCGGAGACTGATCCGGAGGCGATCGCGGCGACCGTGCTCGATCGTCTCGGGATCTCCGATCCGGTCAAGAACGTTTGGCGTCCCGACCGGGCCCACGTCCAGATCTTTCTCGAGGGCGCGACCCTCGAGGTCGACACGGGGACCGGCGAGGTGGTGTGGAACGGATTCGCGGAGCGGCCCTTCCTGTTCGACGTGAACTTCCTCCACCTCAATCACGGCAAGGGCGCGTGGACGGTCATCGCGGACGCCTACTCCGTTCTTCTCGCCGTTCTCGCGATCACCGGCATCTTCCTCGTGAAGGGGCGCAAGGGGCTGGCCGGCCGCGGCGGGGCCTGGATGGTCCTGGGAATCGTCTTCCCGGTGGTCTATCTGATCTTCGTACGCTATCTCTGAGTCTCCGGTGTGTGTCGGTGCGTGGCGGAGGGGACCGGTGCATGCCGAGGAGTACCGGCGCGTGCCGGAAGCCCGGCAACGACGAAGCCGGGCGCGGCTTGTCGCTGCCGCAGCAGAGGCAGGTGAGACATGCAGGCTGAATTCCCGCGTCGGGGAGCGGGTCCTGAACGGCGTTCGGAGAAGGCCGGGCGCGACCCCGCGGTCCACGAGCGCATCTTCCACCTCGTCCGGCAGGTGCCGCGGGGCAAGGTGGTCTCGTACGGCCGCATCGCGCGCATCGTGGGCGCGGGGACTCCGCGGGTCGTGGGTTTCGCGATGCGCGCCGCCCCCGACGACGTGCCCTGGCAGCGGGTCGTCAACGCGAAAGGCGAGGTGAGTCCGCGATCGGCGGGGGACGGCGCCGCGGTTCAGCGTCGCCTCCTCGAGGCCGAGGGGGTCCGCTTCGACGAGCGGGGAAGGATCGACCTCGAGCGATTCGGCTGGCTGCCGGAGGAGTAGGGCAGGGGTGTGGAGCCGCGACCAGGTCCGGAGGCGCGGGGCGCCGTGCGGACTTCCTCTCTTGAGCCATCGCCCTCGATGACCGAAGATGGCGTAGATTTCCGTCCGGCGGTCCCGGCGCTCGCCGAGACCGCCGGAGAGCATTCCGGGCGATCCCGCGAGGGGACCCTCGAGATGGGCAAGAAGAAGAAAGGCGCTCCCGCTCCGGCGCAGATTCCCTCTCCGGTCGAGGTGGGAGACCCTCCCCGCAAGATCGCGGAGCCCGTCTATCTCGAGGAGCTGGGCAAGCTCCAGATCGAGCTCGTCAAGCTGCAGGAGTGGATCAAGGCCAAGGGCCTGAAGGTCGTCGTCATCTTCGAGGGGCGCGACGCCGCCGGGAAGGGCGGGGTCATCAAGCGGATCACCGAGCGCCTCAACCCCCGGATCTGTCGCGTCGTCGCGCTGGGAACACCCACCGAGCGGGACAAGACCCAGTGGTACTTCCAGCGCTACGCGGCCCATCTTCCCGCGGCGGGCGAGATGGTCCTGTTCGATCGAAGCTGGTACAACCGCGCCGGCGTCGAGCGCGTCATGGGCTACTGCACGGAAGAGGAGCACCGGGAGTTCCTCCGCTCCTGTCCCGAGTTCGAGCGGATGCTGATCCGCTCGGGCATCATTCTCATCAAATACTGGTTCTCGGTCTCGGACGAGGTGCAGGAGAAGCGCTTCCAGGATCGGAACCTCGACCCGACCAAGCGCTGGAAGCTCAGTCCCATGGATCTGAAGTCGCGCGATCTCTGGGTCGAGTACTCGCGGGCCAAGGACGAGATGTTCGCCTACACGGACATCAAGCAGGCCCCGTGGTACGTCGTGAACGCGGACGTGAAGAAGCGGGCCCGCCTCAACTGCATCGCCCACCTGCTGAGCATGGTTCCCTACGGGGATCTCACGCCCGGCCCGGTCAAGCTGCCCCCCCGCACGGACCAGGGTGGCTACGTCCGTCCCCCGATGGGGGACCAGACCTTCGTGCCCGAGATCTACTGAGGGACCAGCCGAGCCGCCGGCCCTCCCGCCACGCCGCCCCCTACCTAAAGCTCTTGTTCTCGAAGGCCGATTCTGGAGCGGGATTCCGCACCGGTTGCGCTTGCCCCGGTGAGGGGGGCCGGCCGGGGATTCGGAGGGGGTCTTGCGTCTCGTCGCCTGCTCGAACTGTCACGCCCAGTACGACGTCACGAACAAGGCAGAGTCGACCGTCACCTGTCGGTGCGGAGCGGCCGTCGACGCCCGGCCCCGTCCCGCGGTGGACGCCGAGATCCACCGTTGCGGCTCGTGCGGCGCGGTGGTGGCGAAGGGCGCGGGCCACTGCGACTACTGCGGCTCCGTGATCGTCCACGTCCGGCGCAATCTCAGCCTTCTCT
Source organism: bacterium (assembly GCA_025774805.1). Taxonomy (GTDB): domain Bacteria; phylum ARS69; class ARS69; order ARS69; family ARS69; genus JALGZR01. The sequence goes on from JALGZR010000021.1 coordinate 33,018, forward strand.
GTCCCGAGTGCTTCGCACGCAACCGGGAGGACTCCCGCTTCTGCACCGCCTGCGGCGTCGCGTTTCGTCCGGAGCCGCTGGAGACGATCGCGCCCGAGCTCCCCTGTGTCGAGTGCGGCGCCCTCATGCCGCCGCGATCGGTCGGCCGGGTGTCGGTGAACGAGTGCCCGAACTGCGGAGGCCTCTGGGTGCCGGGGGACCGTTTCGACGCGCTCATCGATCGGGCGATCGAGATCCGGCGGCAGGCGGACGCGGGGACGATCACGGCCCCGAGTCCCCGCGTGCGCGGAGGCAACCCGGTGTCGGACCGGGTGAAGTACCGGAGCTGTCCCGTGTGCGACGCGTTCATGCTGCGTCGCAACTACCGGCGGACCTCCGGAGTGATCATCGATCGGTGCCACGATCACGGGACGTGGCTCGACCCGGACGAGCTGGAACAGATCGCGGGGTTCATCCTGAGCGGTGGGTTGGAACGAGCGCGCCGCGCCGAGAATACCTCGATGAAGACGGGGTCGGCGCCGGGCTCGGCGGGATCTTCCGCGCGAGCCGGAACGGAGCTCGCGAAGATGCTGGTGGATCACGACAGGCGGCGGGCGAAGCGGGGCCTCGTCGTCTCGTTCGTCGATTTCCTGAGCGAAGTGCTCTCTTGAACCGAAACCGGCGGTCGGGGAATCCGGGGCGGCTCCCGCTCCGTCCGACCGCCCCGACCGGAAAGGGCGACGCGCCATGAGTTTCCTCGAAAAGCTCCGATCCGAGCTCGTCGACATCGTCGAGTGGGTGGACGACAGCCACCGGACCCTGGTGTGGCGGTTCCCGCGCTACCACAATCAGATCAAGAACGGCGCGAAGCTCATCGTGCGGCCGGGGCAGGAGGCGATCTTCGTACATCAGGGAAAGATCGCCGACCAGTTCGGACCCGGAACCTACGTCCTGCAGAGCCGGAACCTCCCGGTGCTGAGCACTCTCGCCGGTTGGCCCCACGGGTTCGACAGTCCGTTCAAGGCGGAGGTCTACTTCGTCGCCACGCGCCAGGTCACCGACCTGAAGTGGGGAACACCGAACCCGGTCATGATGCGGGATCCGGACTTCGGTCCGATCCGCGTCCGCGCGTTCGGCACGTACACGATCAAGGCGGTCGACGCGCGCGCTCTTCTGACCGAGCTCGTCGGCACCGACTCCAGCTTCGAGTCGGACGAGATCTCCGAGCTCCTGCGATCGATCGTGAACTCGGAGTTCGCGGACCTCGTCGCGAACGCGTCGGTTCCCGTCCTCGACCTCGCGTCCAACTACCAGGAGCTCTCCGGACAGCTCCGGGAGGCGGTGCGGCGCCGCGTCCGGGAGGTGTTCGGGCTCGACGTCCCGCAGCTCTACATCGTGAACGTCTCCCTTCCGGCGGAGGTCGAGCAGGCGCTCGACGCGCGCACCAGCATGAACCTCGTCGGTGACCTCGCGGCGTACCAGCAGTACCAGATCGGGCAGTCCATGCCGGTCGCCGCCGCGAATCCGTCCGGCGGCCTCGCCGGCGCCGGCGTCGGTGTCGGAATGGGCATGGCAATGGCCCGCCAGATGGTGCCGGGAACGGATGGACAGATGGGGGGAGGTGTGCCCTCTGCCGCCGTTCCGCCGATCGGGCCAGCGCCCGCGCCTCCGGCTGTCACGTGGCACATCGTGGAGCAGGGCGCCACGGTGGGTCCGTTCGCATACGGCCAGGTTTCCGAGGCGATCACCGCCGGACGGATCCGACCCGAGACGCTCGTCTGGACGGCGGGCATGAGTGGCTGGGTCGCCGCCGCTCAGGTGCCGCAGCTGGGGCAGCTGTTCGCCGGGGCGGTGCCGCCGGCACCGCCTCCGCCGTCCGCGGGGTGAGGGGGTGGGGAGGAGGCTGACCCGCCGCGGGTTCGATTCCCGCCGCCTCCACCACTAACTTTTTTAAATCAAAGGCTTACGGCTTCCAGAAAAGCTGTCTCCGGATATCCTCCGTGAAAATGTGTGACACCTAGTAAAGCCGGCCCCGATGCGGCGGCGCTGCGCCTCCGGATCTGTGCGGGGGGCGCCGGGCGACCGGCGTCCCTACCGCGAAGTGAAAATGTGTGGCTGAAGGTTAACGCGCCCGAGACTCGCCACTTAGCAGTCGGATGCGATAGAGCTGCACGTCTGGCCCTGTGCGGGGGGGCCTGGCGACGGGCGTTCTCACCGCGACGTGAGGCGCTTCGCTCCAACGATCCAGCGATTGGATACAACCGTTGGCCGAAGCTCAAGAAGTAGTGCCAGGTTGACGGCTAACTCCTCTGACACCCCCCCTCCCCCGTCCCCCCGGTCCCGGGCGAGCGGGAGGGGTGCGGGGTCGATGAAAGCTCCCGGTAGGCCCGCCCGGCCGCCCGATCACCGTCGAGCAGAGGGCGGAACAGGATCAAGGGTGAGTTTCGAAGACTCGCCACCCGCGACCTCACCCGTGACGGCTGTGTGAGCACACTTAGTTCCAGCCGTGGGGAAGTTCGTGAGTAAAGGGCCGGTTACTTCTAAAGAATGATCTCTTGTCGGAAAGGGGTCAGCAAACGCTCTTGAACGGATCTAGGGCACGTCTCTGGACTGAGGAGGGGAAGCGGTACATACTGAATCCTGGTGACGGCGCGTGAATCGCACCGGGACACCGGGCAAGTTCCAAATGAGATTGGAGAAGGCATTGAGCGTTTATCTCATCGCAGACGTCCAGGTTACTGATGACAAGTGGATACCGGAGTACGCCGCGAACGTTCACGATATTGTCCACAAGCACGGAGGCAAGTACCTCACGCGTAGCGCCAACATCACACACGTTGAAGGGGACGAGCGTGACTCGACACTGATTGCGATTCTGGAGTTTCCATCTATGGACAACGTCAGGGCTTTTGCAGACGATCCGGCCTACGCGGATTACGGGAAGGCACGGCGTTCCGGAAGCATCAGCAGCCTCCGCGTGATCGACGCCACCGATGCTGCAGGGACGATTCCGTACTTGCCAAAGGGCTAGCGCCAGACAATTCCGTGTGTTCTTAGATTGTTTCGAAGGAACCGCGGCCATTTGAATTGGGACCTTTGACGAGGCTCGGTTCCTACGCCACTTGCACATGATGGTCGGCCGGCGAGGGCGAGAGTGGTCACTGAGCGGTGTCTTCCCCTTTCGCCTTGCGATCTCTCCCCCGTCCCCCCGGTCCCGGGCGAGCGACTAAACTTCCTGAATCACATTGCGTCCGCCGCCGGGCCGAGATGCCCACTCAAAGTGTTCAACGATCTGCACTTTTGAGTCCTCGCTGATACGCAACTCGCACTTTGACTTGCCACCGTTCAGCACGCCGCCGGCTTCTAGTTGGCAGTAGCGGAATTCAAACGAACTGCCGTCAACGACCCCTACCAGAAACCCGCGTTCGATTCTGCCGCCGGAATATTCTGCATGAACGCTGCGTCCCTCTTGTCGAAACTCAAATATTGTGCGCTCGTCGATAACACCATTCTCATCCGTTTCGACGGCATTCATTCTAAGATTGTGCAGGTTGAACTCCATGTGATCGTTTCCTCACCTCGGTAATCCGTATAACGCCTTGCGTTTCAGCTGCGAGCGCTGCTCTCGGGGAGTACCGCGAAGGTACCGAGCCAAGCGAGGCACTCCCGGCCGGCCTCGATACGTCCAATATGCGCCGCGGCGCTCGTCAGATGCAAACGCTAGTTGGGCGCCGCATGTGGAGCGGCGACATTCACCCACCGAAGCCCACCGGGGCCGGCAGCACGGCAGGTGCGCGTCCATCGCGACATGGCGCGAGTCCAGAAGAGATGGACTGCCGACCTCAGTCCGGCACTACCGGCCTTGGTGAGAGCCAGCTTCCGAGCACTTCGCCCCTCGATCACTGGCGCGCGACCGCCAGCATGCCCTGCTGCCGGCCGCACCAACCCGGAAGAGGTCAGGGAGAGCTGGAGCGCGGTCGTTACGCGCCGGTGTGGGATGGCCGAGATGAGGCCGGCCGTCCGGTATCTCCCGGGGTCTACTTCGTGAGGCTCGAAGCCGGGGACTTCTCCTCCACGCAGCACAACCTCCTTTGACGCGCGGGTCAATGCCAATGCGGCCAGAAGCCGAGGGGATCCAACCGGTTCGCGTTTAGCGGGTGCCTGGAGGGCACAATGCCGGTTACCCCGTGACATGGCTTCCGGGCAGATCCACTTGATGCGAGGCTGGCAAACTGGCGGAGCCAATCGACCCGGGTCGCGGTGGCCCCCCGGTCCCGGGCGAGCGGGAGTAATGCAACCGTGCGCATACGACGAGCGGATCCAGCCGGTCCGGAGGCCACGAGTCGTGTCAGTTTGCCTTACCGCCCTGACCCCGCGACCTAGGCGCCGGCCAGATCCGCCGCGACGGGAAGGTAACAGATCAGGCGTCCCAATCCAGCCGATCCGCCCCTCCCCGTCCCCCCGGTCCCGGGCGAGCGGGAGTAATGCAACCGCGCACATACGGCGAGCGGATCCAGCCGGACCAATTGCCACGGGACAATCAAGGTGTGGACCATGCTGCTCCCGTGGCCTGGACACCGGCCAGATCCGCCAAGGGCGAAGCTGGCAAACTGGCGGACCCAATCCAACCGACTCGCCAGGCCGCCGTAACTGCTCTCCTGCCAGTCTCTTCCGCCACCCGTGATCTGACCCTCACCAACCGGCTATACTGATACCAGCCCCGGCCGGATCCCCGACGCCGACCGCCAGACTACGGGCGGATGTCATGAAGCGGCTGATGTGGTTCTGCCTACTTCCGTTCCTCCTTTCTGAACCCACGCCCGCCACGACGATCAACGTCCCAGAGGACATCCCCACGATCTGGCAGGCCGTGGATCTCGCGCAGTCGGGCGACAGCGTTCTCGTCGGACCTGGCGTCTGGACCGATCGGG
>JALGZR010000022.1 GCA_025774805.1 bacterium
GTCCCCCGAACGTTGATCCGGTCAACCTCCGCCGAGACCCTCTTCACGACCGGAATCCTCCAGTTCTCGGGATCCCGGTTCGTTCGCACGCCGATCACCTCCCGACCGGAGTTGGCGTAGCGGTGCAGAGTGCGCGGGACGGGTGCGAGATAGGCGAGAGCCACGACGACCAGGATCACCCGCAATGACATCGGGCTTCCGTTCTCCGCCTCAATCGATCGACGGCCGCCCAGCGAGTGGCAGAAGCAGACGCCTTCGTGGAGGAGAAAGGGGAGGAGCACGCAGAAGTACTGCGGATACGTCGGTGTCGGGAGCAGACTGGCGGGAATCAGAAGAACCAGAACGGCCGGGAGCAGATCGGCACGCCAGCGACGAGCCATCGTCCGATGAACGAGAGTCAGAATGAAGAGCGTGATCAGGAGACCGGATTGCGTGAAGGCGAACAGCTCCTCGACGGTGGAGAACTTTTGAACGAGAGTACGGACGATTCCGGATTCCGATCGCAGGACATGGTAGCCGAGGTTTCCGAAGTAGAAGTGCTCCCAGCCGCTCAGGGCGAAAAAGGCGTTGGGCAGGCAAGCCAGTGCGAAACCGGCCCCGAGCCACGAGAGCGACCTCCACCGGCCCCGACCCGCCCCTCCCTGCAAAAACGCGTGGAGAACGAAGGCCGGAACCGCGGCACCGAGAAAGAGCCGCGCGTTCACGGTCAAGCCCAGAAGAATGCCGCTCAGAAGGCATCGCCACCTCGCGGGAATCACCGGACAGTGGCACCGGACCGTGTAAGCTCCGAAGAGGAGAAAGGTCGACAACGCGTAGGTCTTGACGACCGTGAACCAGCCGAGGGCCCATTCCGATCCCGAGTACAGCAGGACCGCCACGAGCGCCCATCCCCGACTTCGAGTCGTGCTGCGCACCGAATGGAACAGCATCAGCCCGATCCCGATGGCGAAGAGTGCCGACAGAAGGCGCCCCGAGTACCAGTTCACGCCCGTCAACGCCATCCACGCCGCATAGGCGTACGCCGAGAGCGGCATCTGGGTGAACAAGAAGTCCTGATAGGGGACGCGACCCTCGAGCACGAGCTTGGCCGCGAGCAGGTAGTAGCCCTCGTCACCGTCGATGAGCCGAGAGAGAGCCATCGGCACGAAAACCACGGCCTGAAGCAGAACAGGACCTCCGGCCCAGACATACCGATGCATCATTCGTCTCTCACTCCGTCCCCAACGCCGCGCCTCGTTCAGGGTGGACCGGTACTGGAAGTCCCGGTGAGCGTCAACATCCAAAAACCCGACGCGCGCCGGCCGCGGGTGCTTCCCGGGGAGACTTCCGCGGGTTCTCGGAATCCGGTGTCCCCACGCGGCCGCCCGGACCCGCTGCGCAGTCGGAGTCCCGTGCGCTGCACGTCCTCCCGTCGGGGGCAGCCACCTTGCCCCCGGAGCGAGGCCCGGGCCACGACTCCCGTGGCGGGCGGGGAGGTGCGACGGAGGTCGCGGGAATCCTGTGGAAACCCGCGGTCCACTGTGAGAAGCTCGGTGATCTCTGCCGGGGCCCGGGTTTCCGCGCGGGTCCCGGCGGAGTGACGCCTTGATCCTCCGATCGTTTCTCGCGCCGGAGAGATCGAAGCCTCGGCGGGAGCCGTCCGTGATCGTCCCCCTGGTGAGTCTGCTCCTACTGCTCGCTCTCCTTTTGGCCTATGGCCTCCTCGAGTACGCGCTCCACCTGCGCGCCCTCCGGCGCATCCCCATCCGCATCCACGTGAACGGATCGCGCGGCAAGTCATCGGTGGCGCGCCTGATCGCCGCCGGCCTTCGGGCGGACGGAATTCCCACCGCGGCCAAGACCACGGGCAGTGCCGCCCGCTTCATCTTCCCCGACGGGAGCGAGGTCCCCGTGCGACGGTGGGGCCCCGCGAACATCAAGGAGCAGATGGGAGTGGTGCGTCGAGCGGCCCGGCTGGGCTCTCGGGCGCTGGTGGTCGAGTGCATGGCCATCCGGCCCGAGCTGGGCCGCGTCTCCGAACGCCAGCTCATCCGCTCCACGGTGGGCGTCATCACGAACGTCCGCCCCGACCACTTGGATGTCATGGGGCCGACGCTGTTCCATGTCGCGGAGGCCTTGAGCCAGACGATCCCGCAGGGCGGCGCGCTCTTCGTCTCGGGGGAAGGATGGGGCGAGTGGTTCCGAGATCCGGCCCGAAGCCGAGAGACCTCGTGCCGAGTGGTGGATGTGAGGAACGTGACCGGGGAGGATCTGAAGGGTTTCCGGTACTTGGAGCACCGGGAAAACGTGGCTCTTGCCCTGGCGGTGTGCGGTCACTTGGGAGTGGAGCGGGACCGGGCGCTGGAGGCGATGCGTGCGGCCCCGCCCGATCCGGGAGCGCTGCGCCGATTCACGATCCGGTTCTTCGAGAAGGAGTTGGAGTTCGTGAACGCGTTCGCGGCCAATGACCCGCACTCCACGCTCGCCATCTGGGAACGGCTCGGGCTCCGCAGCTCCCCGGATCGTCCGGTCCTGGTGCTCCTGCACCTTCGGAGGGATCGGGCTCGGCGGGGGAAGCAGTTCGCCCGTCTCGTGGCCGGTCCCGTGGACGCCGACCACGTGATTCTGGTGGGCGAGTCCACCGACCTCGTAGCCAAGCAGGTGCTCGGATTCGGCTTGCCGCCACAGAAGCTCTCGGACCTCGGCGCTGTCGAACCGGAGGAGGTCTTCGAGAAGGCCTTCGAGCTCACCCCGGCGCGCTCGGTGGTGGTCGGAATCGGGAATCTCGTGGGACGTGGAGAGCGGATGGTAAGCTACTTCGAAAACCGAAGGGTCGTTCCGTGATCATCGTGGAAGCCATCGGGCTGGGCCTCGTGGTCAGCCTTGTCTTTTCCGAGGCCATCGGGCTGGCTGCCGGGGGCATGGTGGTCCCCGGCTACATCGCTCTCTACCTCGACCAACCGTCCCGGGTCGCGGGCACGGTGCTTGCCTCTCTGGCCACGTACGTCACTCTCCGATTCCTTTCCAACTTCCTGATTCTCTACGGTCGACGCTGCTTGGCGCTCTCCGTGATCCTCGGGTTCGTCTTCGGAGTCTTGACTCGATACCTTTTGGCGGAGATGCCGGTACCCGAGCTGGCACAGCTCGTGGCCGTCGGGTATATCGTTCCCGGTCTGCTGGCCTACTGGATGGAGCGGCAGGGCGTGTTGGTCACTCTTTGTGTCCTGCTCATGGCCGCGGTGCCGGTTCGACTGGGGCTCGTCATCCTGCACGGAGGGAGGCTGCTTCCGGATGTTGCCGGGTAACTCGCTGCGCGTCTATCTGGTGGGACTGGCCGTCATGGCGCTTCTTGCCCTGGCGGTGGCCGAGAGAATGCGGCACCCGGTGAAGGCGCCGCATCACGACGACAAGCTGCGCGCGGCCCGGCTGACGTCTCTGGCCTTCAAGGCCCTCCGAGAGGAACGGATGGGATCGGGGATGATCGTGGACACGGTGAATGACCCGAACCAGACGGGTCTCGTCGGAGAGGAGTTCACGCTCGTCACGACCGACCGGGGGGTGCTGCTCGCCAAACTCACGTCTCTCAATCCGAACTTCGCGGCCGTCATCGTGGACTATCTTCGGCGGGCGGGTTTCGGGCGAGGGGACCTTGCCGCAGTGGGCATGACGGGCAGTCTTCCGGCGCTCAACGTGGCGGTGTTGGCGGCCGTCGAGACCCTGGGGGGCACAGCGGTGTCCGTCACGTCGGTGGGCGCCTCGATGTGGGGGGCCAACGATCCCAACTTCACGTGGCTCGACATGGAGCGCGTTCTGGTGGACAAGGGGATCCTCCAGGCCCGGTCGGTGGCCGCTTCGCTGGGTGGGGGAGAGGATCGCGGTCGTGGCATCAGCCCCGAGGGACGACGGTTGATTCGCGACGCGGCCCGCCGGAACGGGGTGCCCCTCATCGAGGAGCCGACCCTGGAGGAGAACATCCGGCGCCGCATGGAGATCTTCGACGAGAAGCGCGGGCGCCGGCGGTATGACGTGTACGTCAACGTGGGGGGCGGTCTGGCCAGCCTGGGTGCGACCGAGAACGGGAGACTGGTCGCCCCGGGGCTGAACATCGGCCTGGGCCTCCACAACTTCCCCCGCAAGGGAGCCATGATCTTGATGGGGGAGCGAGGCGTACCCATCATTCACCTGCTCGACATCTTGCGGCTCGCCGATGAGAATGGACTCCCGGTCGCCCCGGTGCCGCTTCCCGAGATCGGCCAGGGACAGGTCTTCACTCGGGAGGAATACCACGTACCGGGGGTCGCTCTGGTACTGGTCCTCTACGTGGGACTCACGATTCTCTTCTTGCACCTTGGGCTCAGGGAGTCCACCCGGGGGGGGTCTTGATCATGAGAATGCCGGGCGCGCGTCTCCGGCCGGCGTTGTTTCTGCTGTGGCTCGGGCTCGGAGCGTTCCCGCGGGAAGCGCCCGCCGCCCGCTCGTCGCAGTCGATCCGGCCGGACCAGTTCCGCGAGGCTCTCAGCCTGACGGTGGAGGGGAACGAACGCACCTACTGGTCTCTCGATCGCGAACGACCTCTCGGGTTCGACGTGCGCGGGCCGGGACAGGTCAAGCTCATCACCCGGCTCGCCCTGAGCGACTCGGCCTCGAAGGGGTCCTATGAGATCATTGTCCGGCAGGGCGAGAACGAGATCGCCCGCCGGGATTTCCGGGTACTCCCCGCAACCGACGTCCGGGGCGGCGACGCCGCGGCATGGGGGCGCCATCGGAACATCACCTTCCGAGTCCCTCCGGGGTCACACCGATACCGTGTCCTCCTCACCGGAGAGGGGGGCGGCAGCGTGGCGGTCCGTCCCCGCTTCCTCCCCCCACGCCCGCCCCGCCGTCGGGTGAGCATCACCCCCGAAACGTACGAGCGAGTGCTCACCCTCGTTCGCGACGAGAAGGAAATCACTTACTACCGCCTCACTCCCGGTTCTCCGTTGAAGGTCACGATCGTCGGTCCCACGGAGCTTCAGGTGAACACGCGACTCGAGTTCGATCAGACCATGAAGGGTGACACGCATTGCTACGCCGTGGAGGTCTGCGAGAAGGGCGTCACCTTGGGCCAGGCCACCTACGAGGTCACCCGCTCCCAGGTGGCGGTCTACCGAAACCGATCCACCGTCGTTCCCGGTGTCGCGAAGAGCTTCCGGGTCGCTCTCGACGAGGGGCCCCACGAGCTGAAGATCTGGTTCAAGAACACGGTGGCCCGGGGAGTGGCCGTCAAGCTGTACCTTCCGGCCGAGGACGTGATCCGCAAGGCGACGAGGAAGGCGCCGACAGGAACGTAACCGGTCGCCGCCCCAGCCTGCACTTCTCACCAGCTTCTTGGGCGGCCGCGGCAAAGCCGCGCCTGACCTCGTCGTCGGCGCGCTTCCGCGCTGCGACGGGGCTAAGGCCCCGTCTCGGGCATAAGCCCGCCGTCTCCTCGACAGACACGCCTATCCGCAGCCTCGCGACGAGCCTGGCGGGAAACGCGGGCTGAGTTGCCATCGAAGGGATCCGCCGCCGGCTACCGGAGCAACGTGATCCGACGAACCTGCGTGAACCCGTCCGTCGTCAGACGGGCGAAGTAGACTCCCGAAGCGACCCGGTTTCCGGAGACGTTGCGTCCCTCCCACACCACGTGGTGCCGGCCCGCATCGACCCGGCCCTCCACCAGGGTCATCACCAGCCGACCGGCGACGTCGTAGACCCGCAGATCCACCCGCCCGGGGCGGGCCAGCTGATACGTGATCCGTGTCTCCGCGCGGAACGGATTGGGACGGGTCAGCTCGAGGCGGTTCTCGTACACGATCGCCCCCGGCACCGACTCCACGCCGGTGAAGACGGCGTACGTGCCGGAGATGAGGAAGTCGTCGACCGCCGCCTCGACGAGGGAGGCCGCCCCCTCGTCAGAGGCCACGAAGCGGAATCGAACCTGGTCGGTCAGATCGATGTGATCGTCCAGGAGGAAGCTCCGTTGCACCCAGGCCTCCATCGTGCTCTCGGTCGTGTTCTCCAGGGCGACCCAGTCCGTCCCGTTCGCCGTCACCTCGACGACCCAGGTGTCCTGACCCGGGTTGTTTCCCCGGTTGTTGGAGTACCAAACCCAGTAGCTCACCGTGACGGCCATGTAGTTGTGCAGGTCATAGACAGGAGAGAACAGCGTGGTCTTGCCGTCGTCGACGTCCGCCGTTCCCGCGGGCTCCCCGGCCCCGGCATTCCCGGTCACGAAGCAGATCTGCGACGGGTCGGGAGTGTGATCGTACTCGGGCTGGATCTGGTAGCCCGAGTACGTCGTGCCCACCGGCTCCGCCCGGATCCAGATTCCGGTCGTCGCGTCGTCGTCTCCCGCCCCCACGGTCCAGCCGCTCGCGCTCTCGAACGCATCATCGATCACCGTATCCGTCGGCGCGACGGCGAAGGAGTGAGTCACGGCGGGCGCACCCGGCGGATCGGTCGACTCCAGGCCGATCCCGTCCTGCGCATAGACGTAGTACCGCACCAGCGTCGTGTACGGCTGTCCCGGGATCTCGGCCAGATAGTCGTTCCCTCCCTGCGACTGCAGCGTCAGCGAAGTGAACGGGCTGCCCCCCGCACTGTAGTACAGCACCTTCTCGGCCAGTCCGGAGTACTCCACGATGCTCACCGGGATCGGATACGGCCCGGTGGTGTCGTCCGTCCAGGGGTGGGTCGTCGTCGTGATCGCCGGCGGGGCGATGTCCGTGAGGTGGAAGTCGAGCACCGTGGTCTCACTCTCCTGGATGGTCACGCCGCCAACGGTATCCGGTTCGAAGCTCACATGACTCGCCGTCACGGTGTAGGTCCCCGGCGGGATCAGGCCCCCGTACGCGCCGCTCGCGCCCGAGTAGAAGACCTTGCCGGTCCCGAGAACCTCGACTCGCGCCTCCTCGATCGGCGAATCGCCATTCGTCGAGTTGAGCACGTCGCCCGCGAGCGTTCCGGAGGGGCCCTCCCTCACCGGGATGAACTTGACCGCGCGTCCGGCCGCGAGAGTCGCGGCCCCGGGCGCGTAGTCGTTGAAGTACGTGTAGAGCACCCCGTCGAGCTGATCCGGGCTCTCGATCCCGACCGTGGCGTACCCGTTCGTGGGGTCGTAGTTGGTCACCGTTTGGTACTGGTAGACGATGATGCCGTCGCCGGTGTCCGTCGTGTGGTAGGCCGGATCGTACAGGATGATCTCGAACGTCTCGGTCGCGCCGTTGTAGTCGTTCAACATGCGGCTCCACTCGACGATCCACCGGTGGTTCGCGCTGTCGTACTTCTCCCACACCTTCGAGCCTCCGGACTGGTAGAGATTGTCCCAGAAGGCCGCGAGCATCCCGTTCGGTCCCCCCGCCCCCGGGATCGTCCAGTTCCGGTAGGAGATGAGCGGGGTCGATCCCATCGCGATCCAGCCGTTCGAGCAGACCGTGACCTGCGAGTAAGTCTCTCCGTAGTAGTCGAAGGAGAAGGGGAGATCCACGACCTTCGACTTGTCCTGATACGTTCCGTAATCGCCGAGCACCACTTCCGTACCGTCTCCGAGGTAGGCGGGATCGAGCTCGACCCAGTCGTACGTCGGCGCCTCGGGGTAGGCGGTGTCGGTGTTGTCGTACGCCAGGTAGCCGTACGTGTCCGGGCCGGTCGGGTCGTTCGTCCCCCGGTTTCCGACGGGAAGAGAGACCTCCACGGTATCGGTCATGCCGCCGGAGAAGGAGGTGACCAGGGAGAAGTCCGCGAGGTATCCCTCGTAGGTGCCGGGGTCCACGCTGACCGTGAATCGATCGCCCGTGTTCTGGCCGCTGCCGCCGGCCCCGATCGTTCCGAAGCTCCCTATGGAATCCGTGACCGTGACGCGGGCGCTCAGCGAGGTGAGCGTCCCCGTCACCCCGTCGGCAACCATGAATCCGAAGTTCTGCAGCAAGACGCTCACGTCCGCGGTCTCGCCCGGGTCGAGACGCCCGTTGCCGCCGTCGTGCACCGTGTGCCCGGAGGCGATCAGCTCGGCGGAGGTCACGTCGAGCCCGATCAGGGACTTGTGCTGCTCGAGCCCCACCCTGACATCCAGGTCGAATGTGAGAACGTGTCCGTGAGGACAGCTGCCGCCGACGCGGAAACCGAAATCGTCGGTGCTCCAGGCCGTGCCCCCGGCCGGGATGGTCCCGAAGACCTCGTTGCCATCCAGGATCGTGATGTAGGGATCGGTGCTGGACAGTGAGGCCGTGACGTTCGTCGCGGTCTCCGTGCCGAAGTTCTCCACCTGAACGGGGAGCTCGATCGTCTCGCCCGGATTCACCACTCCGTCGCCGTTCCCGATGCTCTCGCCGCTGGAGTCGTCGTCGATCGCGGAGGCCGAATACCCGACGTATACGTTCACGGACGCCACCGGAATAGTTGCGAGATAGGGATGCCGGTCGTGCTTGGTCACCGTCAGCAGCATGTCCCCGGCCGTGGCCGTGGTGACCGGCAGCTCCACCTCGCCGAGGGAGTCGGTGAAGCCGACGACGTGAGTCTCCCCGCCCTTCGACAGGCAGACCTGGACGCCCTCGATCGGGGACGGCCCGTCGGAGACCGTCACGGTGACCGAGTTCGTCCCGAGGGCGAGGCTCGAGGGGTGACTCACGTCGAGCGCCTCGGGGTATCCCGTCCAGATCGGCACCGCCGGATCGCCCATCAGGTTGGCCCAGTGGCTCCAGATCTGCACGGTCGACGGTTCGTTGTCGTAGTAGTTGAGGTACATCTCCAGGCATCCGCGGGTGAGCGCCGCGCCCATCGTGGATTGTCCCTCCTGGGCGAGGCCGCGGAAGATCCCGTAGTAGAGGCAGTTGTTGTATCGGGTGTGGGTCCCTATCGTCGCCAGTCCGATGGATCCGATTCCCCCCCTCGGTATTCCGGAGCCCGAGTTCCAGGCCCTCAGAAAGCCCTCGCTGCGCGAGGTGCCGGATGCGAAGGAGCCCGTGTCACAGGTGAGAATCACGGCGAACGGCATCTTCCACCCGTTCGTGAGGGTGTAGGTGTAGGCGTTGCTCCAGTCGCTCATCCCCAGCCAGCCGCGGTAGCCGAAGACCGTGTCGCCTCGGTTGAGCGCCGTCTGCATCCGGCTCACCCAGGGGCCCGAGAAGATCGTGTCGGCCTCGGCGAACCCGACGTCCTGCAGGCGGAGCGCCAACCACCGGCCGGCATCCACGACGCTGTACCCGGAGGGTGAAGGATCGCCGACGATGCACGACCGCGTGAACCAGGTCGGATCGGCCACGTAGGGAGTGCTCTCGTAGCCGATGACCTTGTCGACGATGTGGTCGAGCGTCGTCGGACTGTCGATGGAGAGCCTCCCGATGTGCACATCGGGCAGGGCGTCGCCGCCCGCGAGCTGGGAGTACGGATAGTCCCCCTCCCCGCTGTACCCGCTCATGGACTCGTACCACGTGGGAATCGAGTAGGTGCCCGAGGCGTCCCCGACCAGAACCACGTGCTCCAGCGAGATTCCCGGGTCGTTGTACACCCCCTGGATGTAGCTCTTGATCTGACCGCTCGATGTCCCGGTCTCGCTCGTGGTGGCCAACATTGTCGGCAGGCCCCGGCGCTCCCGCCAGTCGAGCAGAGGCTGAAGCGTCGTGACAATGGAGGAGTTGTTCTGGCAAATCACGAGGTACGTGCCGGGGGTCACGCTCTGCGCGCGCCGGGGTCCCGGGTAATTGAGTATCAGCTCCCGGTAGAGTCGGTCGAAGCTCGGGGGGATCGAGGGTTGGGGGGTCGGCATCTCGCTCGACGATCCGCCGGCGACGAACTCGATCTCCACGCTCATCCGTCGCGCAACGTTCAGTGTCCGTCGGGAAGGGTCGTAGCGAACGGGCCGGAACGTGAGATTCACCACCCGGAAGTCCCGGAAGATCGCGGGCTCTCCCACGCGGACGGAGAGGGAGCCGCTGCCGCCCTCGAGAGCATAGGCGCGCCGGTCGAGCGCGAAACCGCTCTCGTCGCCCGCCTGCATCGGCACCAGGTGGATCCCCGCTCGCTCCTCCTCCTCGAGAACCGTCGTCCGGACCCGGACCTCCGCCCCGTCCGGAACGGCCACCAGTCGACCGTAGATCGGGACGGCCGGAGCGCCCACGGCGCCTTCGAACCCCCCACCCGGAATGGAGACCAGGTGGAACTCCTCGCCTTCGGCGGCGAGATCTTCGGTGACCAGCTCGGGTAGCTCGAAGTGGAGTCGGACACTCCGATCATCGGACGAGACGACCTCGACACGAGGTTCGGCCCCCTCCGCGGGCTGGACCGAGACGGGCGGGAGCCCGTGAGACGAGGAGACCATGGAGAAGATGCTGACGAGGCCTGCGAGAACGAGGAGATGCATGACTCCCTCCGCTGGGTGGTTTCCGGACCCGCAGGGCCATCCACGTGCTCCCTGCGTCCCACTTTCTGTGCCATGCGATCACATGGCCATGCTATCACATACTTGCGTGTGCTCGCGAAGTCGGGGGAGATCTGGGGCGGCCACGCGGGTCGACCGGCTCGCCGTGAAACGGTGCCTCGTGCGACGGTTCCGGCCGGAGCTCTCCCGCGCCTCATCCGGTCCGCCCCATCACGAAAACGCGGGCCGGCGCGGGGGCGCACGGCCAACTTCCTAATTGATTGATATAGATGAAGTTACGGGTGTGGCGCGGCAGGGATGCGGCGCCGTGAAGCCGAGCGGGAGCCCGGCTTCCTTCTGCAAGGGTGCGGCGCACGAAAGGGTGCGCTAAAATAGACAAATACCGGGCCAAATACTGACCGTTTTTGGTCCCGATCAGGTCGCCGCGAGAGGGAAGACCGATTGGAGAAGAGGCGATTCGGGCCGTTCCGGGTGCTTCCCTCTCCTCTTGCGGATCGTCCAGGCTGATGCGGTACGCATCGTCGCCTCGGGGTCGGGGGGGGTCGACCGACGCTCCACCGGCCCCGGGGGCGAATCATCCGGAGGGCAACACCAATGAGACGCGCGAGCGGTCTTTCCGTGACCGTCCTGGCCACCGTCGTCCTGGCAGCCACGTCGGCCCGAGCCACGACCATCAACGTCCCGGGGGACTACGGCACCATCCAGGAGGGCGTGGACGCCGCGCAGGCCGGCGACACGGTCTTCGTCGGGGTGGGCACCTTTGATGATCTCCACTACCCACCGGCCGACA
Source organism: bacterium (assembly GCA_025774805.1). Classification (GTDB taxonomy): domain Bacteria; phylum ARS69; class ARS69; order ARS69; family ARS69; genus JALGZR01. Next base: position 11,166 of record JALGZR010000022.1, read on the forward strand.
CGACGCAGTGCGTCGTCTACATGAAGTCGGGAATCACGCTGCGCGGATCGGGTCAGGGGCAGACGGTCATCGACGCGCTGCACGGCGGACGTGGAATCCACTGCTTCGGCGTCTCGAATGCCCGCATCGAGGACATGACGATCACCAATGCCTTCGCCGATACCTACGGCGCCGGCATCTACTGTGAGCAGAGCTCCTCACCAACGATTACGAGCTGCGAGGTTACCGAGTGCTACGACGGTGGGATCATCACAAACTTCAACTCCAGCCCCGACATCAGCTACTGCGAGATGACGGACAACGTGGGAAAGCTGGGGGCGGGAATCGCGATGGAGGATTTTTCCTCCCCGACCGTCACCCACTGCACGATCAGCGGCAACTCGGCGCCCGTGGCGGGAGGCGTGTACGTCAAGACCGGATGCGCTCCCGTCTTCGAGCACTGCGTGATCGACACCAATTCGCTGAACACGGTCAACGGTAAGGGCGGGGCGATCGTGGTCGACGCCGCCCAGATCACCCTGCGCAACTGCACGGTCAACCAGAACGTGTCCACCGGCGCCGGGGGCGGAATCTACGTGGAGAACGAGTCCTTCGCCGTCATCGAGTCCACCACCGTCCAGAACAACACGAGCGGCGGGGAGCTCGGGCCGGGAGGGGGGATCTACTGCCAGCTCTCCGACATGGATCTCGACTACTGCACGATCACCGGCAACACCGCCGCCGGCGACAACACCGACGGCGGCGGCGTCTACATCTTCTTCACGACGACGACCACTTTCACGAACTGCACGATCGCGAACAACAGCGTCAACGGCCCGGACAGCCTGGGGGGCGGAATCAGTCTGGCCCTCGCCTCGCCGGTGATCGAGAAGTCGATCATCGCGTTCAACGGCCCCGGGAAGGGGCTCCGCTGCGATCCGGGCAGCTCGCCGATCGTGTCCTGCTCGGACATCTACGGCAACGCGGGCGGCGACCTGATCTGCGGCACCGATGTGACCGGCAATTTCTCGCAGGACCCCCTCTTCTGCAACATGTCGGCGGACCACTTCACCCTCGCCCCCGGCTCCCCCTGCCTCCCCGGCAACCATCCGTCCGGGGCCCCCTGCGGCCTGATCGGTGCGCACGGCGGAGCCAGCTGCCCCACGGGCGTGCCCGAGACCGGGGTCGAGGAGCCCGCCCTCTTCGTCACGCCGCCCTATGCTTCGCCCAACCCGTTCCGGGCGAACGGCGTGATCCGATTCGGCATCGGACGTCCCGGAAACGTGTCCCTGACCATCTACGACGTTCGAGGGCGCAGGGTCCGGCTCCTCGTCGATGATCGGCTTCTGGGGGTCGGAGATCACGAGATCGTCTGGGACGCCCGAGACGATGCGGGACGCGATGTCGCGAGCGGCGTCTACTTCTGCAAGCTGGGCGGGAGTAGGTTGCATCAGATCGGTCGACTCGTTCTCCGCCGATGAGGATTCAAGAGTAGAAGACGATCGAGCCGTCGGATGACTCCCCCGGGAGCCCGACGCCGGATGGCACCTTTGGGAGGGAACCCATGAGGATCTTCGTTCGGGCTCTCTGGATGGCTCTGATGACGTCTGCCCTCGCGCAGGCGAACGTATCGGCCGCCGAAGAACCCCCGTTTCGACCGGAGTCGATCACGGGGACCGTCCGCCACTCGCCAGGTGCGGCACACGTGACCCTGCGCGACGGGACCGATGCGCCGTTTGCGCGCCCGGTCCTCCGTCTCGTGGCCCTGCCGCCCGGAGCGCGCGAGCCGAGGCTGGAGCTCCCGCACGGGATGCCGGCGCCGGTGGAGGTCACCGTCGGCGATTTGATGATTCTCCGCGGCGTGCCGGTGGCGCCGGTTCGGATCTCGCCCGCGTCTTCCCGCCTTAGGTCGGAGAAGGTTCCCCGGGCGATCGAGCTCGACGTCCGCTACCGCGAGGGTCTCGCGAGCCGGGCCTCGACCGCGGCCGCGAATCACGGCCGCGGGTTCTTCGCCCCGTATGAGAGCTTTCTTCTGCGCGACAGCGGGGACACCTCCGGCGGCTCGGACGAGGGCGCCTTCCTGATCGTCACCGCGCCGGAGTTCGTCTCCGGGTTGGGACCGCTGGTGGCGTGGAAGCGGGAGATGGGGTTCGAGGTCCGGGTCGTCACGACGGACGAGGCCGGAACCACGAACGAAGACATCCGCGACCACGTGGAGAACATCTACCAGAGCGCGCCCTCACCCCCCCAGTATCTCCTCCTCGTGGGCGACGTGGAGCAGATCCCGGGCTACGACTACCACCAGAGCGTCTCGGATCTTCCTTACAGCCTCTTGGACGGAGACGACTTTCTTCCCGATCTGGAGCTCGGCCGCCTCTCCGTCCAGACCGTGCATGACCTCGAAACGGTCGTCGCCAAGATCCTGTGCTACGAGCAGGATCCGAACCGCGCGGGGGACGACGCGTGGTTCTCCCGCGCCCTGATGGTCGGCGGAAACGTGGGCTCGGCCACCCCGGTGCCGGTCTCGCGCTGGTGTCGGGAGCAGATCCTCGATCCCGCGGTCGGGTACACGGAGGTGGATACGACGTACGGTCCGACGATTCCGCCGGTGGGGTACTGGACGATGCTCCCCATCATCAGCGAGGGTCTTTCCCTCATCAGCTATCGCGGCTGGGCCTACGGATGGCAAGGTTGGGAGGAGCCCCGGTTCACGGTCGACCACGTCCCGGCGCTCACCAACGGCTGGATGCTGCCGGCCGTGTTCAGCTTCGTCTGTCTGAACGGGGACTTCACCGAACCGGAATGCTTCGGAGAGGCTTGGATCCGGGCCGGCACCGCCACCGAGCCGAAGGGCGGGGTGGCGTTTCTCGGCAACAGCGAGAACTGGTCGCACACGCGGTACAACGACGCCGCGGCCATCGGAGCCTTCGACGGGATTCGCGCGAACGGCATTCGGCGTCTCGGTCAGATCCTGAACGCGTCCCGGGCCAAGATCTTCGAGCAGTTCCCCGACATGGTCTACTACGATCCGTTCACGGACGAGTCGGTGGAGTTCTACTATTACATCTACTCTCTTCTCGGCGATCCCTCGATGGAGCTCCGGACCGCCGCGCCGACCCCGATCCAGGTCGTTCACGCCGACTCCATCGCCCAGGGGAGCACTCTCCTGGAGGTCACCGTCCTCGCGGAAGATGGAGTGACCCCCGTGAGCGACGCACGCGTGGGCGTCTGCCAGGGGGAGACCGTCCTCGGCAGCACCCGGACCGACTCCTCCGGTTTGGCCGGCATCCTCGCGAGCTTCGAGGACACCGTCGACCCCGTGAAGATCACGGTGACGGGAACGAACCTCGCTCCCTACCGGGACAGTCTCGTGGTCTACGCGGGGGATCCCTTCCTCGCTCTCGAGGGCTTCACCGTCGACGACGACAGCTCGGGCGCGAGCCTCGGGAACGACGACGGCCTCGCCAACCCCGGTGAGACCCTGGAGCTCACCGTGACCGTCCGGAACCGGGGCGCCAGCGGGGTGACCGGCGTGTCCGGGTCCCTCGAGGCGCTCGGGGGCGCCGCGGTCCAGGTGGGGGGAGTGGCGTTCCCCGACATCTCGGCCGGGGCCACGGCCGCGTCCAGCGCTCCCTTCGTCGTCGCGATCGATGAGGATGCCGAGGACGAGCTCGTCGCCCGATTCCGTCTGCAGATCTCCGCGGGCGGCGACACCTCGGGAGCCGGCTTCGATCTGCCGGTCCGCGCCCCCGACTTTCGCTACGAGTCCCACTCCATCGGTGGGGACGGCGTGCTCGATCCCGGCGACAGCGCGACGCTCACTCTGACCGTGCTCAACGAGGGCTCGATCCCCGCCACGACGAGCCAGGCGGTCCTGCGGAGCGCGACCCCGACCCTCGCCACGGTCGTCGACTCGAGTGCCACCTTCGGTCCGGTCGCCGCGGGGCTGACGGTGACCCAGGCCGCACCCTTCACCGTCGCGGTGTCGGAGTCCGCCGGGGTCGGCCAGGCGGCCGTGTGGACTCTCACGTTTACGACGGAGGAAGGCTACCGCAGTGAGACCGGCTTCTCGATCGTGCTGGGCACGGTGGACCATCGGGCTCCTCTCGGCCCCGACGCCTATGGCTATTACGCCTACGACAACTCCGACAGCGACTACCCCGACGCGGTGCCGGTCTACGAGTGGGTCACGACTTCCCCCACCTACGGCGGGTCGGGCACCCCACTCGGACTCGATGACAACACGACGATCGTGATCGGGCTCCCGTTCCCGTTCACGTTCTACGGACAATCTTACGACAGCCTGCTCGTCTCCGACAACGGATGGGCCTCGTTCGAGATCGCTCCGTACTTCGACTTCTACAACTGGAGGATGCCGAATTCGTACGGGGTCGGCGCACAGCTCGCGCCGTTCTGGGACAACCTCGACCCGAACAAGGAGTACCAGGGGCAACCGGTCGGAGACGGCGTCTACTCGTTCCACGACGCCGCGAACCACAGGCTCATCGTGGAGTGGAGCCGCCTCGGAAACAAGCGCTCCCAGCACGAGGAGGAGGCTCGGCCCGACTACGACGACCTTCAGACCTTCCAGCTCATCCTCCACGATCCCGTCCACCATCCGACTCCGACAGGGGACGGAATCGTGCGGTTCCAATACAAACAGATCGTCAACAATGACAACGAGAGGATGTACTCCACGGTCGGCATCGAGGACGAGACCGAGAGCGTCGGTCTCGAGTACACGTATGCGAATCTGTATCCGCCGGCCGCCGCTCCTCTGTCGGCGGGGCTCGCGATCGACTTCACCACCCGGGTCCCGCGCTACGACCCGTTCCGCCTCGTCCGGTTCACCGCCTCTCGGGCCGAATCGGGAGTGCAACTGGCGTGGGAGCCGTGCGACGACCGGCCGCGAAACGGCTACCGCGTGTACCGTGCCACCCCGAGCGGCGTCCATCGTCTCGTCGAGGGAGGGTCGCTGGGCCCGGAGGCCCGGAGCTTCCTGGACGGGGAGGCCGATCCGGGCGCGGCCCACTCCTACAAGATCGGATCTCTCGACCCGGTCGGCAGCGAGGCCCTGTTCGGACCCTTCGCCTACACCGCCGACGGGAGCTCCATGCCCGCGCTCTCACTGGGGATCGAGGGCCCGAACCCGACGACCTCCGGCCCGGTCCGGCTGCGGTACTCGATTCCCACCCGAGGTGAGGCGTGGCTCCGCATCTACTCGGTCACGGGCCGGCTCGTCCGCACGCTCGTGGGGACGGAGGTCGAGGCGGGGGTCTGGACCGTCGGCTGGGACGGTCGGGACGACGGGGGTCGCGAGGTCGCGAGCGGCGTTTACTTCGGTCGGCTCGAGGCGGGATCGGAGAGCCGCCGGACCAAGATCACCCTGATCCGATGAAGCCCGAGGGAAGAGAGAGACTCATGACCCCCCGCGCGAGGTCGATCGGGATCCTGGCCCTGGCTCTCCTGGTCGCCGCCGCCCCGGCGGGGGCCAAGGGGAAGAAGAAGCCGGCGCCTCCCGTCCGGTTCTCCGGGAAGGTCGCCCTCCGGGTCGTCTACGACGACAACATCATTCACTACTCGGACGAGGATCTCCGCGAGTTCGAGACGACTCCGGTTCCCGGGAAGTACTCGATCACGAGGGCCGGGGACTGGATCGTCCGGCCTCGGCTCGAGCTGACCGCGAAGAGCAAGGAGCTCACGGGCCGGACGATGGAGCTTCGCGTTCGCCTCTCGAGTTGGCAGTACGTCGAGAACATCATCAAGAACAACGAGTCCTTCTCAGTGCGACTGAAACACCCGGGACTCGGAAAGGGCAACTTCCAACTCAATTTCTATCACGCGCCGGAATCCTACCTGAGGAATTTCCGGGACCGCCCTCCGGTCGTTCCCCCGTCGACCTCCTCGGAGTACACCGACTTCTCCTACACCTCGACCTCCCTCTCGCTCGCCCACTGGCGCCGCCTCTCCGAGAAGCTGGAGGGGAAGCTGGAGGTGAAGAGGGCATGGCGCTACTACAACCAGGCGTTCATGGAGAACGACAACAAGGAATGGAGGGTCGGAGGATACCTGACCTATCGGCTCGTGAAGCCGTTGAAGGTGACGGGGGAGTACTTCTACAGCGACGTGGAGGCCCGCGCCGCGGACACCGAGGGTGAGACGCGGGAGTTGTCCGACGACGGAGACGCCTCCTACGAGCGCGACTCCTACAAGCTGTCCCTCGGCTTTTACCTGGGGAATAACCTCGTGAGGCTCAGCCGGCTGACGCTCAGCGGCCAGTACCAGGCGTACTACTTCACGAGCCGAAGGCCCCCGGACGAAGACCGGTATCACGTGGGACGAAAGGACGAGATGACGCGCTACGAGGTCAGCGGGTCCACCCGGGCCCTCGTGAGTTCGGCCAGTTTGGAGGGCGGTTACCGGTATACGGAGCGCGATTCGTCCGCACCCTGGGAGACCGGTGAAGGCGAGAGCATCGACGAGGACAAGGACTACACCGACCACCGAGTCTGGCTCGGAGTGGAGTACGCGTTCTAGCCTGCATTCGTCACTGACCTCGCGAGGGGCGTGGCGAGACGTGCGGGCCGGGCCGTACCCGGCGAGAAGCACGCAGGGTGAGAAGGAGCACCGATGAAGACGACTCTCGGAAGACGCGCCGGAGAGGGGATCCGGACCGGAATCGGTTCGTGGCTGGCCGCGGTTCTCCTGGCGGGATGCGGGGCCCAGGATCTGTACGCACCCCCGAGCTCCCCCTTCGCGGTCGTGGGCCAGCTCTCCCTGCCCAGCGAGGCCCAGGACGTGGGGGTTCTCGGAGACTACGCCTTCGTCGCCGCGGGGCAGGCGGGCCTGCTGATCATCGACATCTCCGACCCTGTCAATCCCACGCTGGTTCGCATCCTCGACACGGTGAAGTACGCCGAATCGGTTCGCGTGGCGAGCACGCGCAGTCCCGGAGGCGCGGTCGACATCGCGTTCGTCGTCGAGGGTACCGAGGGTGTCACGACATACGACATCACCGATCCGCTCGCCGCGTACTCCTTCCAGCAGGGGACGACGGCGGTGGACGGCAACGGCCTCTTCATCGAACTGCCGGACGAGCCGAACGATCCCTACGTGGTCTATCTCGCGGAGAGCTGGAAGGGTCTCCGGATCTTCGAGTCGGACCCCACGCTTCCCGGTCTGCTCCGCTACAACGGCGTCTTCTCGTCGACCCGCGGCTACGCGAAGGCGGTGACCGTCGAGGACGGGTTCGCCTACGTGGCCGACGACGAGATGGGACTCGCCGTCCTCGACGTCCGGGACCGAACTCTCGGTGCCGTCCGAGTCGTTTCCTCTTGTGACACGAGAGGGAACGCGCGGGGCGTGGACATCGACGGGAACCACGTCTACGTGGCGGACGGTGAGGACGGACTGGTAGTCCTCGAGATTCGAGAGGAAGGGGATCCGACCGTGCCCGTGCCCTACGAGGTGGGACATCTCGACTTGCACGGTCGGTGCCGGGCAATCGTCGTTCGCGACGGAACGGCATTCATCGCCGCTCAGGACGGTGGCGTGCACTTCGTCGACGTCAGCGTCCCCACCGCGCCCGTGGCCATCGGAAACGTGATCACGAGCTACGCCACGGGCATCGCGCTGTCGAACTCGGGGCTCGTCGTGGTGAGCGACACCGAGGATGGCGTCCTCGTTCTCGACAGCGGGGTGCCGTTCAGCGACGAGATCGCACCCTCCGCGGTCACGGACCTCACGGCCGTCGGGATCAACTCGACCACCGTTCGGCTCGAGTGGCACGCTCCCGGCGACGATCGTTTGAGCGGCACCGCTTCCCAGTACGACATCCGATACGCGCTCTCCTCGATCACATCCGGGACCGATTGGGAGGCCGCCGCTCAGGTCTCGGATGAGCCCCCTCCGGCGCCGCGGGGGAGCGTGGAGACCTTCGACGTGGCGAATCTCAGCCCCGGCGCCACGTACTACTTCGCGCTCAAGACCGCGGACGCCACGCCCAACTGGTCTGCGCTCTCCAACGTGGCCTCCGCGACGACTCCGCTGGGTAATGTCCCGCCCACCCTGAGCGGCGGGCAGGTCACTCCCCCCGGGGGGACGACCGACTCGGTCTTCGTCTACGAGGTGACCTACGCCGACGGGGACGGGGATCCACCGACGGTGGCACGGGTCTTCGTCGACGATGTCGGCCACGACATGACCCTGCACGGAGGAGACTACGGAAGTGGGGCGCTCTTCCGCTACCAGACGACCCATTCGGTCCTGGGCGGTCACGAGTACTACTTCGTCTTCGAGGACGGTCTGACCGGTCCGGTCACGAGCGCGACCGTGGTCGGCCCGTGGGTGGGGGAGGTCTACTATCTCATGGGCAGCCCGGCCGATGAGCCGGGGCGCGACACGGACGAGACGCAGCACCCGGTGGTTCTCACCCGCGACTTCTGGATCTCCGACCACGAAGTGACCCAGAGTGAGTACACCGCCCTCATGGGGACGAACCCCTCGAGGTTCCTCGGCCCCGATCTTCCCGTAGAGAGGGTGACCTGGTTCGAAGCCGTCGAGTACTGCAACGCCCGGTCCCTGGACGAGGGGCTGACCGCGGCCTACACCGTGGATGGGACCACCGTCACCTGGAATCAGGGAGCGGACGGCTACCGGCTGCCGACCGAGGCGGAGTGGGAGACGGCCTGTCGCGGAGGCACGATCACGGCCTTCGCGGGCGGGCCTCTCACCGAGGAGGCCTGCGGGGTGGATCCGGTCCTGGACGCCCTGGGCTGGTACTGCGGGAACGCCGGCACCACGACCCACGGGGTCAGGACAAAGCAGGCGAACGCCCGGGGTCTTCACGACCTGCACGGCAACGTCTGGGAGTGGTGCTGGGACTGGTATGTCGCGGATCTCGGGACGGGCGTTGCGGTCGATCCCACCGGTCCGGGCGGCGGATCCCAGCGCGTCATCCGGGGCGGTTCCTGGTACTACTTCGCCCGGGACTGCCGGTCGGCGTCACGGAGTCCCTACTGGCCGGGCTCGGGGGACGACATCGTCGGCTTCCGGGTCGCTCGGCGGATTCCCTGACCCGCTCTGCGAGGGCCATTTGAGCACGGGGCAGCGATTCCACTTCATCGACGAGTTTCGAGGGCTCGTCGGCGCCATGATGGTCCTGGGGCACAGCTCGTACTACTTCAACTCGATCTGGAGGCATTTCGACCCGCTCGATCCGCTCTTCGCGAGCTGGGACCAGTTCGCCCTCCGGTACATGGGCTATCTCTGCGCTCCCGGCTTTCTCATGATGAACGGCGCCATGGTCTGGTACTCCTACACCCGTCGCCGGGCGGCCGGGCACTCGAGCGGGGCGGCCAAGTGGCACCTGATCCAGCGTGGGCTCTTCCTCGTTCTCGTCCAGGTGCTCTGGGTCAACTCCTCCTGGGGAGGGTTCCGCGTCTTCCGACCGGGACACCTGGGGATCATCGGGTGCATCGGGATCTCCATGTGTCTCCTGGCCCTTCTGGTGAACACTCGGTGGCACGTCCGGCTGATCCTGGCCCTGGCGCTCTTCGCCGTTCACCCGCTGCTTCTGCGGATCCCTTACGACGCCGACAACGTCTGGTCCACGGCACTCATGCAGACGTTCATCGACTCGGGGGACTTCAACAAGTACCCGGTGATTCCCTGGTTCGGCATCGCCCTCATGGGATCGATGATGGCCGTGGGCTGGCTCCGCGCCTGGAAGACCACGCGGCAGCGCGTGGTCCTGAGTCTGTGGATCGCCGCACTGGCGTTGCTGATCGCCACGGCGGTCCGGATGGGGCGCGGGTACGGGAATCTCTTCCCGTTCACGGAGCTCGGCCACTACTCCTTCTTCCTCGATCAGAAGTACCCGCCCAGCATCCATCACGCTCTCTGGTTCTTCGGGTGCGTGGTGGGGGGGGTGGCGGCGTTCCAGTGGATTGGACACACCCTGCCGAAGCTACTCGCCCCGCTCCGGATGATCGGCCGGGTTCCCCTCTTCTACTACTGCGTGCACATCGCCCTTCTCGGGATCTTCTCCAAGCGGCTCGGCATCTATTACCGGGAGGGGGAGGTGACCGCCTCTCTCGTCGGCTGGGTCGTCATGATGGCCGTCATGCTTCCGCTCACCGCCTGGTTCGGCGGCGTGAAGCGCAGAAGCAGGAACTACTTCATTCGGCTGATTTGACCTGGCCGGCCGCGGCTTCGTCACGTCGTTTCCGCAACGCCGTCCGATCAGGAGGCGGTCTCCGCCGCCGCCCGGAGCCGGAAGCGCTTTTCGGCGATCAGCTCGCGAAAGAGATAGACCTGGAGTGCGTAGTCTCCCGGGTCGCGCCGGTCGGGTGGGATCGAGATGGTGCTCTTCAGCGTGGCGGAGCTGTCGCTGGGGGTGTAGTCGATCCGCTTCGTGTAGAACTCCCGATCATTCGGCCCGAGCCAGACGAGATGGAACATCAAGTCCCGCTCGCCCAGGGCGAAGGGATTCTCCAGATCGATGAGGGCCCGGACCTTTGCCTTCTCGCCGAGAGTGAACACCCTCCCCACGCCGAAGCGTTTGCCGGTCTTGCTGCCCACCTTGCGACAGAGAGTGATCGTCGCGGTGACACCGTCTGCCTGCTTGGGAGCGTAGACCAGGGTGGAGTCCGCGTCGGCGACCGGTGTCTCGACGCGGCTTGAGCAGCCCGGTACGAAGAGCGAGGCGAGTCCCCCGAGGAGGACGGCCGGAATCGCTCGTCTCACAGCCCAGGTCAAGAGAACCCTTTCTGGATGACCCTCGTGAATGCCCCTTCTGGGTGGGCCCGTCCGGAGGAAGTCGTCCGACCGGAGCCGTCGTCGCTCCGCATCCCGATGCCGTTCCGGGTGCGCGGTTTCAGCGCACCCGGAACGCACTCCTGCCGGATCCTAAAGGACAAGTCCGGTTCGAGTCCACTCCGGGAGAGGATGTTCCCGGACGGAGAGGATGTGTGCTCCCCTGGCCTGCATTCATCGTAGCAGCAGCAGACGTCGGACTCGCGTCGCCTCCGGCGTTCGAAGCTGGGCGAAGTACACGCCCGAGGCCACGGCCCGGCCGTCCGCGTTCCGTCCATCCCACCGTGCCTCGTGCAGACCCGCCTCTACCCGACCGTCGACGAGGGTCCTCACCAGCCGTCCCCGGACGTCGTAGACTCTCAGCCCCACCGGGACCGACCGCACGAGTGCGAAGGTCATCCGCGTCCCCTCCGTGAACGGATTCGGACGGCAGGGATCGAGCCGGTCCTCGCGCACGACGATTGCCGGGGGCTCCGGGTCCACCCCCGTGTAGGTGTCGATAACGCCGGTGACGATGAAGTCGTCGAGAGCCGCCTCGACCAGAGACGCATAGGGCTCGTCCCTTGCCACGAACCGAAGCTGAACCTGGTTCGTGAGCTCGATGTAGTCGTCCAGCACGAAGCTCCTCTGGACCCAGGTCTCTCCCGTGCTCACTTCCGTTTCCTCGAGTTCAATCCAGTTTTGGCCGTTCTCGGTGACCTTCACGGTCCACGGGTCCGACGCCGGGTTTTCCCCCCGATTGTTCGAGTACCAGACCCAATAGCTCACGGAGGCCGTGCGAAGGCCGCTGAGGTCCAGCACCGGTGAGAACACGGTCGTCTTTCCGCCGTCGACGTCACTCGAGTCGGGGTCGGTGCCCTCGTTCCCGGTCACGAAGCAGATCTCCCCGGGATCCGGGCTGTGATCGAATTCGGGCTGGATCTGGTAACCCTGGTAGACCGTGCCCACCGGCTCCTCCCGGACCCAGATCCCGCGGATCGCGTCGTCTCCGGCCGCCCCGACCGTCCAGCCCTGGTCCGTCTCGAAGTCGTCCTCGAAGATCGTGACCCGGGGCGCGACGGCGAACGCATGGGTCGAGTCGGGCGCGCCCGGGGGGTCCACCGACTCGAAGCCTGCATCGTCCCGGACGTACACGTAGTACTTCACGACGGTTCCGTGCGGTTGCCCCGGGATCTCGGCAAGGTACTCGTTCCCGACCTGTCGCTGGAGCGTGAGCGGAGTGAAGGCACCTCCTCCGGTTCGATAGTAAAGGGTGCTCTCCGCCAGGCTCGAACCGTCGGAGATCGTCACCGCGATCGGATAGGGCCCCACGGTGTCGTCGGTCCAACCGTGGGGGGACGTCGTGATCACGGGGGGCGCGACGTCGGTGAGGTCGAAATCCACCGACGTCGTCGAATCTTCTTCGATGGTCACGGCGAAGGCCGAGTCGGGAAGGAGGCCCGGAAGGGCGGCCACGACGGTGTAGGTCCCCGGCGAGGTCCGACCACTGTACACGCCGCCCGCACCGGTGGCGAAGGTCCGGCCGGCCCCGATGACCTCGATGTGAGCCCCGATGACCGGCGAGCCCCCGGTCGAGGCGTTGGTCACCTCGCCCGTGAGAGTTCCCAGAGGGCCGTCGATCGTCGGGACGAACCGGATCGCGCGACCCGCGGTGAGCGGAGCGGCCCCCACCGGGTACTCGTTCCAGTACGTGTACAGCAGTCCATCCGATTGATCCGGGCTCTCGATCCCCGCGGTGGCGTAGCCGTTCGTGGGATCAGCATTGGTCACCGTCTCGTACTGGTAGACGATGATGCCGTCCCCCGCTTCCGTCGGGTGATATGCGGGGTCGTAGAGAACGGCCTCGAACGTCTCGGTATAGTAAGCGCTGCTGTTGATCATGCGGCTCCACTCGACGATCCATCGATGGTTCGCCTCATCGTACTTCTGAAAGACGTTCGACCACTCGTCTTGACGGAGATCATCCCAGAAGACCGCGAGGATCCCGTTCGGGCCGCCGGCACCGGGAATCGTCCAGTTCCGGAAGGCAACGAGGGGAGTCGAGCCCATCGCGATCCAGCCGTTCGTACAGATCGTCACCTGGGAAAACGACTGTCCGTAGTACGTGAACGCGAACGGAAGGTCCACGACGACCGACTCATCCGCGTACTTCTTGTCGTCATCGAACGGAATCAGCTCTCCGTCGCCGCCGTATACCGGATCGAGCTCGATCCAGCTGTAGATCGGCGCCTCCGAGTACGTCGTATCCGTGTCGTCATAGGCGATATAGCCGTGCCCATCGGGGCCGATGGGGTCGACCTCCGAACGCTCACCCACCGTGAGCGAAGCGTGAGCGGTGTCGCGAGCACCGTCCGAGAACGAGGCGATCAAGAGGAAGTGAGCGGGGTATCCCTCGTAGGCGCTCGAGTCGGCGCTGATCGTGAACGGGTCGCCCGTGTTTTCGCCGTCACCATCCACGCCGATGGTTCCGAAGGTTCCGAGCGAGTCGCGGACCGTGACGAAGCTGCTCAGAGAGACGAGGATCCCCGTCAAGGCGGTAGCGGCGGCCCCGCCCCCGTTGTGGAGGGCGACGCTCAGATCCGCCGTCTCGCCCGGGTCGAGGCGGGAATCGGCTCCGTCGTGGACCGTGGTCCCGGTCGCGACCAGCTCGGCCGAGGTCACGACGAGCTCGATCCGGGAATGCCACGCCTCTTGCCCGGCGGAGATGTCCAGTCCGAACGCGAGAACGTGGCTGTGCGGACAGTCGCCCGCGACCGTGAAGTCGAAGTCGTCCGAGCTCCAGGCTGTGGCTCCACCGGCGAGGGTCCCGAAGGACTCCTGGGCGTCCCCGATCGTGACGTAGGGATCCATACTGCTGAGAGTCGCCTCGACGTCGGTGGCGGATTGAACGCCGAAGTTCCTCAGCTCGACCGGAAGCTCCACGGTCTCGCCGGGGTTGATCGCGCCGTCGTCGTTGCCGGAGCTCTCGCCGCTCGAGTCGTCGTCGATCAGTGCCGCGGCAAACCCGACGTACAGGCTCTCGGCCCCGACCGGAACGGTCGCGAGATAGGGCATGTAGTCGTGCTTGGTCACCGTGACGAGCAGTTCCCCCGGGGTCGTCGCGGCGATCGGCAGCTCGACCGTGCCGAGGTCGTCCGTGGTGCCGACGACATAGGTCTCCTCTCCCTTCCACAGGCAGATCTGTGCGCCCTCGAGCGGACCCCCCCCCGCCGTGACCGTCGTCGTCACCGCGTTCGCGCCCACGGGGAGGCTCGACGGGTGCACCACGTCGAGCGACTCGGGATAGGTGGTCCAGACGTCGAGGGCCGGATCCCCCATCAGGTTGGCCCAATGGCACCAGCTCTGGACGACGAAGGGTTGGGAGCTGTTGTAGTTGAGATACATCTCCAGGCAGCCTCGGGTCAGCGCCGCCCCCATTCGATGCTGACGCTCCTGGGTGAATCCGCGGAAGATCCCGAAGTAGAGACAGTTGTTGTAGCGCGTGTGGGTCCCACCCGTCGCGAGTCCGATCGCCCCGATGCCACCTCTCGGGTGCCCGCAGGAAGGCCTCGGACGGCGCGGTTCCCGACGCGAACGAGCCCGTCTCGCACGTGAGAATCACGCAGAACGGCATCTTCCAGCCGTTGGTCATGGAGTACGTTCTCGCGTTCGACCAGCCACTCATTCCGTAGATACCGCGATAGCCGAAGACCGTATCTCCTCGGTTGAGGGCGGTGGTCATTTGGCTCACCCAGGGGCTGGCGAAGATCGTGTCCGCTTCGGTGTGACCGATCTCAGCCAGACGCAGGGCCACCCACCGCCCGGCGTCGATACAGCTCGTGCCGGAGGGATCCGGATCGCCGACGATGCACGACCTCGTGAACCAGCCGGGATCGGACATCTCCGGGGTGAGTTCATAACCCAGGATCTTGGCGACGACGCGCTCGAGCGTCAGCGTATTCGTGACGGAGAGACGGCCGAGGTGCACGTCGGGGAGGACGTCGTCGCCCGCAAGCTGCTTATACGGAAGATCCCCCTCGCCATAGTGGCCGCTGACGGTTTCGATCCACGTCGGAACGGAATAGGGCCCCGTGGCGTCACCGACGAGCACTACGTACTCCAGCGAGACCGTGGGGTCGTCGTACACCGCCTGGATGTAGTCCTTGATCTCGCTGTTCGTGGCCCCGGTCTCGGCGAGCGTGGCCAAACGCGACGGCGAGCCTTGGCGCGTTCGCCACTCCAACAGGGGAAGGAGGAGGTCGACGATCGTGGAGTCGTCCGGGCAGATGACGAGATACGTACCGGGCGCGATGGTCCCCGCGCGCCGGGGAGGCGAATAGCCGATCACCAGATCCCGGTAGAGACGATCGAAGCTGGGGGGAATCGTCGGGGCGGGGGTCTCCCCGGTTGGCGGCTCCCGACCGTCCACGAAATCGACATTCACGCGCATCCGTCGGGCGACGGTCAAAACCTCCCGCTCGGCGTCGTACCGGAACGGGCGGAGGGTGAGGTCTGCCACCCGCAGATCCCGAAGAGTCGCCGGCTCGCCCACCTGGGCGAAGCCGAGCGGACCGGAACGGTCGCGAGCGCGGACGGCGAGGTCGCCGGCGACGGGGCGGCGGGCCTCGAAATCGTCGGGGGCGGTCACCAGGCGGCAGCCGGTCACGCTCGCCTCCTCGAGCGGAACGGCCTCGACCTCGACGGACGCTCCCTCGGGAACGGCCAGCAATCGGCGGTAGACCGGGAGGACGGGCTCGCCCGGCTCTCCGACGAAGGCACCTCCCGGAATGGAGACCCGCTGGAGCTCGGTCCCACCGACCGAAACCGACTCCGTCACCCATTCGTCCAGCTCGAATTCCAGAAGGAGACCGCCATCGTCCGATTCGACGACCTGGATCCGGGGAGGGGGGACCGGAGCGGGCTCGGTCGAAATCGGCCCGTATCCCTGGCCTGACGTGGGTGCCAGAAGGCTGCCGAGGACACTGAGGATCAGAGCACGGCGCGTCATGACCTACCCCCTTTGGATGCTTCTTCGTGAGCTGGGCCCTCTCGGGAGGACGCACGACCCCGAAACCTGACCCCGATTTCCTCTATTTTAGAAACGGATTCGCCGAGAGTAAAGATCGCGGTGAGTAAAGGCGTTCGGAAGAGGCCGGCGAGGGAATCGGCGGACGAAGGGATCGGGATCGGCCGGCGGGGGGATCCGCCGCGGATGGCATGCTATCATGCGAGCGCCAGCGCTTTTCGCCGAGATTTTCTGACGGATCGAGGCTAGCATCGAGACGGACTGACTTCCCGCGAACTCCGGATCCCGTCGCCCGGATCGGCGCTAACCGTATGGTTCCCTCGAGGCCTCCCTCCGCCAAGCCCCGCGAGCGAACCGCTCTCCCGTTCTTCTTCCTTCTCGTCGCGTGTCTCCTCTGGGTCTCGCTCGCCGCGTCCTACAAGGACCTGGGTTCTGACTATCCGCTCTACCTGGAGCTGGGGGAATACATCGTCCGGAACGGCGTTCCGGAGACCGCCGTATTCACGTACGCGGACGCGGCCGAGCGCCCCTACGTCGCCCACGAATGGCTTCTCTCCGTCCTGTTGTTCGCGATGGAGGAGCGGACGGGCAGGGCGGGACTTCACGTGGTGCGCCACGTCCTCGTCCTCTCCCTGTTCACGATGATTGCCATCCTCTCCCAGCGGGTGAGCCGGAATTGGACCGTGTCGGTCATCATTGCGACACTGACCATGACGATCATCTTCCCCCGCGTTCCCCTCCGGGCAGAGCTCTTCGGTCACCTCTTCCTCCTGGGAGTCCTGACTCTGTTCGTTCAGTACCGGAGCTCCTCGAAGCTCCGCCATCTTGCCGGATCTCTGCCCCTGGTCACGCTCTGGGCGAACATGCACGGGTCGTTTCTCCTGTTCTTCGTGGTCGGAGGCGCATTTGCCGCGGAGTCCGCCGCGAGCGACGTGAGACGGGCCCTCCGTCAAAAGGAATCGAACCCACTCGGGGGAGTGGTCCGTTCCGCCGCCCCCTACGGGTTGACGGCTCTGGCCGGGCTCCTCTGTGTGCTGTTGAATCCTTACGGTACGAAGCTCCTCACTCGGCGCGTTGGTTCTGCTGAGCGTCGCGGCGGGAATTCGATCGTGGAGGAGGATCTCCCTGGCCTCCTGGGCACTCCTTCTGTTGTTCGGGTACATGGCGTTCACCGCGATCCGCCATATGAGCCTCTTCGCCATCGGGTGCTCCTGGTTTTTGGCCGAAGCGGTTCAGGGTCGTGTCCTCCGGGACACCGCCCGAAAGAGGTTGGCCGTCGTCACGACGTTGATCCTGGTCGGTGCGATCGGCGGGTGTGCCGCCCTGAGCGGAATCCCCGTCGCGAACTACCGTACTGAGCGAATCGTGATGAGTCGCGGGGCGGTCCAGTACATCGAGGCAAACGGGATTCGAGGGAGGGTCATCAACAGCTACAACTTGGGCAACGAACTCCTCTACCGATTCTATCCCGAGATCCGGGTCTCTCTGGACGGGCGAGCGGATGTGTTCGGGGAGGCGATCTTCAGGAGGAATGAGAGCGCGACGATGGGACGGATTCCGCCGCTCGTCGAGGCGATCGGAGTCCTCGATCCCGACTACATCATCCTGCAGAGGGGGCCGGCGGTGAGCCTCGTCACGGGGGGCTTCACGATGCAGCACGAGTGGGATCTCGTCTTTCTCGATTTCTCCGTCGGGATCTTCGCCAAGCGCGGAGAGATACCGCCCGAACGGAGGAGCATCCGCCTTTAGGGCCGACCCGGGCACTCACCCGGCCCGGCGGCGGCTGCGGCGGTGGAAAGTCGCTCCGAGGTGTGACTATTCTCGACGGACGGCTGTCCGTACCCATGATTTCGAGCCGGGATGGGCCGGTGCCGCCCCCCCCCGCGTGCTCCGAAATCGATCCGTTGCGAGTTCGATGACCGCCATTCGTCCGGTGCGGCGAGCCGCACTCCTGACCGTACTGACTCTGGCGTCCTGCGCGCGAGGACCTTCACCCGGCGATCTCGCCGGCTGGAACGTTCTCCTCATCACCATCGACACGCTTCGGGCCGATCATCTCGGGTTCAACGGTTACCGTGGCACCGAGACGCCGAATCTCGACCTCCTTGCGGAGGAGGGAGTCGTCTTCGTCGACGCGTTCGCGTCCGCCCCGCTGACGCTCCCCTCGCACACCACCCTCTTGACCGGGCTCTATCCGCCGAATCACGGCGTGCTCGACAACGGCCTCTACTCGCTGCCGTCGGAGGTCCCCACGCTGGCGAAGATACTGGGCGAAGCGGGCTACCGGACCGCCGCCGTCGTCGGATCGTACGTGCTCCACGGGCGATTCGGTCTGAGCCCGGGTTTCGACATGTACGACGATCGATTCCGACAGCCGCGCGTCTCTGCGCACCAGCAGAGAGAACGCCCCGCCGAAGAGGTCACGGAAAAGGCCTTGGGCTGGCTGGCCGAGCGGGACGAGGACCGGCCCTTCTTCCTGTGGGTCCATTACTTCGATCCTCACCTGCCGTACGAGCCCCCCGGCCGGTTCGAAACGCGATACAAGCTGCGACCCTATGACGGGGAGATCGCGTATACGGACGCATCGCTCGGCCCGATCTTCGAGGCGCTGCGCTCCTCGGGCGAGTGGGATCGTACGCTCGTCGTGTTCTGCGCCGACCACGGGGAGGCCCTCGACGAGGGGGAATCGACCCACGGCATTCTCCTCCACCCCGTCACGACGCGCATTCCGATGATCTTGCGCGCGCCGGGCGTCCTGCCCGCGGGAACTCGCGTGGGCGGAACCGTCTCCGCCGTCGACGTGGCTCCGACGGTTCTGGACCTGCTCGGTATTGAGCCGCCCGAGGAGCTCGACGGAGTGAGCCTTCTCGAGGTCGTTCTCGAGGGAAGGGCGGAGAATCGCTTCGCCTACTCGGAGACGCGCTACCCGGCCGACATCTACGGATGGTCGATGCTTGCCGGACTCCGAACGGACGACTGGACGTGGATCCGGGCGCCGCGACCCGAGCTCTACGACCGGAAGGCGGATCCCCTCGAGGAGACGAGCCTGCACGAATCGGAGGCCGAGGTTGCCGCCGAGCTCGACGCGAAGCTGGAGCTCGTTCTCTCCGGCGCCCGCAACGTATCGGCCGCGGAGCAGCTCAGCAGCGAGGAGGTCGAGGCCCTTCAGGCCCTCGGGTACGTGTTCGGGAAGACGCGCCCGCAGTACACCGGCAAGAATCCCAGGGACATGATCGGCGTCCTGGAGCAAATCCAGTTCGTGCGCGGCGATTTCAACTCGGGCAAGCTGCGGAAGGCCCTCGAGGGAGCGGAGCGGGTCCTGGAACAGGACGAGGGGAATCCCGCTGCGCGCTCGCTCCGAGCCCGATCACTCGTGGGGCTCGGGAGGCACGATGAAGGACTGGAGGAGCTGCGTCAGCTCTACGAAATGGAGGTGCTTCGCGATCCGACCGGACCGAAGCCGGGTCCCGTCTACGCGCAGGCTCTCGCCCAGGCCGGTCGCACGGGGGAGGCGGAGAAGATCCTCCGCGAGCTGATGGCCGCCGAGCCGGACATCGAGGATCACCCTTTCAACCTCGGGGTCCTCTTCACGGACCAGAAACGTCACGAACAGGCGCTCGAGCTCTACGAGTTGGCCTACGAGGCGAATCCGGACGCGATTCACATCATCTCGAACCTGGCGTTGACGCTCTCCCATCTCGCGCGTTCCGATGAGGACGAGGAGCGCTCGCTACGCCTGATCGACGACGCGATCCGGCTCGCGGGCACGAACGACCGGCCGAGATTCATGCGAATCGAGATTCTCGAGAATCTCGGGTATCCCGACCGAGGTCTCGAGGAGGCGAAGGCGCTCCTGAACCGCGGAGGGCTCCAGGGCGTGACCCGGTCGGAGCTTGCCGACGCCGTTGCGAGACTCGAGGAGTCCTGACGTCGGGCGGAGGTATTGCCTTCGCCCACACCGATCTCGCTCCACGTAAGGATGTGTCCCACGACGGGCAGCGCTGTCCCGGTCAGCGGAGCAACAGCAGCTTCCTTGTCTCGACCCGCCCGCCCGCTTCGGCTCGCGTGAAGTAGACTCCGCTCGCGACGGTACGGCCGCGTACGTCGGTCCCGTTCCAGGAGAACGGGTGCGGGACGCCGCCGACGAGGCGTCCTTTGAAGAGGCTCGCCACCCGTCGACCCCGAATATCGTAGACGTCGAGACGGACGGGCACCGGTCCGCTGCTCCGCGGAAGCGTGAGCTCGACCGTCGTCCCGGTGCGAAACGGATTGGGGAAGCTGCGCAGCATCGGCCGGGAACCGGCGACGATCACGGGACCGGGCGCCGACGTCGGGTTCCCGGCGTACGAGGTCTCCTGATATCTCACGGTCACCGTTATGGCCGCGGGGTCGACGCTGCGAATCTGCACGAAACGGTAGTTGTTGGGAGAGGGTACGGCGATCGGTCCCTTTGCCGGCACCCACGGCTCCCACTCGACGAACGCGAGCTCGTCGAACCAGGCGTGGCCGGTCCCCGACGCGGGCGGGCCGTTCTCACAGCGAACCTCGAAGTAGGTGCCGCTGCCCGGCGTCTCCAGGTTCTGCCACACTCCGATCCAGTCCTGCGTCCCGGTGACGCGCGATCCGACGTCCGTGCTGCTGAGCGGAGTCGAGCTGTAGCGTCCGGAGTAGAAGCGCGCCATGAGGACCGCGTCGGCTGCGTTGTCGGCTCTCACGTGGCCCCGAGCCGTGTGGCGCTTTCCGGGGTCGCAGGGGAGGTGCTTCTCGAGGTCGGTGCCGACGCGCTCGGGATCCCCCGCGTCGCGTCGAAGCGCGAGCGATCGCACTCCGGCCCAGGACACGGTGTCGTCGAGCCACTCGTCCTCGGTGTTGTCGTCCCAGAACGTCGCCCCCTCGTCCTCGAAGCCCCCGTGCCAGAGGATCTCGCGTCCCCAGCGGACCTCCCAATCGACGACTCCCGGACCGCTCACCGACAGGATCCGCGAGAGATTGCCCACGCCCGCGAGCTCGACGGGAGGGGAAATGCGATAGCCGCTCTCGATCACGAGCGGCGCCGTCGTCGCGACGGCGCTGAGGGAGGAGTCGGCCGTCTCCCGGCCGAGATGGATGCGGGCCGAGCCGTTCACGGGGTCCACCGCCACGAGCGCATCCATCGGGCGGGAGTAATCCGCCATGCGATCCATGATCTCCCGGCCCAACGTGCCCGACGCCGGCTGCGGCACGTAGTCATCGATCCAGGCCGGAACGAACGTGTAGCCGACGATGCCCGTCTTCACCACCTCGAGCGTCAGGACGAGGGTGGGCATCGTCTCCGGGTAGTAGAGGTCGAAGACGAAGTTTCCCAGACTGTGAGCGATCAACTTGCCTTGGTGGACTTCGAATCCCTGCAGGACATGCGGGTGATGGTTGATGAGCACGTCGGCGCCGAGGTCCAACGCCATCCGCCGCAACTCCCGGTCGCCCGGCGTGGGCTCGATCGGGAAACGGAAGTCGGGATCGTCGGCCTCGATCTCGACCGCTTCCACCGGGGCCGGACGATTCGGATCCTGATCCGGCGGTTGAGTCTCGTACTCGTCCCCACTGTGCGTCTGGAGAACGACGATGTCCGCCAGGTTCCCGGTTTCGGCGAGGACGCCTTCGAGGTTCGGCGGGAGGAAATAGGCGAAGCCCGGTTTGACGTAGCCGGCGTCCAGGAAGGGCTGGTAATTCCACTGCCGCCCGGTCCGGTTGCACTGGCCGAGAAACGCCATCCGTATCCCTTGCTCGGTCCAGAAGGTCGGCTGGAGAGCGAAGTACGAATTGGTGCCCGCTCCCGAGTGACGGATCTCCAGAGAGTCCAGAAGCGACTGGGTCTGGAGCATGCCGGGCTCACCGTAGTCGATGATGTGGTTGTTTCCGAGCGAGACGAGGTCGACGCCGGCATAGTGAACGCCCGCGATGTTCTCGGGACGGGCCCGGAAGACGACGCTCTTCGTGGGATGGGGGCTGCCGCGATCGGTGAACGGGCACTCCAGATTGCAGACGTTCACGTCCGCCGCCTCTCCGAAGATGGAGAGCGTGGGCTCGAAGATGGACTCGACGCCGTACGTGTCGATGATGCCGCCCGGAACCTCGTACGACCGTGCCGTCATGACGTCGCCGACGAAGTTCACGGTGGCCGGCGGATCACCCGGACCCGGCTCCACCGTGACCTGACACGTGTCGTGTCCCGCCAACCCGTCGGGATCCCACGCCGTGAACCCGACGGTGTAGGTGTGGTCGGCCTCGACCAGGAACTCGTGGCCGGGGTTCTGCTCGGCGCTCGTGGCCCCGTCGCCGAAATCCCAGTGGAACTCGTGGGTGTTCGAATCGGGATCGAAGACGTACCCGTAGAACTGGATCGTGGCCCGAAAAAGGTTCGCCGCGACACGCTGCGTGCTCTCCACCGTGTACTCGATGGTGACGGCGGGGGGAACGGGGAGATCGTCGGTCACGTCGATGATCTCGTCGAAGACGGTGGCGCCGGTACTGCCTCCCCCGTCATCGTCGTTGACGTAGATCAGATGGGTCACGGTCGGGAGGTAGCCGTAGGTCGTGTGCCAGTCCCGGCCCAGCGGCAGGAGGTAGGCGAACCACACCTCGCGGGGGAAGGCCCCCTGGTACACGGTCCACCACTTCTCCGTCTGAGGAAGCTGACTGCCCGCGAACGTGTAGAGGAGCTCGTTGACCCCGTCGCTCACTCCGAAGGCCTGCATCTCCCCGAGATCTTCGATGTAGGCCGCCACCTGCCAGACCGTGCCGTGATCGAGCGTGACCGGCGCCACGCTCTGCAACTTCCAGGAGTTGCCGTGGATGCGCAGCGCGTACGAGGTTCCGCCGTAGGTGTTGGCCGAGGTCACTTCCCAGGCCGTGGGGTCGTGGTCTTGGTTGGGGTATCCGACCAGGTCGACCGTCCCCGTCTCGAAGTCCTCGATCACGGTGCCCCGGGCCGAGAGCGGGGAGACGGGGAAGAGGACGAGGGCAGTAGCGAACGTAGCGGCGCTCAGTCGACTCATGCGGAACTCCCGGGTGGGCTCTCCCGAGGGACGCTCTCCGGAGACCGCGGCGGTGAACGGGAAGGCTCTCCGCGATGATGGCACAGCCGGGAGGCCATCGGAACGCGTTTCTACCGCCGCACCCTGTGCACGAAGGCCGCCAGGAAAAGCGCGTACGCCGCCACTCCGACAAGGGTCACGACCCAGTCCGGGCCCATCCAGTCGTGCCCGAATCCGGCCGGCTTCTCTCCGGTTCGGAACGCCAGCGCGGCGATGAGGACGCCGAGCAGCCCTTCGCCGCCGACGAATCCGCTGCCGAGCAGCACCCCGCGCTCGCGCCGATCGACCCTTCTCTCCGTCGACGCCGCGGACCGCTCCAGCCACCAGCGAACGGCGCCGCCCACGAAGACCGGCATCATGGTCGACACCGGCAAGTAGACGCCGACCGCGAACGGAAGCGACGGGATCCTCGATAGCTCGCAAACCAGCGCGATTCCCACGCCGATTCCGACCAGTGCCCACGGGAGCTGCCGGTCGAGCACGCCTTCGATCACGAGCTTCATCAGCGTCGCCTGCGGCGCGGGCAGGTCGGCGGACCCGAAGCCGTACGTCTTCGCCAGCAGAAGCACCGACAGGCACACGAACGTCGCCGAGGTGAGAACGCCGATCAGCTCGCCCGTCTGCTGCCGACGCGGCGTCGCGCCGAGCAGGAATCCGGTCTTCAGATCCTGTGAGGTGTCCCCCGAGATGGAGGCCGCGATGGCGACCACGCACCCGACGGTGAGGGCGGTGGCCTTGCCGACGGCGTCGGTCCAGCCCATGACGAGAAAGATTCCCGATGTGCCGAGAAGCGCGGCGATCGTCATGCCGCTCGTGGGATTCGACGTGACGCCGACGAGCCCCACGATGCGCGACGCCACCGTCACGAAGAAGAATGCGAACACGACGACGCAGGTCGCGGCGACGAGGCGCAGTCCGAAGCCGCCAAGCGTCCCGAAGACCGCCGGCACACCGGCCAGCACGAGCGCCACGAGCACCACCCCGATTCCGACGATGCGCAGAGGCAGGTCGCGGGACGTTCTCGGCAGGGAGACGGCGGCCGCCGGTCCGCCCGTCCGCGCTCCCATCGCTTCCGCTCCGACCCGCGCCCGGAGGTGCGCCGCACCGACCCGGAAGCTCTCGACCATCACCGGGATGCTCCGCAGCAGGGTGATGATTCCGGCGGTCGCCACGGCCCCCGCGCCGATGTAGCGCACGTAGCGAGTCCAGAGACGTCCGGGCGGCATGTCGCGAACGAGGTCGACGGTCTCGGGGAACAGCGGCACGGCGCGGGCTTCACCCCAGGCGGCGATTGCGGGAATGAGTACGAGCCACGAGAGCAGCCCGCCGCCCACCATCACCAGAGCCACGCGCGGCCCCAGAATGTACCCGACTCCGGACAGCGCCGCCGAGATGTCGCAACCGAGCTGTCCCTTCTTGAGTCCCGGGATGGCGACCGTGATCGTATCGGGGAGGACGCGCATCCAGGTCGTGAGGGTCTTCAAGAGCGCCCCGCCCGCGAGCCCGATGAAGACGCCGCGCGCCTTGCCACCCCCGATCTCGCTGGCCACGAGCACCTCGGCGCACGCCGTGCCCTCGGGGTAGGGAAGGTTCCCGTGCTCTCGCTCGATGAGAAGGCGCCGCAGCGGGACCATGAACAGGACGCCGAGGAACCCGCCGCACATTGCGAGCAGCGTCATCTGCAACAGGCCGGGCGCCATGCCCCACAGGAACAGGGCCGGCAGCGTGAAGATCACGCCGCTCGCCACGGAGCTCGAGGCCGACCCGATGGTCTGCGAGGTGTTGGCCTCGAGGATCGTGCCGCGTCCGCCCAGTCCGGCCACGACCCGGAACGCCGCGACCGTCATGACCGCCACCGGGATCGACGTCGAGATCGTGAGCCCGGCTTGTAGCCCCAGGTAGGCGTTCGCGGCTCCGAACACCACGCCGAACACGATCCCGAACGCGGCGGCCTTCAGCGTGAACTCGGCCGGCGCGTCCGTCGGGGGGACCCACGATCGATACGTCTCCCCCGCCTTCAGCGGGACGTAGGCACGGCGACTCAGGCCGAGCTTCGCGGGCACGCGATCCCCCTCACGCTACTCCGTCGTGACCGACACGTTGTCCACGTAGAAGGTGCCGGCTCCGTCGTTCCACGACGCGAAGCTGAGGTGCGTGAGCTCTTTCGGCGATTTCCCCTTGTGCTTGAAGCAGTCCAGCGGGACCCAGTCGGTTGCACCCGCGACCTGGACCTCGTAGATGCAGTCCTCAGGGTGGACCCGCACGATGATCGTGAGCCAGGTCTCGCGGGGGAGGCCGGTCGCGGCCACGGTTCGGTCGCCCCAGCCCGACTTCCCCTCGCGCGCGAAGAGATTCAGCTTGCCCTCCTCGTCGGCGTTTTCGAAGCCGAGGAAGACGAAGCGCTCGGATGCGGTCGAGTTCGGCCCGCCCTTCTTGTCCTTGATCCCGCCGAGGAAGAAGAAGGCCGAGCGATTGTCGTCCGGAAAAATCTCGCGGATGAAGATGTCGTAGCGAACGACGAACCCCTCCGTCAGGTCCTCGGGGAATCGTTGGCTGAGGTAGGTGTTGAGGTCGACATCACCCTTGATCATCGCCTTGCGCGTGTCGTTGCCGCCGATCGATCGCGTGCTGAGCTTCAGCAGACCTCGGCCGTCGCCGTCGCGCCGGCTCTCGTACCAGTCCTGACCCTTCGCGTCGCGGCGAAGCTCCGCGCCTTTCCGGCACGATTCGAAGTCCCCGTCCACGATCAGATCGGCGGCGGCGGACCCCGGGCCGGCAACCGACGTTACGAGGCAGAGCGCAAGTGAGCAGCACAGCGATCGCGAGGGGAGCATGGAAACCTCCGGGGTAGACCGGTGAACGGTACGGGAGAGCAGGAGCCGGATTCTAGCAGAAGCCGAGAATCACGCCGCCGGTTTCTGCCACCCGTACCGACCGACTCGATCTACAATCCTGCCGAAGATCACGCCGACCCCGCCCTGACGGAAGGAGACGTCCGTGGAGCCACGATCGATCGCCCGGGTCTTCCTGATTGCCGGCCTTCTGGGGCCGCCGTTCTCGCCTGCACTCGCAGACGACACGCCCGACTTCGGGGCCCTCGCCTCCCGGTTCGAGCACGATACGCTCGAGCTGCTTCGGTACCTGCACGAGCGCCCCGAGCTCTCCGGCCGGGAGCACGAGACCCGGCGCCATCTGACGCGAACGCTCACCGCCATCCCCGGCGTGAAGCTCGTCGAGGGAGACTGGGGAACCGGGGTCGTCGCATGGCTCGAGGGAGGCCGCCCGGGGGCCGCCGTGGCCTGGCGGACCGACCTGGACGGTCTGCCGATCACGGAGACCACGGGGCTTCCGTACGCGAGCACCGCCCGGGACACGCTGTCCAACGGCCGCTCCACGGGGGTCATGCACGCCTGTGGTCACGACATGCACATGGCCGTGGCCGTGGGGATGATGCGGCTCCTCTCCGAGGTTCGAGAGGAGCTCCCCGGCCGCGTCCTGTTCATCGGGCAACCCGCCGAGGAGGTCGGCGCGGGAGCGGAGCAGCTGTTGCAGGCGGGTCTCTTCGAAGGCGACCGACGGCCCCGCTGCGCGCTCGCGATCCACGTGCACCCCACGATTCCCTTCGGCCAGGTGGGATCCTGTCCGGGTCCGTCCACGGCGAACGTGGACGGTTTCCTTCTGCGTGTGGTCGGGGAGGGGGGACACGGAGCCCGCCCGCACCGGACCATCGATCCGGTGACCCTGGCCGCCCGAATCGTGCTCGCGCTCCAGTCCATCGTCACCCGGGAGATCGACGTGAACCGGCACTGCGTCATCTCGGTGGGCCGGATCGAGGGAGGCACGAAGAGCAACGTGATCCCCGACGAGGTGCTCATCGAGGCCACCGTGCGCAGCCATGACGAGGAGACCCGGCAGGCGCTGAAACAGAAGATCGAGCGTACCGTGTCGGGACTCGCCGCCGCCGCGGGAGCGCCCGATCCCGGGCTGGAGTACTACTTCGGCACGCCGGCGGGCCACAACGATCCCCGGCTCGTGGCCGAGTGCCGCGAGGTCTTCCGTCGCGTCCTGGGAGAGGACAACGAGATCCTCTACGACTCCCCCATGGGCGGAGAGGACTTCTCGCGCTACGGGAAGGAGGTGCCCGCGTTCCAATTCCGGCTGGGGGTCGGACGGCCCGATCGTGAGATGAGTCTCCATCGGGGCGACTTCGATCCGGACCCACGGGCCGTGCGCCTGGGGATGCATCTTGCCGCCGAGCTGGTCTGGGACCAGCTCCAACGCGCGGCGGCGGAGGGGGGTGACGATCTCACGCGCTGACGGTCCCGTCTCCGACGTCTGCCGGCCGCAGTGCGGCGTTACTCAGTACGGAGGCTCCGCGGCGGCGCCCATCCCCGGTCCGAGGATCGCGGCGTTCAGAAGCAATCGGCGCGTCCCGAGGAAGTAGCTTCGGAAGACAGGGTTGCCCGCGAAGAGAATCACCTGGCCCCGCCCCTTCGCCTCCCGCGTCGCATACGCGGTGTGGGCCCAACGTCCGGCGGCTTCCGGCCAGAGAAGCCCCGAGACGTGCAGCTCGTCGTAGCCGGCGAAGCGACCGACCGTCTCCACGGGATCGCTCGCCAGGTAGGCGTAGGACGTGTGCACCGTCGCCGCCACCCGCTCGGGGAGACCGAACGCGAGCCAGCGGCGCGGGTCGAGATCCACGCGGAGAATCGCACCCCGCGGCCGGAAGCGGCGGAGGCGCTCGTCGATGCTCAGGAGCGTCTCGGCATCCGGCTTCTCCGGCGTCGTCGCCGCCTCGCCCTCGGCGTCGTCGGCGTCGGACGTCGGTCGGGTGTTCTCGGCCCGGCTTCGCTCCCCGACGTCGGCCGCGAAGGCCCTCGCCCCCGGACCGATCACGGGGTCGCCGGGGCCGGGCACCCCGAACGCCTCCGGCAGTTCGGGAGGAGATCCCTCGTCGATCTCGTCGTCCAGCCCCATCGCCTCGCTCAGGTACAGCCGCCGGCCGACCGCGTAGGGTATGCCCCGCTCCGGTGCGGGGTGCTTCTCGGTCACCTGACGGCGCAGCAGCACCCGGGAGAAGGCGCTCGAGGAATCGGCGAGAAACGCGGCCCCGGTGGACATGCCGACGAGCGTGCCGCCGTCCTCGACCCACTCACGGATCGATTCCACTCCGTCGTGACCGAGCGCGCGCCGGTAGGGGCTCCGACCTCCCCAGGCCGGAGGGAGGATGAGCACGTTGTACCGGCGCAGGTCGGTGGAGGCCACGCGGGCGACGTCGAGCGAGCTGACCCGCAGGCCGAGCTCGCGGTCGAACAGGTGCCACACCGAGCCGTACTGGCTCGTGCTGAGGGGGGTCCCCGCGAGAATGGCGATTCGCGGGGGCACGAGCGTTCGGAACTTGTCCCCGCCGAGATCGGGACCCGCTTCGCTGCGCGCCGATGCGACCGTGCGGAAACGCGTGCCCGTCTCCTCGGCCACGCGGCGTACGACGTCCGCGAGCGAGTCCGCATTAGCCTCCCGGCGCAGGAGGATCGTGCCGGGCGGGTAGTCGACGCCGCCGGCCCGGAACTCCTCCTCCGCCACGCGCACCGAGAAGCCCGAGTCCATCAGCCGCGCCGCCGCGGCGAGGACCTTTTCCTGACCGGCGTGGGCCACGATCGCGTAGGCGGGCCAGTCGCCCTCAAGTCCGGGGGGCGAGCCTCCGGACGGGAACGGACCCTCGGAAACGATCGACGTGATCCAATCGGCCGGCGGCGGACCCACTCGCTCCCAGCCAGCGCTCGGGATACGTCCCGTCCAGTACGTCTCCACGCCGTACGCGACCGGCAGCGACCAGGCCGTCACTTCGTAGAGGCGTGTCTCGTTGCGGGTCTCCAGCTGCTCGCGCTCGCTCGAGAGGAAGCTGTCGGACATCTGCGTGTGGAACTCCGCCGTCGCGCGGATCAGGGGTTCCAACGGCTGGTCGAGCCGGACGAGCAGCGTCCCCGGCGGGAGCTCGATCGATTTCTCCTCGCCCCAGACATCGTGCAGGTCGCTCGCCGAGAACGCCTCCGCGGCGCGGTGCACCTCGACGCCCTGGTTTTCGAGAACCGCGGCGAGCCGGTGGATCCGGTCGACGTTCGGCGAGGGGGCGAAGAGGAGCGCGCGCAGGTCCCCGCGCCTTCCGCGCTCCACCGCCTCCCGGCGACCCCGGTGGTAGTCGAGGAGGATCGCGCGGCGTTCGTGCGCCAGCGTCGTCAGGTTCGCGAGTGAGCTCACGATTTGGTGGTGCACGGCCGTTCGAAAGTCCACCTCCATGCCGTCCGGCCGCTTCACGACCCGCCCGCTCGTGCTCGACTGCTCGTACAGGATTCCGATCGCGCCCTGGAAGGCCACCCAGCTCGAGCCGTACCCGGGGAACCACTCCTCGTTCCACTCTCTCGTGTAGTAGCTCCAACCGTGACGATCGAACGCGGCCGCGTGGTCGGCGGAGAAGCGGTCGAGCCACTTCCAGAACCAGCCGTGCATGTGAGGATTGAAGGGTGCTCGAGGGGGGGGAAAGAGATAGGTGGAGGCTGTGCCCATCTCGTGCGAGTCCACGACGAGCTGCGGCTTCCACTCGCGCAGGGCGGCGATCCGGGCCCGGCTCTCGGGATGGACCTGGGGGAACCAGTCGCGATTGAGGTCGGCGAGGTAGTGATTGCCGCGACCCCACGGCCAGAAGGCCGTGTGATGGAGACTGGCGGGATCCGGGTTCTCCACCACGCCGTTCAGGAACTCGAGCTGGGAGAGGTAGCGCTCGCGCCCGTCGGGATTCTGGAGCGGGTCGACGATCACGATCACGCTGTCCAGGATGGCGGTCACCGCGGCGTCCCGGCCCGCCGCGAGCTCGTAGGCGAGCTGGATCGCGGCGTCGGTGGAGGAGAGCTCGTCCCCGTGGATCGAGTAGGCCATCCAGCCGACGGCGGGAAGGGTCGCGGCCCCGGTCTCCGGATCCGGAGTGAGTCGCGGGTCCGCGTAGCGGTCCCGCTCGGCGCGGATCTCGTCGATTCGCGCGATCCGCTCGGGGAGGGCGATCACCGCATAGACGAGCCGGCGTCCCTCGTGCGTGCTTCCGTACTCACGAAGCTCCACCCGATCCGAGGCCTCGGCCAGGACCTCGAGGTAGCGGGTCACCTCGGCGTGACGGATCGGGCGATCTCCCACGGCGTGCCCGAGGAAGGCTTCGGGTGTCGGGATGGTCGCATCGAGGTCGGCATCCGGGCGGAACTCGAAGGCGGCGGCGCCGGGCGGGATGAGGAGAGCCCACGGCAGACAGGCAATCGCCACGGCGAGCGGGCGGAGAACGGTGCGAAACACCTGAGGACGGCGTCGGATCATGGGACCCTCCGGTTGAGGCGTGTGCCGACCGCCTCGCGTCGATTGTGGGTACTGAACCGCACCGGGATCTCCGGAGGCTTCCTTGTCTGACGGCGGCCGCATCGACCGGAGTCTCTTGGTTCCGACAGGAGTCCTCTTCGCGTTCTGCCGGCGGGACCACCCCCTCCCGCCGTCGAGAGGAAAGGCACTCCCAGTGTGAGTCCGGCGCGAGCCTCCCGCCGACTCACCCGCAAACCTGCGCCGCCAGCCGTCGTCCGGTCTCGAACGCCTTCAGGTTGAGGTCGAGGATCTTGGCGGGAAGGCGTTGCTCCAAAGCGGTCTTCCACGACTCGTCGCTCAGGGGGAGACGGGTCGAGACGGCCCCGAGAAGGACGACGTTGGCGCAGCGCTTCTCTCCCAGCTCCACCGCGGCCCCGACGGCTCCGACCGCGAGGACGTCGTAGCCCTTTCCCTGGAGGAAGGCGGGCACCCCCTCGGGATAGGTGGTCTCGGCGGCACCCGGAAGCTGGACCGGTCGGATCGCGCGGTCGTCCATCACGACCGCGCCACCCGGCCGTACGTAGTGCGCGTAACGCAACGCCTCCAGTCGCTCGCCGGCGTACAGCACGTCGGCCTCTCCGCACCGGATGAGTGGCGACGCCACGCGGGGCCCGAAGCGGACGTGGCTCGCCACGCTCCCGCCGCGCTGGGCCACGCCGTGCACCTCGGACTGCTTCACCATCAACCCCTCGGTCATCGCGGCCAGGGCGAGCGTCTCGCTGACCAGGAGCACGCCCTGTCCCCCGACTCCGGCCATGAGGACGTTCGTCGTCTTCGAGCTCACGTCGACCGTCCCTTCGCTTCCGCCCTCCCCGCGTTCCGCACCGCGAGGGCCCCCTCCGGCGACTCCCCGAAGAGCGCCCCCGGCCCGCACATGGTGGCGCACACCTCGCAGCCGACGCACTGGAGCTCGTCGATGATCGGACCCTTCGCGTCGTCCCACTCGATGGCGGGACAGCCGAACTCGTAGCAGACCTTGCACAGGTTGCAGTCCTCGGCGTTGAATCCGATCGGCTCGCGGCGCTTCTCCCGCTCCTCCCGGATCATCAGGCAGGACCGGCGCGTGATCACGACCGAGGGGCCGGGATGCCGGACGGCCTCCCGCAGCGTCTTGCGGAGCTTCTGGATGTCGTAGGGATCGATCACGCGGATGAACTCGACGCCGATCGACTCCAGGAGCTTGACGAGATCGACCTGGGGCGCGGACGCGCCCCGGATGTCCCGACCGGTGGAGGGGTTCTCCTGCTGCCCGGTCATCGCCGTCGTCGAGTTGTCGCAGATGACGAGCGTGGCGCGGCTCTTCTTGTAGACCATGTCGATCAGGCCGGGTATCCCGCCGTGCAGGAACGTGCCGTCCCCGATGATGCCGACGGGGAAGGCGCCTCCTCCGTTTTCCCCGTCTCCCTCGCCGATGGCGAAGCCGACCGCGTTTCCGACGCTCGCTCCCATGCAGAAGGAAGTCTGCATCGAGGAATAGGGGGGAAGGCCGCCGAGCGTGTAGCAGCCGATGTCACCCATGGCCACGACGTTGGACTTCATCATCTTCTGCAGGGCGTAGAAGACGCCCCGGTGCGGACACCCCAGGCAGAAGATCGGGGGGCGAGGGGGAATGGGAATCTCCGACGCGTAGCTCTCGGGAACGGAGGCCGACTGGAGCGCCTCCGCCAGGATCTCCGGATTCAGCTCCCCCATCTTGGGAATCCTGTCCTTGCCCGTGAGGTTCGTGATGCCGTGGACCCGGAGCTGCTCCTCCAAGAACGGCTCACCCTCCTCGACGACGAGGACGTTTTCGAACCGCTCGCAGAAGGCGCGCGCCTTCTCGACGGGAAACGGAAACGACATCCCCAGCCGGAGGAACGTCGCCTCGGGCAGGATCTCCCGGGCGTACTGGTAGCCGACGCCGCTCGCGATCACTCCGACCTTCGGATCCCCCTCCTCCACGCGGTTGAACTCGAAGGCCTCGCTGGCCTCCCGGAGCCGCTCGAGGCGCTCCTCGACGAGGGGGCGGCGGCCGCGCGCGAAGGGGGGGACGAGAAAACGGGGGATGTCGGTCTGATAGATCTTCTTGGAGACCGAGACCGGTACGCCCAGCTCGACGACCCCCTTCGTGTGCGAGATCCGCGTCGTCGTGCGCAGCAGGACGGGAGTCTCATAGCGTTCGGAGAGCTCGAAGGCGATCGCGACGAAGTCCTTCGCCTCCTGCGGATCGGCGGGCTCGAGCAGCGGGACCTTTCCGAACTTCGCGAAGTAGCGGTTGTCCTGCTCGTTCTGGGACGAGTGCATTCCGGGGTCGTCCGCCGAGACGACGACGAACCCCCCGATGCAGCCGGAGTACGGGAAGACCATGAACGAGTCGGCCGCGACGTTGAGCCCGACGTGCTTCATCGTGATGAGAGCCCGCCGGCCGGCCAGGGAGACCCCCATCCCGACGTCGAACGCGACCTTTTCGTTCGTCGACCACTCGGCCTCGATGTCGGAATAGGTGGAGAGGGTCTCGAGGATCTCGGTGCTGGGCGTCCCCGGATAGCCGGTGGCGTAATGGACGCCGGCCTCCCAGGCCCCGCGGGCGATCGCCTCGTTTCCGGACATCAGTCGCTTCACGAGTGCTCTCCGGAAGGGGAAGTGGGGCCGCGGTCACTCGATCTGCAGCCGTGCCTGCGGCCGGGTTTCGTCGGTGGACCAAGATATCGGAAGACGCCGGGTCCGAGGAGAAAAACGTCCCGCCCGATCGGCAAGGCGCCGTTCAAGGGGCCGGAAATCAAGGGTTTGTGCGATCGATCCCCGGTCTCGGCGAGGATCGGCCAAGGATTTGCGAACGCCTCGGACCGCGGGGCCCCGGCGCCGGCCTCCCGCGCCTCGGTCCGGGAGCCGCGAAGGCCCGCTACACGTTGCCGCCACCCCGGGATGGCTGGCACACTAGGGGAGACCGTGGAAGGGGGCCTCCTCTTTCCACCGGCCGATCCGCGGCCGGCGGAGAGCGAAGGCTCCGGTTCGCCCGCTCTCGAAGGAGTCCAGGATCATGCGTCGAGTGCTCGTTTCGCAGCCCGCCCTCGCCCTAATCTTCACGACGACGCTTCTCGTACCGTCCCAGGCCGGGGCCTTCGACGTGTGGGTCATCGACACGCCGTTCTGCACCACCGAGGTCGGCGTCCGGCACGTCGTCACGGAAATCTACGGAACCCTTCCCTCGACTCCCGGCACCGGGGAGGTCAAGGTGGAGCAGCACGTGCTCTCGGACGGCGAGGTGATTCCCCTCCCCGCGTTCGACAGCGACGGAAGAGTCGCGCTCGATGGTGAGCTCTTCTGGACCGTGGCCCTCGAAGCCGCGATCTGCGACTATCAGCCTCCGTCCTCCGCGATCGAGGTACGGTTCGTCGGTCGAACGCTTCAGGGCGAATGGTCGAGCTGCCACAACCCGGGACCGACGGATCTCCGATTCCGGGTCACGGTGGTCGCGGTGCGGGGACCCGATCCGACCGCAGTCGAATCCGAGA
This sequence comes from bacterium, assembly GCA_025774805.1. GTDB lineage: Bacteria > ARS69 > ARS69 > ARS69 > ARS69 > JALGZR01. The sequence goes on from JALGZR010000022.1 coordinate 44,930, forward strand.
CCTTCGGACGGGCCAAGTCCCGGTTCCGATAGAACGGAGCCATGCCCACCAACGTCACGCCCGAGTACCGCCAGGCGGAGGCGGAGTACAAGAAAGCCCGGGAGCCGCAGGAACGTCTGCGCTGTCTGCGGGAAATGCTGCGCACCATTCCCAAGCACAAGGGAACGGAGCACCTCCAGGCCGACATCAAGACCCGGATCAAGCAGCTCTCCGAAGACCTGGCCGGTCCGAAGAAGGGGGGCGCGCGCACCGGGCCCCCGCAGGTGATCCGGGCGGAGGGTGCGGCCCAGGTGAGCCTGATCGGTCCCCCGAACGCGGGCAAGTCGAGCCTCCTCGCCCGACTGACGGGCGCCCACACGGAGATCGGCCCGTATCCGTTCACCACGCGGTTTCCGATTCCCGGAATGCTCCCCTTCGAGGACATCCACTTCCAGCTCGTCGACCTGCCGCCTGTCTCCGCCGACTACATGGAGGGCTGGTACGTGAACGCGCTCCAGCCGAGTGACGCCGCGCTGCTCGTCGTCGACCTGAGCGACCCCGAGTGCCTGGACGACATCCCCGCCATACGGAAGCGGCTCGACGAGAGGCGCGTCACGCTCGCGGAGCGATGGCCCCACCCGCCGACGGGAGCGGGGCCGGGCGGGAACGGGGATGGCGACGGGGAGCCGCCGCCCGATCCCGCGGACCCCGAAGACGTCGACCCCTTTCGCATCTACCTGCCCACCCTGCTCGTCGCCAACAAGAGCGACCTCGATCCCGATCCCGAAGAGGTGCAAGTCCTCGAGGAGCTGCTCGGCGTCCGCTACCCCGCGATCGCCGTCTCGGCGAAGACCGGGCAGGGCCTGGACGCGCTCGGCCCTCTGCTGTTCCACGGACTGGGTGTCGTCCGCGTCTACACCAAGATCCCCGGAAAGCCCCCGGACACCGCCCGCCCCTACACGGTCCGCCTCGGGGAGACCGTGCTCGACGTCGCCCGCCTCGTGCACCGGGACCTCGCCCAATCGCTGAAGTTCGCGCGGGTGTGGGGGAGCGGTCAGTTCGACGGCCAGCAGGTGGGGACCGACCATCCCGTCGCCGACGGGGACGTCGTCGAACTCCACACCTAGCCTGCATTGCTCACCGGGCTCGCCGCTGCCGCAGCAGAGGCTGGTGAGATATGCAGGCCCCCGCGGGTCGGCGGCGGCTCCGGGAGGCCCCGGGGCGACGCACCGTCTCGAGGCCCCCCTTCCCGGGTTCTTCGCTTGATCCCTCCGGATCCGGCCCGTACATTCATTCGTCCCTCGAAGCCATTGGTGCAGGAAAACCTGACCAGCCACCCGTCCAGAGAGAAGGAGAATCGGGGAATGAGCACGGTGTCCGACAAGAAAGCGGATCTCGCGGGCCCGGGAATCGGGAGCTACGAGGAGATCGAGAAGATCCTCCCGACGGATTACGAGCCGCTCCTGAATTCCAGGATGACGCAGCTCGCCATCACCGCGGCGAAGGAGTACATCGAGGCGAACCTGAGCAAGGAGCTCAATCTGATCCGCGTCCAGGTTCCGCTCATCGTCGACGTCAAGAGCGGCGTCAACGACTACCTTGACCGTGACGGCTCGCGTGCCCCCATCCAGTTCCACATCTCCAACGACCACGGCAAGAACCCGATCGACGCCCAGGTCGTCCAGGCCGCCACGAAGTGGAAGCGGGTCGCGCTCAAGCAGTTCGGCATGGAAGTCGGGGAGGGCCTCTACACCGACATGCACGCCGTGAGGAAGGACTACTTCCTCGATCACGACCACAGCGCCTTCGTCGACCAGTGGGACTGGGAGAAGGTGATCTCGAACGACCAGCGGAACCTGGTCTACCTCACGGACGTGGTGAAGCGGATCTGGAAAGTGCTCAAGGGCGCCGAGATGCACGTGCTGGAGAGCTTTCCCAAGCTGAGGACGGACAAGTACCCGGAGCTGCCCGAGGAGCTGACGTTCCTGCACGCCGAGGACATCCTCGATCGCTTTCCCGACCTGCCGCGCAAGCAGCGCGAGACCGCGATCCTCCAGGAGTATCCCGCGATTTTCATTTACGGCATCGGCTGGACTCTCGAGGACGGCTACCCGCACGAGATGCGGGCCGCCGACTACGACGACTGGGTGTCGGAGACGACCTCGGCGGACGGACGGCCGATGCACGGTCTGAACGGCGACATCCTCGTCTGGAACTCGGTGACGAGGCGTCGGCACGAGCTGACCTCGATGGGGATCCGGGTGAACGCGGAGACCCTGCGCAAGCAGCTCGAGATCACGAATCAGCTCGACTTTCTCGAGCTGCCCTACCACCAGGGGATCATCAACGGGGATCTCCCGCTCAGCATCGGGGGGGGCATCGGGCAGTCGCGCACCTACATGCTCCTGCTCCGCAAGGCGCACCTGGGTGAGGTGAGCGTCACCGTGTGGCCGCAGATCCTCAAGGACATGTGCGCGAAGCGGAAGATCCACGTGCTCGAGTAGCGGCGGGCGAAGCACGTCGAGTGAGACCGCCTCGGGAGAGCCGAGCGCGGAATGGAGAGACGGGAACGGGGTCGGCGCGAGGCGTCGGCCCCGTTACTCGGAGGGCTCGTCCTCGAAAAACTCCGCCAGATTCCGGAGCGTGTCCGGTTCCACCCAGCACTGGATCGTGCGACCCTTCCGCTGCATCCGGATGAGATCCGCCCGGGCGAGCTCCTTGAGATGGTGCGAGATGGTCGACGCCGCGAGACCGAGATCGCGGCCCACCTCTCCCACGCACCGGGAGGTCTCCTCGGGACCGCAGCAGGGTCCCGATTCCGAACGGCAGCAGTCGGCGAGCCGGAGAAAGAGCCGGAGCCGCTGGGGATTCGAGAGAGCCTTGAACGTCGCGGCGAACCGGTCCACATCGACATTGAGATAGTTCGACATTAATCGAAATGTATTCACGGGTGGCGGGGAGGTCAAGGGCGCCCGATATGCGGTGGCGCGTGCGGGGCCCTTCGCCCCGAAAGGGGCGCGGAACGCCCCGGAGAATCCCCCGGAGGCCCCTCGCGGGAAGGCACGTTTCTTGATTCCCTGACCGAACGCGGCCGGCGCCCGGACGCCGGCTGAACTCGAAGGAGGAGGCCGTATGCGTACCGTGACGATCGCGATCCTCTCCCTGGCGCTCTCGATGACCGGCTTGCGTTCCGGGGCCGGGGCGGAGTCGCCCGACGGGGCCGGTGAGCGAGAGGCCGCCGAGGCCGCCCGTCCGCCGGAGGACCCGGACGAGATCCTGACCCCGGAGACGAAGTCCGAGGTCGTCCACAATCTCATCCAGGTCATGGAGGATCTCTACGTCCTTCCCGAGACCACGCGCCGCGTGCGGGAGGACCTGCGCTCCCGGCTCGCTCGAGGGGAGTTCGACCGCCCGGAGAGCGGTCCGCAGTTCTCGGCGGAGTTGACCCGCATCCTCCAGGAGCTCAGCCGGGACCTCCATCTCCGGGTGAGCTTCGGTTCGGAGGAGGGCGCCGGCCTTCCCGGCTGCCGGCCACGGCGGATCGTGCGGACCGGACCGGAGGAGGGCGCCGGCCTTCCCGGCTGCCGGCCACGGCGGATCGTGCGGACCGTGCCCGAGATCCGCCAGCCGGGAACGGGAGCGGTTCCGGCCGGTCTCGAGGAGGTGAAGGGGTTCACGAAGGCGGAGATGCTGTCCGGAAACGTCGGCTACGTGGAGGTCCGGCTGTTCCCGGGAAGGGAGTGGGCCGAGGACGAGGCGGTGCGGGCGATGAACGCGGTCGCCGGAGCGGATGCGCTCATCTTCGATCTCAGGGCCTGCATGGGCGGCGTCCCCGACATGGTCCATCTCATCATCAGCTATCTCTACGGGCCCGAGCCGATGCACCTTCTGACGTACTACCACGCCCACACCGATCCGGACTCCGCCTACACGCTCGCGGAGATCCCGGGCGAGCGGATGCCCGACGTCGACGTGTACGTCCTGACGAGCTCTCTTACCGGATCGGGTGGAGAGGAGTTCGCCTACGACCTCAAGCACCACGGACGCGCGACGCTCGTCGGAGAGACGACCGCGGGAGCGGGTCACGGGGGTTCCGTTCACGCGATCGGCGCCGACTTCCACGCGTTCATCCCGGACTTCCGGCCCGTCCACCCGGCAACGGGAACCGGGTGGGAGGGGGTCGGGGTCGTGCCCCACGTTCGGGTGCCCGCACGATTGGCCCTTGCCCACGCGCACCGCGACGCGCTGAGGAAACGGGTCGCATCCCTCACCGATCCGCGGGAGCTGGAGGTCCTTCAGCGAGAGATCGAGCGGCTCGACGGGGAGCTGTCCCGCGATTCAGGAGCGGGCCACGTCGACGTCGACGCGCTTCGAGAGTACGCGGGGAAATACGAGATCCGCACGATCACCGTGAGCGAGGAAGGTCTCTTCCTCCAGCGCGTAGGAGGGCCGAAGCTTCGCCTCGTCCCCGAAGAGGAGCCCGATCGGTTCTTCGTGGAGCTCGTGCCGGCCGGAAAGGTGCGATTCGTCCGCGACGAAACCGGAGTGATCGTCGAGATGAACGTGCTCAACCTGGAGGGCGATTGGGAGACGAGCCGGAGGGAGAGGTAATTTACTCCCGCCGCAGCAGCTTCCCGCTCACCGATCGATCCGGGGTCCGAACCCGGTAGAAATAGACGCCGGACGCGACGGGCATGCCGTCGCCATCCGTCGCGTCCCACGGTACGGAATGGAGACCGGGGCCGAAGACCCGCCCCCCCAGGAGCGTGCGCACCCGGCGGCCCCGCACGTCGTGAATGTCGATCGCGACCGAAGACGCATTTCCGGTACGGAAGCGGAGCTCGGTCCCGTCGCGGAAGGGATTGGGAGCGACGGGAAGGAGCTCCAGGCCCGCCGGGGATGAGGGAAGCGCCGAGGCCACCGAGGTCGCTCCCCTCGAGAGCTCCACGAGAAACCAGGCCACGCTCTGCGGCGTGATCGTGACGTGCGGCTGATTCTCCGCCGGGAAGTACACGACGTCGAAGGGGGTCCGGGCGGGGAGGTCGGGATCGCCGGCGATGTCGTGGAAGGGATCGGTGACGTCGAGAGACAGCGCGCTGATCGTCGGGATGAAGCAGTGATCGTCGTGCAGCGCGACGATGTCCCCGAAAGGAGCCTCCGTCGAGTCCATCTGGGCCATGGATCCGCGGAATCCCCCCGGGGCGCCGTCGTACGGCAACGTCCCCGACACCGAGACCAGGATCTCGTCGGGGGGGAGCAAGAGGAAGTCGAGGAGTCCGTGGAAGATGAGCCGGTCGTCGCCGTCGGGGACGGCCCAGATGTTCCCGATCACGTCGACGAGCAGGCTCTGGTACTCGTACGAGACGATCTGGTCCCCCGGCGCGAATCCCTGATCGTCCCGGTCACCGCTGCCGTTCGCGATGGCCACCTTCCTCGGGACCACCGGATACTGCCCCAGCGCGGCCAGGTCGGAGAGGAACACGGTTCGAAGCGAATCGCTCTCCCCCGTGGCTGCGGGGGGAGAGGTGTGATGATACAGGAGCATCTGCCGGGCGCCGGGCGTGTCGAGACGGCTGAGAAGGAACTCCGCCTCCGTCGAGGTCTCCGAGAAGAAGTCCAACCAGTACTGCAGCCCCAACGGAATGTTCGCTCCGGTTTCCGGGGAGTCGAAGGCGAGCAGCGTGCGGACGTTGGCGGGCAGACCTTGCGACTCCATGGTGGCCAGCGCGTACCGGGAGACGAGCCCCCCCATGCTGGCCCCGACGACGGCGAGGTTCGCGGAAGGGCCGATGGCGGCGTTGACCTGCTGGATCAGCTCGACGAGCACGTAGGCGTTCCGCTGGAGGTAGTCCGTCGCCTCGGTGAAATTCAGAACCACCGCGTCGAATCCGCGAGCGCGCAGGATCTCGAGAAGTCCCTCCTGGTTGAGGAGCTCGTACAGCTCTTCCCAGTTCATGGAATTCTCGAGATCGAAGCCCTCGACGACGACGATCGGATTCGTGAGTGAAGCGTGCCCGTCCGCGAGGTAGACGTACGCCTCTCCGGTTCCGTGTTGCCCTTCGTACGGAATGGTGGCGGTGATGCTCACGGTGTCGTCGGGGGAGGGGACCCGCAAGGACCTCACGTGAAAGGAGAAGTTCCCGTGGTCCGTCGACCCGTCCGCCCGCCGGGCGCGCACCCGGATCTCCTTGAGGCCGGGGCGATCCCAACGCACCTCGCACCGTTCCCCGAACCGAACGGTGCGAAACCCCCGACCGTCCGCGAAGTCGATGTCGAGACTCGGCAGGGGCTCCGGGTCGTTCGTGACGGCGCACCGGGGGTCGAGGATGAAGACGACCCGGTCGCCGCGGTAGGTGTCGTCCTTCAACGCCGTCACGGCGAAGGCCCGGGATCGGACCAGGGCATCCCCTTCCGTCACGACCAGCCGCCGTCCCCGGAGAGCCAGGGTCCCGTCCTCGAGGGCTTCGGGGCGGATTCGATCGTACGTGACGCTCAGGACGGCGAGAGGAACGACTCCCTCCCGGAACGCCTCGCTCCCGAGAGCGCGGATCGCTTTCGGGTCGGGCCAGGTCGGCGGCTCGAGAGACGCGTGACCCAGCTCGTGCACCATCTGCCGCCACCGGGGGGGCGTGACCGGTGGGGATCCGGGGTGTCCGTCGTGGTCTTCGAGCGCGGAGAGGGAGAGGACGCGGTCGTAGAGGATCCCCGTGGGGACCATCTCCTGATCGAGCTCGGCGAGGAGCTCCGCCAGGTGTCCGTGGATGGCCCCGGGGGCGGCCGATCCGGAGGACGAGAGGAAAAAGACCGCGCCGAGCAGCGCGGCCAGGGAGGTCCGGTCGATTCTCATGGCGCCTTCCGTCGAGAGGGTCCGGCCCGTCGCATCGTCGCGGTGTCGGGCCGGATCGCGGATCCGGGCGAGGGGCAAGGGGCGATTGTGATCGAAGGGTGCCGCCGACTCAAGAGGCGCGAGTGGCGGCCTCCGTCCATGGATTGCTCCGGGACGCGGACCGCCGTACCATCTCGCCATGACCTCGCCCCGGGATCCCCTGTCCTTCGTGCTGACGGAGTTCGAGCCCGCCTACCGTGACCTCCTCCGGAAGGGTGGGATCGACGAGAGGGTCGAGTCCGCCCTCGCCGAGCTCGCCGAGTGCCGCGCGTGTCCCCGCGACTGCGGAGTCAACCGGCTGGAGGACCGGGCACGCGCCTGCAAGACCGGACGTCACGCTCTCGTCACGAGCGCCTTTCCGCACTTCGGCGAGGAGGACTGCCTGCGGGGATGGCGGGGCTCGGGAACGATCTTCTTCGGGATGTGCAATCTCCGTTGCGTGTTCTGCCAGAACGCGGACATCTCACAGCAGAGAAGTGGTCGCGAGTGCACCGGTCGAGAGATCGCGAAGCTCATGCTCGACCTGCAGCGGACGGGATGTCACAACATCAACTTCGTCACTCCGGAGCACGTCGTGCCTCAGGTCATCGAGGCCATCGCCGAGGCCGTGCGGCGCGGGCTTCGTGTCCCGATCGTCTACAACACGAGCGCCTACGACTCGCTCCGCTCGCTCCGTCTGCTCGACGGCCTGGTCGACATCTACATGCCCGACTTCAAGTTCTGGAAGTCGGAGACCGCCCACCGCCTGGCGTTGGCCCGTGACTACCCCGAGCGCGCGCAGGAGGCGATCCGGGAGATGCACCGGCAGGTCGAGGACTTGAAGTTCGGGCCGGACGGCGTCGCGAAACGGGGACTGCTCGTGCGCCACCTCGTCATGCCGGGACAGGGCGCCGAGTCGGCGGCCATCCTCGAATGGCTCGCCCGGGAAATCTCCCCCGACACGTTCGTGAACATCATGGACCAGTACCGTCCCGCGAACGCGGTCGGGCGTCCCGCGAGAGACGGGGTCGTCCGGTATGCGGAGATCGATCGCCCGGTGCGCTCCGACGAGCTGGAGAACGCCTATCGCGCCGCCCGCCGGGCGGGGCTCTGGCGATTCGACGGGCTCGACGCCGCCTAGCCCGGACTATTCATGAACGACCTGCTGCGATCGCGGATCCGCACCACCGGACGGGCGTCCTCGCGCCTCGCACCCTGCGACGTATCGTTCAGATACGACTCGGGTTCGAGCCCCTGCGGGTGCCCGTCCGGTGGGCGTCTCCACGATCTCGCGACGGCCCTTCATGAACAGTCCGGCCTAGCCTGCCCATCTCACCAGCCTCTGCTGCGGCAGAGTCCCGCTGCGCCCGGTGAGAAATGCGGTCTAGGACGCGCGCCGCAGGCCCGCCGCGCTCCCGGCCACCAGGGCTCCGATCACCGCCCCGAGCCCGATCGAAGCGGCGACCGGCACCCCGGACAGAGGGAAGAGGATCCACCAGACGTCGGGGAGCCCCCGGGTCTCGTCGGGGGATCCGGTGAGGATCGAGCGGTAGGGATCCACGTCCGGGTCGCGCCGGAAGTGGGCGTACCGGGCGGGGAGCTGACGGAAGACGCGAAGAGCGTGATCCGATTGGATGAGGAGCTGGGATGTCCTCGGGTTGAAATGGTACCGCCCGACCCTCTCCACGACACCCCGCTTCCGAAGCTGCTCGTTGTACCAGAGGTAATACGTCTCGTAGCTCATCGTGGCGCCCACCAGTTGAACGAACACGGAGATCGAGATGAGGGGGATGAACAGCCTCTTGGGTCGAGGGAAGCTCTCGAGGCGGGGCAGCAGCCCCAGCGCGAGGACGGGAACCAGAGGGAGGAGATGGCGCGGCCCCCACGTCCAGTCTCCGTTCCACACCGTGGTGAAGCTGAGAAAGGCGACGTACGTCCCCGCGATCCAGAGGATCGATCCCGTGAGGGCGGGCCTCTCGCGACGCAGCTCCCGGAATCCTCCGAGGGCGAGGAGCAGGACGGGACTGAACCAGAAGAAGCCGCGCCCCGGGCTCACCAGTAGGCCCACGATCCCCTCCCACTGCAGGGCGAAGTAGCGGAATCGGGTGAACGAGTAGCCGGTGGCGAAGAGGGAGCCCCAGCGATACCCGTTGTAGGAGAACGCGAGCGCGACGCCCGGGATCGCACCGGCGAGGAAGGCGGCGATCGCCCGGCCCCGCTCCGCCGGTTCTCTGTGGGAGAGGAGCCAGCCCAGACCGGGCGCCATCAGCACCGCGGAGGGCCGGAGGAGAAGGGCGAATCCGAACGCGAGACCGGCGAGCGCCGCCCCGCGAGCCGAGCTTCTCATCAAACCGTAGACACCAACGACGAGGGCGAGCATCTCCAGGGGTGCCTCGAACGTGAGCTTGCTCTGCGGCCACGCGAGAGTGCAGAGCCCGAAGAGCAGTCCGAGGCGAACCCCGGCCCGACCCGAGTAGCCGAGGAGGGAAGCGATCATCACGAGCAGAGCCCCGGTCGCCGCGGTCGCGAGGGGATTGATCAGGGTGACGAGGCGGGAGTCGAGCTCCCCGCCGAACCGGACGAACGGGATCATCAGCAACGACTGGCCGAGCCCGTAGACCGAGTAGTGTTTTCCGTCCCGTCCCTCGAACGATCCGACGACCCCGAAGGGAGTGCGCATGTGCATTCGGGGCACGTCGGGAGATCCGCGCTCCACGAGACCGCGGGCGACCTCGAGCCGAACGGCGGTGTCGATCGTCTCGATCCGAAACGAGCTCGTCGCCAGATACGCTCCCAGAAGGATCGCGAACACGGCGACCGACCGCCCGGGAATCGTCCGATCGCGCGACATCAGAGACCTCCCCCCCCGGCGGAGTCGACGGAGCGGAACACTTCCCTCTCGGCGACGTCCTTGCGGACCGCGATCACGCATCGTCGCCCCCCGCGCCCGGGAAGGGAGAGATCGAGAAGTCGATAGTGGCGTTGCAGCTTCGACCGGTCCCCGTCGGCGACGTACAGCGCCATGCGGCGCCTCTCTCCCCGTGCCCGCACCTGGGGGCTCCCCAGGATGTAGTGCGGGCGCCGAGCCAGGAGCTCCCCGCTCTCCAAGAGGAGGGAGTGTCCGGGGCGGCGGTAGGGAGCGGGCTCGTACCGGGTCAGCTCCGGGGCCATCAGGCCGAGCTGGTCGATCGTGGTGAGCTTGGAAAAGTAGGGAACGCACCCCGCCGCGCTCGTGGCGAGAGTGTCGGTGGGAGCGGCGAGCGCCCGGAGACGGCGTCCCACCCGGCTCCAGTCCTCGACGTAGCGGCGCAGGAGACCGACCGAATCGAGTCCGCGGCGCGTCCACTCACGCGTGGAGTCGTAGGACGTGGCCCCATTCAGTCCGACGTACGCGGCGAGTCCCAGCACGACGGCGGGTCGGACCCATCGAGAACGCCCGGTCTCGCGCACGGCCCCCGTGTGCTCCGACAGCGCCTCTCCGGCGGCGAGAAGGCCGAAGGGAAGAATCGGGACGACGAAGCGATACAGGTCCATGAAGTCGCCCCCGACGGCGGCGACGTAGGCGAGATAGGGAAGCGTGACCGTCGCGGCGAGCCGGAGGAACGGAGACCGAGTTCCGTCCCCGGACCGCCGGAGGAGCGCGAACAGCACGACTCCGGTCGGCAGGTACAGGTGCAGACGGAGAACGGAGAAGGCCACGTAACCCAAACCGATCGGGAGCATCCCCAGCCCGGGTGTCTTGGCGAGAAACGTGTTCGGAACCGGTCGGCCGAAGTAGAGGAGTCGCCAGACGACGAGAACCGCCAAGGGGACGACCCAGAGCGCGGCCCAGCCGAGCCAGCGACGGGCGGCGAGACGTCCTCGGAGGACTTCCCGACCGAGAAAGACACCGGAGAGCCCCGCGATCAACGCTCCCTCCGGACGGGTCAGACAGGAGAGCCCGAGGAGCGCCCCGCTCGCCGTCCGAAGTCGCACCGGAAAGCGTTCCGCCTCCCCCGACTCCACCAGCGTGAGAAGCGCGAGGGACACGAAGGCCGTGAACAGCGACGTCTCCAGCCCGCCCGTGGCCCACGCCGCCCAGCCGGCGTTCCCCGCGATCATCAAGCCGCCGGGCAGGAAGCTCCGGCTCCGCCGTCTCCGGCGCTCGAGCATCATCCCGAGGGTGGCGATTGCGACCGCGGCCCCCAATCCCGCCGTCCAACGTTCGGGGGGCAAACCCATCCGGATGCCCGCGGCGCAGAGCAAGACCCAGAGCGGGCTCGTGAAGCCCTCGACCCGCTCGCCCGCGTTGAAGACCATCCCCTTCCCGTTCGCGAGGTTCTCCGCGTACCGGTAGGCGATGAACGCGTCGTCACACAGGAAGGAGAGGTAGAGAACGTGGGCCGCCGCGGCCACGAGGACCAGGAGGACGAGCCAGGGCGAGCGATCGGGGGACGGCGTCAAGGCGATCTCCCGAGATCCTTTCGAGGGCGGGGGCACCGGAGCGCTCCTCAGAATAGCCGACACCGCCCACGCTGTCCGCTTCCGGCATCTAGCCTGGGTCACTGCATGTACGGAAAGCTCTTGATGTACTCCTCCCGGAACTTCTCCCAGAGGATCTCGGGAACGAGGTCCCGAAACGCGTCGTTCATGCGGGAGAACGAGGTATCGCGGGAGACCGCCTCCGGGGACGGGATCGTCAACCACGTCGTGTCGGGGGCCACGACCCCGAGTCGATAGGCCTCCACGAGGGAGACCGTCGATCCTCGCCGCGACCACCAGGGAGAGACCCCTGCGGGAGGAGCGGGTGCGGCCGGCGGAGCGAGCTTCACGGGGGGGAGCTCGGTCGGAACCGGGGCTTCCCGCGGGGCCCTCGGAGCCTCGACCCGCGGAGGTCTCTTCGGCGGTTCCGGCGCCCACGGGATCGTCGGCTCGACCACCGGGACCTCGACCTCCGGCGCGAGCGTCTCCGGCCGCGGCATCAACGTCACGGGGATGCTCGGACCGGAGGGAAAGCACCTCGCGATCCATCTCGACTCGACGAAGATCAAGAGCCCGATGGCGACGACGTGAAGGGCGATCGAGGCGGCCGCGATCCGTACGAAACGGAGGGGGACCGGACGGGGGAGGGGGTGGGTCTCGGTGGCGGTCGATGCCATCAGTCCAGTCGCCGGAGGAACGCGCGGGCCGTGACGCAGTCGGTGTGGGTGAACTCGCCCGACACCCGCGCCGCGGCCGGAACGTCCTCGCGGGGGACCTCGCGAAACCCCAGATGCGCGAAGAAGTCGGCGGCGGTCAGGGTGAGGAGGGAGAGGGTCTCCAGACCGCGCTCCCGCGCCCAGGCGACACGATTCTCGACGAGCCTCCGTCCGAGACCGGAGCCGCGCTCGTCGACTGCGACGGCGACCGATCGGAGGACACCGTGCCCGCCGTGCGACTCCACTCCGGCGCAGCCCACCACCCGATCGCCGCGGACCGCGACCACCCAAGCCTCACCGAAGCTCTCGTCGACCCCTTCGAGCAGGAGTCGCTCGGAGACGATCAGATCCTGAACCGCGCTCCGATCCGACGTGCGCGCGGGGCGCAGACGGGTGACGTTCATCGTCAATCGCCTCCCGGAGGGAACGGGGCAGGACGGTCTCGCCCGTTCATTCAAGGCCCTCGATCGTCCCGGGTCAATCCCGACTCTGCCGGCACCGGCTCCGCACCGGTGGGGGTGGTGGGGAGCGGCGGCCGACGGTACGGTGGGGCGACCGGTACCGGAGCGCTCAGTGAGCGCACCAAGGCGTCCGATGGGGCGGTAGGAGCGCGCGGGGCGCTCCGAGAGGATCGCGGGACGTGAACCGAGACGAGATGAGGAGTCGTGCGCTTCTCGCGGAGGACGCGTGGGAGGTGCTCGTCGTGGGTGGGGGTGCGACCGGTCTCGGAGTCGCCGTCGACGCCGCGTCCCGCGGGTATCGGACGCTTCTCCTCGAGGCCCGCGACTTCGCTCACGGGACCTCGAGTCGCAGCACGAAGCTGATTCACGGAGGGGTCCGGTATCTTCAACAGGGCAACGTGATGCTCGTCCTCGAGGCGCTCAAGGAACGGGCGCTGCTTCGCCGGAACGCCTCCCATCTCGTGCGGGATCTGCCGTTCGTCGTTCCGAGCTACGACTGGTGGGAGGGTCCGTTCTACGGCATCGGTCTCAAGATCTATGATCTGTTGGGGGGCAAGCACGGGTTCGGTCGCTCGCGGATCCTGACGCGAGAGGAGACGGTCGAGCGCATTCCCACGCTGGAGACGGAAGGACTGCGGGGCGGGGTCATCTACCGGGATGGTCAGTTCGACGACGCCCGCCTGGCCATCGACCTCGCGAAGACGGCGGCCCTCCAGGGCGCCGTTCTCCTCAACTACTTCCCGGTCCGGGATCTCCTCCATGAGCGCGGCCTCGTGCGAGGCGTCGTGGCGGAAGACGGCGAGACCGCCGAGCGGTTCGAGGTCCGGGCCCGAGTCGTCGTCAACGCGACCGGCCCGTTCGCGGACACGATTCGGCGGCGCGACGATCCCGGAGCCCCCCCGATCGTTCGGCCGAGTCAAGGCGTCCACCTCGTGCTCGACGAGTCCTTTCTTCCGGAGGGACACGCCATCCTCCTGCCGAGCACCGATGATGGACGCGTTCTCTTCCTCATTCCCTGGAATCATAGAACCCTCGTGGGGACCACCGAGACCCCCGTGAAGGGGCCGAGCGAGGAGCCCCGTCCATTTCCGGAGGAGGTCGAGTTCCTCCTGGCCCACGCCAACCGCTACCTCCGTCGGGAGGCGGCGGCCGACGACGTCCGAAGCGCGTTCGCCGGGCTGCGTCCTCTCGTGGATACCCGCGGGGTTGCCACCGGATCCCTCTCACGTGACCACTCGGTTCACATCGCCCGGTCGGGTCTCGTGACGGTCGTCGGCGGCAAGTGGACGACCTACCGGCGGATGGCCGAGGACGCCGTAGATGCGGCGATCGCGGTGGGGGAGTTGGCGCCCGTCCCCTGCGGGACGAGCGACCTGGCGGTGCACGGCCAGGACGAGGACGCCGACCGCTTCGGAGAGCTGGCCGTCTACGGGGCGTCGGCACCGCGGCTCGCGGCGATGATCGAAGAGGACGCGCGGCTCGCGGAGCCCATTCACCCCGATCTGCCCGTACCGCTCGTGAGGATAGTGTGGGCGGTCCGACAGGAGATGGCTCGCAGCGTCGAGGACTGCCTCTCCCGCCGGACCCGGGCCCTTCTCCTCGATGCGGCCGCCAGCGTCGAGGCGGCCCCCCGGGTCGCGTCGACTCTCGCGCGTGAGTTCGGTCGCAACGCCGCTTGGGAGCGCGGACAGGTGGAGGCCTTCCGGAGGTTGGCGGAGAGATACCGGGTGCGGTGAGGCGGCCCCCCCGGCGATCCGGATCGGAGCTCCGGTCCTTCCCCCGCCGGTGTGATACCATCCAAGAGTCTCGCCACTCGATCTCCGCCGCCAGGAGGCATCCTCATGCGAGCATACCGACGGTACGCGGTCGCCGCGTCCGTTCTCGTATCGGCTCTGCTGGTCTTCTCCGGGCTCGGGAGCGCGACCGAGCTCTTGCCGCGCCGGCCGTTCGATCCCGAGCCGCTCGTGATCTCGGACCGGTTCGATCACCAACTCGTCGTCAAGTTCCGCGATGGAGTGCAGGCACGCGCCCGGGAGGACGGGGCGGTGGAGTCCCTCACGGGCCGGGACCTCGCCGAGGTTCACACGGTGGCCCACGAGCTCGGGCTGTCCTTTTCTCCTTTGATCGATCTGTCCGAAGAGAAGCTCCGCGGGCTCGAAGACCGCGCGGCGGCGCGCTCCGGACGGGAGCAACCCGATCTCGCGGGCATGCTCGTCGCCGCGGGGCCCTCGAGCGATTCCGCGCGCCTCCTGGCGGCGGGAGAGGCCCTGCAGGCGCTTCCGGAGGTGGAGTGGGTCAGTCTGGAGGCGGTCGGGGTCCCGCCTCCCTTCGACATTCCTCCCACGACCCCCGACGTATCCGACGAGCAGGGGTACCTGCTCGGGAATCCGGGGGCTAATCCGGAGTTCGTCTGGCCTCGGGGGACGAAGGGACAGGGCGTTCGGCTCTCCGACTGCGAGTACGGCTGGAATCCCGACCACGAGGACCTCAACGAGATCGACCTGCATCTCGAGCCGGGCCAGGTCATCCATCCCGATGTGTACACGAACGGCTGGCACGAGCACGGGACCGCGGTGATCGGCGAGACCTCCTCCATGCACAACGAGTACGGCTGCCTCGGCATGGCGCCCGACGCGCCCGTCTTCACGTACCCCGAGTGGACCTTGGGTGGCGGCTTCCGGCGGACGGCGTGCATCACGAACGCGATCGCGAACTCGAGCGTGGGGGACGTGGTGCTCCTCGAGATGCAGGCCTTGGGGGCCGGCGGCGGCTTCGGTCCGGCCGAGCTCGACCTGTCGGTCTGGACCGCCGTCCAGACGGGGTCCGCCGCGGGCGTGATCGTGGTGGGAGCGGCGGGCAACGGAAACCAGGACCTCGACAGCGCGCCCTACGAGCCCTACATGAACCGCGGCGACAGCGGCGCCATCATCGTCGGCGCCGGGTCGTCCAACATCTGGCACATGAAGCTGTCGTTCAGCACGTACGGATCCCGGGTCAACGTCCACGGGTGGGGAGAGAACGTCTTCACGTTGGGATACGGAGACATTGCCTACGGTGGCTCCGACCCCAATCAGTACTACACCGATACCTTCGGCGGGACGAGCTCCGCCTCACCGATGGTGGCGTCCGCCTGCGTGCTGATCCAGTCGTTCCAGCTTCTGGTCGACGGGACCCCTCTGAGCCCGGCCACGATGCGACAGCTCCTCATCGACACCGGTTGGCCTCAGGGAGGCGGCGGGGGACACATCGGCCCCATGGTGAACATCAAGAAGGCGCTCAAGACTCAGTACCCCGGCCTCTCCGCGCCCCTGCCCGAGTCCCGGGCGGACGGTGCCATGATCTCTCATCACAGCTACCCGAATCCGTTCGTCCGGAACGCCTCGATTCGTTTCGACCTCGGTCGGGAGGAGAGCCTGGAGCTCACGATCCACGATCTGGCGGGACGACGGGTGCGCCGGCTTCTCGACGGGGAGATCTTTCCAGCGGGCACCCACTCCGTCCTCTGGGACGGGCGGGATCGATCCGGAGCGCGCGTCCCGGCCGGGGTCTACTTCTACCGTCTCGAGTCGGATCGGTTCCGGGTCTCGGATCGGATGATCCGGATGAGGTGAGGGAGATCCACTTGCGCTAGTCTGCCCGGATGGCTCCCGACGAGACGTCCGCGGCATCGCCGAGACGCGCCGATTTCACGGAAGGCCCCATCCTGGAGTCCATCCTCCGGATGGGGCTTCCGTCGATGTTCGGCTTCCTCGTCCAGCACATCTACACGCTCGTCGACATGTACTGGGTGTCGAACCTCCCCGACGCCGAGGCGAGTGTCGCCGCCGTCACGTTCGTCGGCAACATCCTGTGGGTGCTGTTCTCCTTCAACCAGCTCGTGGGTCCCGGGTCGGTGGCGATCATCTCGCGACGGTACGGCGAGAAGCGCTACGAGCTCGTCGCGAAGGCCATCCGGGAGGCGGTGCTGCTCAAACTGATCTTCGGGGCGGTCTTCGGAGTCGCCGGTTTCTTCGCGATCGAGAGCGCGCTCCGGCTCATCGGGGCGCAGGGAGAGGCCCTGACCCTGGGAGTCGCGTACGGCCGCGTGTACTCCCTCGGTCTTCCCATCATGTTCGCGACGTACACGATCTTCACCGCGATGCGGGGGGTGGCGAACCCCAACATGGCCTTCCTCCTGATGCTCGTGTCGAACGTCCTCAACATGATCCTCGATCCTCTGCTTCTCTTCGGCTACCTGGGCTTCCCGGCGATGGGCATCACGGGGGCCGCGGTGGCCTCCGTGATCAGTTTCACCTTCACCTTCGGCGTCGGAATCGGTCTCTTCCTCACGGGACGCACTCACGTACGACTGGACACGCGCGTGAAGGACGCCGTCTCCCTCGGTTCCATGGGAAAGATGGTCCGGATCGGAGTGCCGGCCTGGTTCGGTGATCTCTCGTTCTCCGGGGCCCGGATGGTGGTCATGATCTTCGTCGCGGCGCACGGAACCTCGGTCGTCGCGGCCTACGGCATCGGGAACCAGATCGTCACGTTCGGAATCATGATCGTCGTGGGCATCGGTCTGGGACTCTCGTCCCTCATCGGACACAACGTCGGGGCGGGGAAGATCGCCCGGGCGAAGAAGACCGGAGACGCGGCCACGTGGCTAGGCACCGCGATTCTGACCGCTCTGGGGATCGTCGTCTTCGCAGGGGCGGAGCCGATCTTGCGCGTCTTCTTCGACTCCCCCGACACCGTGGCGCAGGGGCTCCCCATGCTGCGGATCTTCGCGCTCGGCCTCCCGTTTCTCGGAGCCTTTATCGTGATGATCGAGATCCACCTCGGCGTCGGACTCAACACTCCGCCGATGATCTGCAACCTGATCCATTCGTGGCTTCTCCAGGTGCTTCCGATCTGGTGGATCTCGGGTGTCGCGGGGTATCCGGTGATCGCCATCTGGTGGACGATGACCGTCGGGGAGGTCCTCAACTGCGCGGGGTTCTGGGTCTACTACCGGCGCGGTCGGTGGCTTCGGCACCGGGTGTGATCGGCGCCCGCGGCGGTCTCTCCGCCGCGGAGCGGAGACGACCCCACGACGGAGCGGGACGCGGCCAGCCGCGGCCGCCGCGGAGGCGGGTCGGGTGAGGGATGCAGGCTGGACCTGCCGCACCCCCTCGGGTATCTTGCTCGCTCCCGTGGTCGGTGACTTCGCTCTCGTCTCCGACGCTCTCCTCCGGTCGTACCAACCCGCGAGGTACGGAATGCAGTCTCCTATCGGCACCGTCCCGCGGCTGCGCGCCCTTCCGTCCGACGAGATCCGGCAGATCCTCTGGCGTTACGACGACCGGCCCGAGCTCCAGAAGGTCGTCCGGGGGGCGCGAGCCGTGGCCCGAGGCCCCGTCGCCCGATTGGTGGCGGAGGGGGTCCGCAACTCCCACGAGTGGGACGAACGCAAGGCGAGCCTTCTTCCGGCCTTCGACGTGGCGGGCATCACGGCCCTCACCCTCGACCCGGCGTACGGTGGGTCTCTCTCCGGTCCGAAGAACCTGGCTCTGGCCCTGGTCGCGTTCGAGCTCGCATGGGTCGACGGGGGGGCGGCGACGTGCAGCCTCGCGGGTCATCTCGCCCTGGCTCCTCTTCGCGAGCGGGGCACCGAAGAGCAGAAACGGATCTACATGACCCGCTCCGCTCCCCCTCCCTCGGGCAGCGGGGGCGAGCCCTGGCGGGGGGCCCTCTGTCTGACCGAGCCGCTTCCGCACGTGGGAGTGGACAAGGGAGTGCTCGCGGGGAAGGTCCGCATCGTACGGTGGGAGGGCGGGGACAAGCCGGTCCTCGAGGTCGAGAAGCGGGGACGCTTCATCACGAACATGGGCTTCGCGCGCTTCGTGATCGCCGCCGTCGACAGCGGCGACGAACGCATCCGGGGGAGCTGCATGGTCGTCCTCGAGGAGGGGGACGAGGGGATCTTCGATCGCGGTACCCCGACGAGGAAGCTCGTGCACCAGCTCTCCTCGACGACCGATCCGGTGTTCCGCCTTCGAGTCCCGGCGAGCCGGATCGTCGGAGGTTACGACGTCGAGAGCGGCGTCCTCGTCCCCCGCTACGGTCACGGAGAGGTGGTCGAGGCCGTGTTCCGGCGAACCCGGGTCACCGTCGGCCTGATGGGATCGGCCAAGCTCCTCTCCGCGGTGGAGCCGATCATTCGGTACCACCGGGATCGCTACCGAGGTGGAGAGGCCGGCGGGCCGGGGACCCCACGCCACGACCTCGGTCTCCAGCAGAAGGAAGACGCTCTGCACCGTCTCGTGGACGTCTGGGCGACGGGAGAGGCGAGCGCCTCTCTCGGCTTCGCCGCGGCGCGCCACTTCGACGCGTCCGACCCGCTCGAGCGACGGGTGAACGAGATTCTCGAGCGGAGAGGGGTTCGAGGAACTCGCGCCCGCGCCCGGGAGCTGCGCAAGTGCCGGGATTCGGCGATCGAGCTCGCCCGCATGTCCGGGATGCCGGCGGAAGCTCGCGACGAGAGACGCATCGAGGAGCTGAAGTCCGATCCGATCGTCGAGTTCCTCGTGCAGGAGTCGATCGCCGATGTCCTTTGCCCCGCCTGCAAGCTCTGGAACACCGGGCACGGCGCGAACACGATGCGCGAGGCGGTGAGTCTCATGGGAGGATACGGAATCACCGAGAACTGTCCCGGATTCCTCGGACAGAAGTGGATGGACGCACAGCTCGAGGCGACCTACGAGGGTCCCGAAGCGGTGCAGCGGCGGAACCTTTCCATCACGATGACCGACGAGATCTTTCTGGAGGTCCTCCGGGGATGGATTCGCGAGTTGCGCTCCATCGCGGGCGAGCGGCCGGGGACCGGGGCCTGTACCGTGGCGAGCGCGATGGAGCTCTGGCTCTGGACGCTCCGTCACCTGGATCGCGCCCGGGATGCCGAGGGCAAACCGCTCTACCGGGGGTGGCGTCAGGGGGTCACGTTTCCGCTGGCCGATGCGCTGAGCGCTCTCCTGGCCTCTCGTTGTCTCGTGCTCGACGTCGTCCACCTCGAGCGGACGGCCCGGGTCAGCCCCGAGATCGCGGACACCGCCGCCGATTCGGTCGCGTTTCTCTCCGATCTGTGTCACGTGCAGGCGGCGGCGGCCGCGGGCGAGGTCGGGCGGATCTGCGCCGAGCTCGTCTTCGGGTACAACCGGCATCCCGCCTGGGAGGGTCGGGACGCCTGCTTTCGCGAGGACGATCTCACCGAGTTCGAGGGGCTCTACCCCGGCATCTCCGCGGGGGCCCGCGCCTTCGGAGACGTCGTAGAGCGAGACGGGAGTCACCCGTCCAAGGCGGGACCCTGCGCCCCGTTCCACGGCATGGAGGCCTTCGTCGAGCTGCGGGCGCAGGTCGACGGGTGCCTCACCGGGGCCCGTCTCTCGAAGGATCGCGCGGCCCAGGCGCTCACGGCGGTGACGATTCCCGAGGCGCTCGACTACCCGGCGTAGGGGTATCGGAGGGGCGGCGGCTCGGGGACCGGCCCGGGAAGTCGTGGGGGCCGACCGGAATGCGATTCCCCCGCCAGATTCCCTTCCGCCCTCCACCTCGACCGGGGACGTACCCGTGGTGAGCTCTGCGGTCGGGCGCCCGGATCGACGCGCGTGCGGTATGCATCCGGCTCGCGAAATGCGCGTCCCTGTGTGCGAAATGAAACATTTTGCGGAACAATGCCCACGAATCTGCCTCGGCCGAGGATCTGCCAAGTGAAGCCATCATTTCACGTTAGGGAAGGCCGTCCCGATGACCGATCACTGGCACGAGGAATGCTACCTCTGACCGTGAATCGAACATCGATCTGTGATTTCGCCTGTCGGGAGAGGGCTATGCGCTCCGAAACTCGTGGATTCACTCTCATCGAGCTCTTGATCGTGGTCTCGATCCTCGGAATACTCGTGGCGATCGCGCTACCCAATTACATGGCCGTGTCGAGGCGAGCCAAAGTCGCCCACGTCAAGACATCGATGCACACCGTTCAGGTGACCGTGGAGGACTTCTCGGCCCGCAACAACGGCCAGTATCCGCAAAACGCGGCTTCGACCACGGCGGACGGGGGCCTCACGTTCGCCAATCTGCTTCCGGGCGGGCAGATGCCCCGCAACCCGTTCACGAATGTCGCGACGAATCTGGACTGGTCGAATGTCCTGGGAACGCTGCCCGTGACCGATCCCGCGGGCGGGATCGCATTGAACATCTCCCAGACCGTCCCCGGAGGCACCTACGACGTCTACGACATCTTGGCTACGGACGGCCTGGCCAATCCGCTTTCGCTCGTCATCAGTAATCAGTGATCCTCGCGGGCCAGGCTGCAACTTCCACCGGGCTCTGCCGCGGCGGCGGCTCGCCGCGCCTGGCTTCGGGGCGGCCGTTTTGCCGACGTCCGATGTCCTGCCCCGTGATTCGCCCGTGATTCGGTTTCACCCTCGCCCGGAATCCGAGAGACGCCGTTCGTGGACGCATCCCCCCGCATGACCTAGACTGCGCGCGATTCCGCGCCGCCGTCCCGGGGTCCGGCCTCGCCGTCACCCGGCGCCGGGTCGCGCGTCACTCTCGGTACCACGCTCGGGAATCCATGATGCGATCCCGTCGAAGGGAACGTCTTCGCCGAGGGGCGATCCTGGCGGGGCTCTTTCTCTTCCACGCCTTGCCCTTCCTGAATCGTCCCGCCGTGATCGGAGGCGACGAGCCTCACTACCTCCTGATGGCCCACTCCATCGCACTCGACCGGGACCTGCGGGTCACGGACGACTATCGCCGGGTCGCCGAGGAACGGGCTCCCTTCGCGGGAGATCGCCAGCGGGGAAAGGACCTGGATCGACACCTGCAAACCTACGGATCGGAGCGATACTTCGGACATCCGCTGGGCCTGCCGCTCCTGCTCTCTCCGATCGTCGGGGTGATTCAGGCGGTCCGCCCCGGATCCTCTCCGGACGCCGCGGTAGGGTCGATCGGATTGATCATCACGTTTCTGGCGCTCGTGGCCGGTTGGGATCTGCTTCGCGGGTTCCTCGGAAGTCGGCATCAGGCGACGGCCCTGACGTTCGCCCTCTACTTCGCGACTCCCCTCTGGTTCACGAGCCGAACCCTCTTCACGGAGCCC
>JALGZR010000196.1 GCA_025774805.1 bacterium
CGCTTGGCGGACGAGTTCAAGATCTTGAGCGCTACGAGCGGCAAATCGATCGATCCGAAGCGGTTCGACAAGCAGGCGTTCGAGCACTTCACTGGTGAAGTATGTGTCGTCCCGCCCAACTCGATTGTCCTCGGGCGGACGGTCGAGTACTTTCGGATTCCGCGCGGCGTCATCACCATCTGCTTCGGCAAGTCGACCTACGCGCGGTGCGGAATCCTCGTCAACGTCACCCCCTTCGAGCCGGAGTGGGAGGGCTACGCCACCCTCGAGATCTCCAACACCACACCCCTTCCCGCCAAGATTTACGCCAACGAAGGGATCGCGCAGATCCTCTTCCTCCAGGGGAACGAGCCGTGCGAGACCTCCTACCGCGACAAGAAGGGGCGCTACCAGGCGCAGCAGGAGATCACCCCCCCCAAGGTTTGACCGCGGTGGCCTCCACCCCGCACCGGTCCCCTAAAACCCCGTCCCCAAGCGCCTCTCCGCCCCTTGACCCCGCCTGACCCCTCTGCTACGTTCCACCCGGCAGGTTTCGGGCGGACCGGAATGCGCGGCTGATCGAGCGCCGAAGCGGGGTTTCATGACACCGGACAGATCTTCACTCCTGAAGGCTATTCCGTCGGTTGACCGGTTTCTGGAAGAACCGGAGATCGAAAACCTGCTCGCCCGATACCCCCGCACCATCGTCCTCGAAGCGATTCGGAACGCACTTGACGGGGCCCGGGGTGAGATCCGGTCGGGCGCCGGGCCGGGGGGGGAGGCGGAGGTCTCGTCGGTCGACACCTACCTCGACCGGATCCGGCGCGAGGCGGCCGCCCTCGTCCGCCCCTCTCTCCGGCGCGTCATCAACGCCACCGGCGTCGTGATCCACACCAACCTCGGCCGGGCGCCCATCGCCTCCGAGGCGTTCGACCACGCCCGCGCCCTCGCCGAGCGCTACTCCAATCTCGAGTACGACCTCGCCAAGGGGACACGCGGCTCCCGCCACGATCACATCGAGAGGCTCCTCGTCCGCTTGACCGGCGCCGAGGCGGCTGTTGTCACCAACAATTGCGCCGCCGCCCTCCTCACCGCCCTCCACGCCATCGCGCGCGGCCGCGAGGTGATCGTCTCGCGTGGCGAGCTGATCGAGATCGGGGGAAGCTTTCGACTCCCCGAGATCATGGAGGCGAGCGGCGCCCGACTCGTCGCGGTTGGGACGACCAACCGGACCCACCCGGACGACTACCGCAATGCGTTTCGCAAGGAGACCCCCGCGATCCTCAAAGTCCATCTCTCGAACTTCATGCAAAAAGGATTCACCGCCGAGGTGTCGGCGGGGGAGCTGGTGGCAATCGCGCACGAGAACGGAATACCGCTTCTCTACGATCTCGGAAGCGGCGCCTTCGCCCGGACCGGCCCGGACAGCGAGCCGACCGCCGCCGAGGAGCTGGCCACCGGCGCCGACGCCATACTCATGAGCGGCGACAAGCTCCTCGGATCGGTCCAGGCGGGTATCGTCATCGGCAAGCGGCCGATGGTGGAGCGGATCCGGAATAGCCCGATCATGCGGGCGGTCCGTCCCGACAAGGTGACCCTCGCCCTCCTCGAGGCGACGCTTCTGGCCTACTTCGACGAGACGGGCGCGAAGGCTTCCGTGCCGGTTTTGCGTTTGATTTCCAGGCCCCTCCGTGATATCAGGAAGGACGCTGAGCTACTTCGCGAGGCGTTCCGCTCGAGCCGGGACCTCGCCGCCCAGGTGGAGCTGGTCGAGGGGGAGTCGGAGGCGGGGGGGGGCGCCATCGGGCAGCCGCCGATGCGAACCGTCCTCCTCGGTCTCTCCTTCGAGGGGAAGCGACCGGAACGAATCGCCGAGAAACTGCGGTTCCTCGATCCTCCGGTCATCGTGAGGATAAGGCACGATAAGGTGTGGATCGACCCGAGGACCCTCTTTCCGGAGGAGCTTCCCATGATCACCCGGGCCTTCGCCGAAGCGTCAAAGGGAGAGGAGTCACGATGAACGACGCCGGTCCCACTTCCGTGGTCGATCTGGGTGGAGTCGTTCTCCCGCAGCCCGACCCGGACGCCCGGCTCGACGTGGAACTGAAGCTGAGCGGTGAGGCGACCCGCTTCTTCGCGGATGCCCTCGATCATCTCGACAAGCTCGGCGGGCTGCCCCGGCTCCTCTTCGTCGCCTCGCCGGGGGCAGGGAGGGAGGCGGCGGTCTCCGCCATCGCTCTGGCCCGCGCCGCGGCCGCCCGCGGGGTGGAGGCGCTCCTCGTGGACGCCTGCTTCGACTCTCCCTGCCTCGCCAAGCCGTTCCCCTATCAGCCGGACGAGGGGCTCTGCGACATGGTCTACTGGGGCTCGTCGCTCCACGCCACTCTCCGCAAGACCCGCGAGGAGAGCATCCAGCTCGTCAACGTCGGGTCGCCCCCGCCGGACGCGAGCCGTTTTTTCGAAGAGAAGGAGATTGATTCGGTCCTGAACACGCTCCGCGAGCAGGCTGCGATCGTCCTCTTGATCGCGCCCCTCTTCAACGACGAGGGGGTCGTCTCGCCGCTCGTGCGGAAGGCTGACCGCGTTCTGGTCGCGCGCCGCGAGGAGGC
>JALGZR010000197.1 GCA_025774805.1 bacterium
ACCGAGTCGAAGTGACGTCACCTGCGTGCTAGACTGGGCCCATGAGACGGTTCCCCTTCGGCGCCTTCGTGGTCTTATTGCTCGCCGGTTGTGACCAGAGGAGCTCGCAGCCGGCGGACGAGGTCGGTGGAACGATCGGTGTCGAGCCGCGCGGCTACTTCGCCCCCGAGCCGGACGGGCCGATCCGCTCCCCGGCTGGACGGTGGATCGAGCCGGGCACCCGGGACGAGCTCGGATACGTGCTGCCGCTCGACGTGCGGTGGCCGCGCGCGGACCGGCCCCGTCCCCCGGCGCCGTCCCCGCGTTCGCGGCCGCCCCGCGGGACCCCCTTCGAAGAGCACATGCTCGGTCCCGACGACGGCCACACGCAGAACGAGACCACGATCGACGCGCAGGCCGACACGCTCGTCGCCGGATGGAACAACTACACCGCCAGCACACTCGTGATGGGAGTTGCCCGCTCCACCGACGGGGGCCACACCTGGACGAACGACCTCTTCTCCGGCCACAACGTGATGAGCGATCCCGCCGTGAAGGCAGGGGGCAACGGCAAGTGGTACTACGCGTACCTCGCCGGCGGCGGGGCGGGGGGATCGGACATCGACATCTTCGTGCGTCGCTCGCTTGACGCAGGAGCGACCTGGCAAGCGCCCGTTGTCGTCACCGTCAATGCGAGCTTCGACGACAAGCCGTACCTCGACGCCCGCGGCGACGAGGTGCTCGTCGCGTGGACCGACTTTGCCTTCAGCCCGGCCAAGGTGCACGCGGCTCGATCTCTCGACGGCGGCATCTCGTTCGGTCCGGCCGCGACGCTCGCGAACAACTCCGTGGGCGGCAATGGCGCCTGCCCCGTCATCGATCGCGACGGCAGTTACTACGTCTTCTGGCGGGACAGCTTTCAGGACAGTCTTTGGGTGTCGAAGTCGACGGACGAGGGAGCGACCTGGTCGCCCGACCGGGGCATCGTTCCCCTGAACCCCCTACCGTCGTCTCTCCCGGGCGGCTTTCGCATCGTGAACTTTCCGTCCGCCGACGCGCATCCGGTCAGCGGCGAGATCGTCGTCACGTGGAACGACCAGGCGCTCGGAAATCCGGACATCCTCTCGATCCGTTCGACGGACGGGGCCTCCACCTGGAGCGCCCCCGTTCGCGTGAACGACGACGCGGGCACGACCGCGCAGTTCTTCCCCTGGCTCGACTTCGACGAGGCCGGAGCGATGCACGTTGTGTGGTACGACCGGCGCGCCGACGGGTTCGACATCGACGTCTATTACGCTCGCTCCAACGACGGCGGCGCCACCTACGAGGCGAACACGGTCGTGACGCCCGCGCCGTTCACGCCGGTCTTGCCTTGGGATACGACAGTGGATTTCATCGGCGACTACAACGGCATCGCGGCCACCGCGGGCGCCGCCTTCCCCTTCTACCAGGATTCCCGCAACGGCGATCAGGACGTCTTCGTGTCGATTATCCCCTCGCCCGTCACCGGCGTCGTCCCGACATCCTCGGCGCCGGACGGCGCCTTTCCCCTCCTCGCCTCGCCCAACCCTTTCCGCACCCAAGTCCGCCTCGAATGGACCGGGCGCGGCGATCGCTGGCCCATAGAGATCGTCGGAGTCGACGGCCGCCGGCGAGCCATCCTGCCGGGGGGCGCTGGGCCGACCGTCACCTGGGACGGGAGGGATGATGCCGGCCGGGAGCTTCCGGCCGGCGTCTACTTCGCGCGAGCGCGCGGGAGAGCGGCGACCTCGGTGCGCATCGTCAAGGTGCCCTGACCCAACCCCCGTGGGTCCCAAAAGTGTGCCACGAACGGCGATGGAAGGAGGTCGGTAGTGACCGACCGAAATGAGCTTTGCTGCGGGGGAGGTGGGGGGTAGGGCCTCGCGCATCCCGAAGACACCCTGCAGGGTGAGCGGGCGGACCGGAAAGCTCCCTTCGGAGGGCGATGACGGCCCGGCCCACGGATTCGAGCTGGGACTGATGAAGGGCCTCCCCCGGGGAGGCCAGCTCCCGCAAGACACTGTCGATGTTGATCTTGTCGGAGGTGAGGAGAGTTCGAGTCGTCTCCCGTGAAGGATCCCACCCCCCGATGCAAGAGCCTTCCCTCAAGTTCTCGCGGATCAGCACGTTCCCGCGATTCAGCACGGCCCCGCGGGGCGTGATCTTGCCTGCCCTGACCCCTTATACTGGTACGGTCTGCAGCCGGGTCCTCGACGCCAACCGCGAGCCTCCGGGCGTGCTGCCGTGAAGAAAAAGCCGTACCCCTCGCTGCCATGAGGTGATGTTGATGTCGGTTCGTCTCGCTCCGCCACCTTTTGTTCTCACGTCGAATTCAGCATCTCGGTCGATGCTGCCGGTTCTGTCGGGAATCCTGGCCGGGTTCCTCGGACTCACGGCCACGACCGCGGTGGCGGCCGATCTCGGTAGTCGCGTCGCCTTCAACCCCTCGGATCTCCGCATCGAGGAGACCTCCGAAGGGATCCGTGCCTCCCTGACCGGACTTCCCACCGCCCGGGCGGAAGCGGAGCCCGAGCTCCCCGTCTCCGTGCGCACGT
>JALGZR010000122.1 GCA_025774805.1 bacterium
GCCGTTGCCCGGGCAGAGGCCGGTGAGACATGCGGACTAGGGGTCGATCACCTCGACGATCGCGGACGTATTGGCCGATTCGCCGCTCGCGATCGCGAATCGCGCTTCGACTCGTACGGGGCCTCGATAGAAGATCGGTCCGGGGCTGAACCTCGCGGTGATGTGTCCGTCATCGTCGGACGGGGTCAACGCCCGAAACCGGCCGACGCCGGTCCCGAGGGAATCGGTGGCCGCCACCCGGACCTCCGTCCCGGGCGTCGGCGTGCCCGAGCTCCGCAGGAGAGCGACCATCAGTCCGACTTCGTCCGTCCAGCTCGCACCCACGGAGAACCGGTCGATCTCCATCTTGCCGCTCTCCGGGAGGGCGGGAACGAACTCGATCTCGTCCTCCACCCGGGCCCCCAAGTATTCGGCGCTCACCGTCGCCACGCCGATCCGCGCTTCGCTTCGCAGGTGTACGTTGGCCCGGTCGTCCGGCCCGGCCGTCACGACGGCCTGGCGATCCGTTCCCGACCCGAAGTAGCCCCGCGTCGTCCCGAAAGTGACCGCTCGGTTTTCGGC
Source organism: bacterium (assembly GCA_025774805.1). GTDB lineage: Bacteria > ARS69 > ARS69 > ARS69 > ARS69 > JALGZR01. The sequence continues at coordinate 562 of JALGZR010000122.1, forward strand.
ATCCGCCCCCGGCGGAATCCGGACCGACACGAGTGCGGTCGAGGCGCCGTCCGCCGGGAGCCAGTTCTCCTCGACGCGGAAGCTGTCCTCGAGGGTCCTCTGGACATCGTTCAATCGCTCGTCGAAAGCGTCCGGATCGAAGCACCCCGGGCTCAGGGACATGACGCAAGCCGCTCCCAGCCCGGCGACCGCTCGCGTCCGCCATCCGATGCTCATCGATCGAACCTCAGTCGTGCCTTCGTCACTTCCGGTACTCCCTCTCGATCTCTCCAGCGAATGGTCGCCGTGATGATGCACTCGTGACCCGGCCTCCCACCGCAGGCGATGAGATCGGAGGAATTCACGAACCGGGTGGAATCGGCCTGCAGGATCCCCTCGACCTCATACCAATGCACCGATTCGCCACCTCGCACGAAGCAACAGTTGCGGTCCGGTGAAATCGAGTACTTGATCACGACGGGCCCCCTTCCGTGGCGGACGGAGCGAGCCTGAAAGTTCATCGTGACTCTCGTCGGGAGAGAAACGACACGGTCTCTACACCTGATCCCAAGACGTTTGGTCACGACGATGCCCATTGATACACCTCACGATCCCCAAATCCAGTCGAACGCCTTGCCGACGACGTCCTTCACATCCGCGTCCAGTGACAGTCCGGCGTAACCATCCGCCGTGGGCTCGAAATCCGTTCCCTGTGGGTACGCCTTGTTCTCCTTGAAAAGAAGAACACCCCCGGACAGTCGAATGAAATCCATAATCCGATAGCCGCCTCCGACCAGAAGCCCCCGATTGGCCATCAGGTTCCTCCGACGGTTACCGTTGCCGTCATCGAAAGAGTCCTTCGTGATCCCCATGGTGAGCGACAACCGCTTGAGATCCCAGAGCGGGAAGTCTCCATCCCACGGCTTCCAGCTCTTGGACCACAGAGGCTTCAGAGGAACGGATCGATTGACGGGCACGAAGTACAGATTCAAGCCGAAGTAGGGCAGGGCCTCTTCGGATCGGACGCTGTAAGCCAAACCGAATTCGATGTTGGAATGCCGGTTCGCCGAGAGCTTGAGGCTGTCGGGATACGTGTCCTCTTGGACGAGAATCTGATACTGGGCGAGGGCGCCCATCTCTTCCGTCGCTTCGGCGATCATGTTCTGCCGTTCACGAAGCAAGTTGCCCCGTACCTCGAATCTCGTCACCGCTTCCGCCAAGCTGAGTTGAAGCTCTCTCAGGTCGCCATCGACACGGGCCGCGGACCTGGATGCCGCTTCCGTGGCGGCCCCCCTGCTCTCATCCGAGGGGGAACGAATCCTCCCATCCGGAGTCAGACCGTGCAGGAGGCCACGCAGCGCCACGGTCTGAGCGAGAGATCTCTTGAGATTCGTGGTGCGAAGGTCCAGTTCATGCGGATCCCAGAGGGAGTGAATGCTCTCCTCGGGCGCAGCCGCATCACTGCTCCCGGGCATCAGCGATTGCCGACCCCCGGCAACCAGTCCCGATCCGGCCGCCTCGAGGACTCCGATTGTCTCCAGCGGAATCGCAACTCCTCTCTCGTGGTCGCTGAGCCGATCCATGGACTCGATGAACTGGCGAAGGCCCCGCACGTCTTCGCTCTTTTCGCGAAGAGCGTTGAGTGCCCGTTCGACCCGCGGAATGGTCTCCTCGATCCCGATCCCCGACTGTCGGATCTCCTCTTGAATGTCGAGGATTGACTCGAGGGGGCGCTCGAGTTGAGGTTCCAAGGCGTTGCAGAACGCCTTCGAGATCACCGCAGACGTGTCGGCTCTCGTTCCGAGGGTGCCGGGTTTCAGGGTCGTCTTGTCGGCGATCGCGACCGGTGTGGCGCCCGCCGATCTGCCCTCGGAGAGAATCGCGAACAGCTCCTCGCATGCTCGCGGTACGAGTACTCTCCGAAACGCACTGTCATCCTGGGCATCCTGCAGCAGGCCGTCGAGCGCGGGATAGACCCGGCTGCGGAGAGCCTCGATCTCCCCCTCCGTCGGCTCCCTCGTGACCTCGAACTTGAATTCGTACCATTTGTTGGGCTTCAGCGCCGGAAACGTGATCGAGAACTCCGTGGCGTCCGACGATACTCCCGGAATCGACCGCCAAATGCCCGCGAGTTCCCAGTCTTCTGCTGCCTTCTCCCCGTCCTGAGGCTCACCCTTCTTCTCGTTCTTCTCTTTCCCCTTCTTCTCGTCCCTCTTCTCGTCGGTCCTTCTGTACCAGGCTTCGATCATTTGGACCTGCGCGTCACGCGGCCCCTTGACGAGGAAGCGCTGATCGAAGGGAAGGGATTCCCGAAACGTCGCCGAACCCAGATCCACGTGCACGACCGGAGGGGCGGCACGGACGATCGTCGGTAGCGACAGCAGGACGATGATGAGGGCGATCGCGTGGGTCCGGAGGGCTTGGCGGGAGGCCGGGTCGATCCGGATCGGGTTGCACGTCATCGGCGTCCTCCAGCGGAGCCGGAGTGAGTACGCGCGAGCAGAGATGCAGTGGGTGGATGGTCGCTCGACCGAAGCCCGACGAGACAGGTTACGGCACCCGCGACCGGTCTGGGGACGCAACCTAGCGGATCCCCGAGGCGATCTCAACCGATGAAGATGCCACCCCTCAACGATTGCATCTTCGCGACCTCGCAGCTTCAGTCTCCGGAGCCGTCGCTGGAGGGTCTTCACCGCATCGTCGATGGCCACGAACGGGATCTTCCGGCTCTTGCGGACCCGGAGCACGTCCGACGGGACACGGAGATTCATCGTCACCGGGTAAAACCTATGCGCGCGGTGGATTGAGAATCACTTGCAGGTGCACGGCGTCCGTCGGGAGGTTCTCCAGGAGCCGTTCCAGCTTCGACATCCGGCGTTGGATCTCCTCGGTCTTCGGAGCGCTCGGTTCTCCGATCCGTTTCACGACCTTCCACTTGAGGGACATGGCTCTTCCTCCCGGGACAGCAGGCACGAGGACGGGGCCCGACTTCCTGGGGCGCCCCCCCGCACCGTGCGGCGATGCCCCGACCCGCGGACCGGGTCCAGGGGCCGAGCGCCGTCTCGGGATCGGGTGCGGAGGGGTTTCCCGAGCTCGGGGACCGCTCGATTCCGAGCCGGTGGCCCGCCCTCCGGAGCTCACGGGCCCGTAGATTCCGGGCCAAACCCAGGTTTCTCATGCAGATACTGCCAGTGTGGCGTGGAATTGTCCGGATGGCTCTGTCAGAAGATCCCATATCTGCCACATTGGCGGATAGGGTTCTTCAGGGACCGGTATTCTCGACCTCACCAGCGTCCCACGCGATCTCAAGCCATTGAGATTGCAGGAGATGGAGCGCCGCCCGATTCCCCCGACCTTCGGGCACACCGCTTGCTCAATGGCACGGGTGGTTCGAGAGATTGTCGTTTCGCTCCGAACCCGCCTCCGGCAGCGGGCCGGAGCGTTCTCCAACACACTGCCGACCCCGGAGATTTGGGGCCGGGGCGACCAAGGAGGTTCCGAAATGCAGTTGGTCCCTCATCGAGCCCAGGCACTCCGCTCTGTTTTCGGGCTGGGTCGTGAGTTCGAGCGCGCCCTCGACGAGCTGTTCGAAGGCCGCACGCGGAGCGGCGAGCTGGAGTACGGACAGTGGATTCCGACGGCGGACGTGAAGCAGACCGACGATGCGGTCGAGGTCTGGATGGATCTCCCCGGAATGTCGAAGGACGAAGTCGACATCCTCGTCGAGGGGAATCGTCTTTCGATCAAGGGCGAGCGGAAGCGTGAGAAGTCCGAGGAAGGAGAGAACTGGTACATCAACGAGCGGTTCTTCGGCACGTTTCACCGCACGTTCGTCCTTCCCGCAGAGCTCGATCCGTCCAAGGCGGCCGCGTCCTATCGCGAGGGCGTCCTTCACATCTCGATCCCGAAGCTGGAGGAGGCCAAGCCGCGCCGGCTGCAGATCAAGGCCGGCTGAGCCGGGGATCGCGATGAATCGTCGCCGGGGTCACCCGCCGAGGGCGGCCCCGGCTCCGTTCGATGGGCCGGACGACCCTCTTCGTCGCCCTGCGGAAGAGCTGATCCGGATCGTCCTGGTCAGGGGGGCGCACCGGCATGAAAGACTACTACCTGATATTGGGGGTCCGGCGGGACGAGCCGGTCGAGGGGATCCGGGCGGCGTACCGCCGGCTGGCGAAGACACACCATCCCGATCGGGCGGGGCCGGAGGGAGCGGCCGAGTTTCGCCACATCACCGACGCCTACCACGCGCTGTCCAATCCCGAGGAGCGGCGACAATACGACCGGCGACTCCGTGAGCGGGAGACGCCGGTCCGCCGGTCGTCTCCCGTCCGGGCCCGGGCGCCGTCGCAGGGGCCGGCCGCCTCGCACTGGGATCTGATCCTCTCTCCCGCGGAGGCGGCGTTCGGCTGTTCGTTCCTCCTTCGGGTGGAGGAGCCGGGAACCCGCGCTCCCCGCGCCTTCCGTGTGCGGGTCCCTCCCGGGACACCTCCGGGCAGCCTGCTGGAGATCGCCGTCTCGGAGACGAGCCGCCTCGTGATTCACGTGGACGTGAGCGGTTGAGCGCCCTCTCCTGTCACCGGATGAGCACGAGCTTCCGGTCCGCTCTGCGCTCAGCCGCGTGTGCACGCACGAAGTAGACGCCCGAAGCCGTCCGTAGACCCGTGTCATCACGGCCGTCCCACCGCAGCGTGTGCTGGCCGGCCCCCAGCGCCGCGTCTTCCAGGATGGTCCGCACATGGCGACCCCGGGCATCCACGATGGTCACGTTCGTTCGGGCCGGCGCGGACAGATCGAAGCCGATTGTCGTGTTGGGATTGAACGGATTGGGGTAGACCGCCAGCGACCGTTCCAGCGCGGATCCGGGCCCGGTCACGGACGTGGGGCCATCGGATCCCTCGGCAAGGAGTAGCAGCATGTCGTCGCCGCCCGCCCCGAACGAGTCGGTCGTGCCGGCGAAGGCGTAGTCGCCGGACGGTGTCTCGGCAATCGCCCGGCAGATCTCTCGACCCGGGCCTCCGTAGAGACGCTCCCAGAGCGCATTGCCCGCCGCGTCGGTCTTGCCCACGTACATCTGGTACGCGCCGTCATCGTAGTTCCAGGTGTTGCCGCCCACCAGGAAACCCCCGTCGCTGGTGGGAACGACCGCCTCCGCATGGTCTCCCGTGACCGTGTTGAAGCGATGCAACCAGACGAGGCTTCCGTTCGGGTCGGTTCGCCAGATCGTCATGGCATAGGCGCTCGGGCCCGCCAGGGCGAAGCCGTCCTCCGGCGCGAGCGTGATGTCGTAGGCGCGATCGTAGTCGCTGTGATCGAAGGTCCGGGTCCAGAGCAGGTCCCCCGTGCCGTTGAACGCGGCCATTTCCGCATCGTAGGAGGGGAAGGTGACGCCGTCCCCGCTGTAGCCGGACGCCACGAAGTCCCCGGAGGCCGTCTCCACCAGACCGGTCAGATTGTCGAACCCGCGACCATCGAGCGCGACCGCATTCTGCCACAGCAGCGTGCCCGCGTCGTCTACGCGCACGATCCAGGCCGCGTGGCCGCCCGGTCCGATGGAGGTGGTGACGCCGGCCATGGCGAAGCCGCCGCCGGCGCACTCGACGACATCGAAGAACTCGTCCTTCCCCGAACCGCCGTAGGTCTCTTGCCACTGCTCCTGGCCGGCCGTGTCCACCTTGATCAGAAGGCCCTGCTTGGTGTTGTCGCTGCCGATGTTCTGATTGCCGGCGACGACGTACCCGTCGTCGGTCTGGATGACCGCGTAACCCACGTCGTTGGCGGCGCTGCCCAGGGGAGTGTCCCACTGGATGATTCCCGCCGCATCCAGCTTGACCAGATAGACGTCGGAGCCGCTGACGCCGAAGCTCTTGGTGAAGCCGGTGAGGATGAAGCCGCCATCCTCCGTGACCTTCGCGTCGAGTCCCCAATCCTGGGAGCTCCCGCCGTAGCTCTGCGACCAGAGCTCCTCACCCTCCGCGGAGAAGGCCGGATCGACAACCGAGGTCAGTACGAGCAGCATCGAGGAAACTCTTGTGAACCACCTCATGTCGCCTCCCTTGCAGATCCTGTCCACGGCGGACAATACCGCCGCGGGGCTTACGCTACAACTCGACCTAGTGTGACTTCATGGGAGCATCCTCGCCCTCAGACCTTCGAGACTCTCGCTCGTTCCGTTTCGGCCGCCTTCGTTTCGCCTTCCCTCTCCCGCTCCTGCTCCTCGGCGATCGCGCTGGCGGTCTCGATCAGCTCACCCACGAACAGCGTGCAGTTCTTCACGTAAAACACGGTTCGCAGCGGCTCTCCGAGCTCCTCGAGTCGCCTCGCATAGTCGGTGAGCTTTTCCTCCTCCTCGGGAGGGTCGAGCCCGAGAAAGACGACGTCCGCGTCGGCCGACTGCTCCGTGATGATCTGCCGCACGCTGCGGTCCTTCGGGTGGATCGTGACGTCGATCGTCGCCTCGATCCGGATCTCGGGAAGAAGCTGGTTCAGATAGCTCTCCGTGGCGGTCTTCATGTGCTCGTTCGAGGCGATGCTCAACACGTGGACGTGCGAGTCCCGCCACTCCGGGTTTCGCGTGAGCAGGTGGGCGAGAAGAAGCATGAGATCGCCGTTGCGCTGGAGGCCGCCCCACCAGATGTGAATCGTACGCTCCTCGCCGGCCCGGGGGATGAGTCCGGGCTGAATTCGCCCGATGAGCACGGACTTGTTGAGGCGCTCGAGACGGCGCACGACATGCAAGAACTGGACGATCCGCTCGATCTCGTCCGGCCACCCCAGGAGAATCGTGTTGCTGTCGAGGCCGGCGATGCCGTTCGCCTGCGAGACGTCCGTGATTCCGGAGATGACGTCCCGGACGATGTCCACCTCGCCGAACGCGATCAGCCCTTCGCGATGCAGCGCCCGCGCGATCCTTCTCTCCCGCTCCCTGCTCTCGAACGTCTCCGTGAGAATATCGCCCACGATCAGCTCGCAGACCGTGACCACTCCCCTTCCCTGGCTGAACCAGGTCCCGAAACGGATCAGATCGAGACGGTGCTCCACGTTCCCGACGAACACGAGGATGTGGGGCCGCCAGTTGCGAGCGGTCATCGGATGCTGGTTGAGCCGCACGAGAGACCACCGGATGAGCGATTCGTAGACTCCGCGCCGCACGTCGCCCCAGTCGGCCTGTCGCTCCTTTCGGGCGATGTACACCCAGAGCCCCGCTTCGATGAGGATCGCGAGAGCGGCCGCGAGGGGGTGAATCAGGAGCATCACCGCGAAACACCCGAACGCTCCGAGAAGTGAGACGGACCAGGGCACGGACAGGCGGGGGCGCCAGGAGGGGTCTCCGGAGAGCGTCTCGAGGGCGGCGACGAGGTTCACCATACCGTAAACGGTGAGGAAGAACATGGCCACGACGGGGGCGACGGCGTTCAGGTCGCCCAGAAGAACGGCGGCGAGCGCGATCGCGAGCGCAACGGAGAGACCGATGATCGGCTCGCCCCGCCTTCCGGCGGTCCGCGCGAGGCGGCGCGGTACGAGCCCGTCGAGCGCAAGAGCCTGGAGCGTGCGGGGTGCACCGAGAATCGAACCCACCGCCGAGGAGAAGATCGCACCCCAGAGCCCGGGCAGAACGAGCCAGATGCCGAGCGGCGCGATCCGCGTCCAGATCAGGGGATCGGATTGAAGCGCTTCCGGCGTGGCGGCCCGGGCCAGAACTACGGGCACGGCGAGGTAGATAGCGAATCCCACGAGAGTCGCCGCGATCGCCCCCCGGGGGATGGCCTTGATCGGGTCACGGAGGTCTCCCGAGAGACCGAGCCCGGCCATGATGCCGGTGACGGCGGGGAAGAACACCGCGAAGACGGTCCAGAAGCCGAGGGGTTCCCCCGGTTCCCAGGGCCCGGCGGCCTCCACCCTCTCCCCTCCGGCCGCCCCGATCCCGAGCGCCGCCAGCGAGAGGGCGATCAGCACCATGAGGGGAAACTGGGCCCGGAGGGCGAGACCTGCCCCTCGGTACGCGAGCCCTCCGACTCCCAGGACGACGGCGAACGCCGCCACGGGCACCGGAATCTCCGGCCAGAGGATGCGCAACGACTCGGCGAGACCGAACGCGTAGAGCGTGACCGAGAAGGTCTGGGAGAGAAACAGCGGCAGCCCGATCGCGCCGCCGATCTCCATCCCGAGACTCCGCGAGATGATGTAGTACGCACCCCCCACTCCGACCCGGGTGTTCGTGGCAATCGCGGAGAACGAGAGTGAAGTGATCAGCGTCAACGTGTTCGCGAGGATCACGATGAGGAGAGTCTGATCGAGCCCGACCTGCCCCACGACCCAGCCGAGCCGCAGGTACATGATGACCCCGAGGATCGTGAGGATCGTCGGCAGGAACACGCCGAGGAACGTCCCGAGCTTGGTGTCGCGGCGGACGGGCTCACGGTTTCGGGGGCGACCGAAGAGGGGCATGGGTGGAGCGCTCCTTGGAGTGCCGTCGGGGCGACCCCCCGAGGCACCGGGCGGGTGCCGGCCCCGGGGTACCCGCCGGGAGGTTACCAGTCCGAAGCACCCCCGGGAACGGGTCGCCCGGGAATCCTCGGGCGTCAGCGCGGCACGACCCAGGTGCCCGCCAGCCGGTCGTGCAGTCCCCGGCGAGGCTGGACGACGGAGTATACCGCGACGCCGAGCCAGAGGATAAGCAGCACGAGTGCGGGGATCGATGCGATCCCCTGGCCTCCGGTGAGGGAGAGTCAGTACAATACGGCCCTGGATTCGGGATCCCACGCCCTCCGAATTCGCGAGATCCGCAAGCTCGCAGATGAGTGCCGCGAACCTGCGACCCGGGCGGCGATTCCCCGATCTGATCTCACTGCCACCCGGGAGCGTACGATGAGCAAGCGAAGCTTCGGAGCGATCCTCCTCGCGCTGGGAATCCTCCCGATCCAAGTCGACGCCGCGCAGATCCTCGTCGTGGGACAGGATCGTCGAGTCGCCGCGTCCGCGTTCGTCGTGGCCGGCGGCGACTCCGACGACGACCAGAGAACCGAGGTCGCCCCGGACACGGGCCCCTTCGACGTCTCCATCTTCGTGGAGGCCGTGCTTCCCGAGGCATCCGCGTCGGCCACCGGTGAGCAGACCTCTTCGATCGACGCGGTCTCCGTGCGGGCCGAGGGGCTTGCCACGGGAGAGGCTTTGACCGTGGACGACGCGATCGCGTACGCGTTCGCCCAGTCCAACGTCGCGCTCCGCTTTGCGGTGGACGAGATGACCGACTACACGCTGGACGGCTTCGTCGAGGCGACCGAGAACGCCACGGGCACGGTCCAGCTCTCCCGGCCCTTCGAGACGATCGCCTGGTAAAGCGGTGACGGTGAGCGGGTCGACGTGGCCCAGCAGGGCACGCTGGAGCCCGACACCTACGATCTGAACATCACTTGCTCGGGCGGTGCCTCGATCTCCCCGGGATCCCCCGACGAGCAGGGCGAAGCGAGCTATGACATCCACTTCGTCTTGGCTTCCGGCACCGACGCCCGTGCCCCGGTCGCGGCCCGCGAGTCGATTCAGGCGTTCCCCAACCCCTTCCGCGCCGGCACGCGCCTCGTGGTTCCCGACGGAGTGAAGGAGATCCGGGTCCTCGACGCGCGGGGGCGAGTGGTGCGTACGCTCCCGGCGGCTCCCTCCCTGCCCTTCGACGGGCGTGACGAAACCGGTCGGCCCCTGGCCAGCGGCGTCTACTGGATGCAGCCGGTCGGGCCGGTGGAGGTCGGATCGGTGAAGGTCGTGCGGCTGAATTGAGCGACGGCACAGGAGAGATCCCGGACTCACGCGACCTGCGTGCACCGGGCCAATCAGGGGGCATCCAGTAGATAGTAATCGCGACGCGATCGT
>JALGZR010000198.1 GCA_025774805.1 bacterium
GAAGCGCCTTGAGGCACTCGAGAAGCAGGCCGACGAGATCGGGCGGGTCGTGGTCGACAACCGAGCGCGGATCATAGGGTTGGAGAAGACACTCCCGGCGCCCGGGACCACCTCCGAGCGAGTGGCCGACCTCGAGCGGTCGCTGGGGATGGCCTCCGCGGAGAACCGGCGACTGGAGGGGGTACTAGAGACTATCAAACGACAGCGAGACGAACTCCATGGGTCACTAGGTATTGCCTCCACTGAGAACCGGCGGCTGGAGGGGGAGATCGAGGCGGTCCGATCGACGCGGGAGCGGGCGGTCGCAGAGTCGAGGGCGCGGGGAAACCGGGTCGAGGAGCTGGAATCCGCGCTCGCGGCGGCCGAGCGGGAGGTGAAGGAGCTGCGGGGGTTCGAGCGGATCGCGAACGCGCGGATCAAGGAGAGGACGGACGACATCCGGGAGACGCTCGAGGCATCGCAACGGAAGGTCGGCGAACTGACGAGCGAGCGAGACATGCTGGCGGACCTGGCGAAGTGCACGGTCGACTTCCTGATCCAGTGCGACTTGAAACCGGCGGGTGAGCTGGACGACGGCGAGATCCGGAAGGCGCTCGAGAACTTCAGGGATATCCACAATATCCGGAAGTGGGCGATCCTCCGGTGGCGGCGCGACTCGGGCCTCCCGGCGGTCGAATACTTCGACGCGCGGGCGGAGGCGGACACGGCGTGGGCGGAGGCGCTGAAGAGCGAGGGACCGGCGGAGCTGGTGGCGATCGTAAACCGGAGCGCGCAGGACTTCCCGAGGTAGGAGGATATTATGAAAACGGAGTCGTTCGGTCCGAAGATACTGAAGAAGATCGAGGAGTTGGAGAAACGCCTCCGGGCGGTCGAGAAGCGCGACCCCGAGGAGCGCGAGCCCGAGGTCGCACGACTCCGGCGGGAGCTGGAGGAAGTCGGAGAGACCCGGGAGAGACTCGAGGCGAAGGTAAACGACCTCCGGGATCGCCTTGGGAGGGCGAAGAACGCCAAGGTCGCGGACGCGGGGGACCTCCGCGAGTTGGAGGTCCTCCGCGAGGAGCTGCGCGAGACGGAGGAGGCGCGGGATCGCTGGAAGATGATCGCGATCGATGGGAACGAGGCCGCCAGGAGGATCTACGAGGGGTTGCATGCGAGTGACGTCCGGGAGAAACTGAGACTGATGGTGCACGCACGGGATGTCGCGCGGTTCGAACTGACGGAGGAGCGGGGGAAGCGGGAGTTCCTCGAGGGTGAACGGCGAAAGGCCCTCGCGCTGGTCACCGAGCTAGAGCGGGGCAAGGCGGAATCGATCGAGAGGTCGGCGGACCTCGAAGAGAGCGCTCGGAACCTCGGTGCGTCCCTCCTCGAGCGAGAGGCAGAGGTTCGGGAACTACTCGAGAAGTCGAAGGAACTCGAGGCCGAGCTAAAGGCGATCCCGACGTACCGGGCAAGCGCCTCCGCCCTCGTCGAGCGGATCATGAAGACGTTCGCTATCGCGGAGGTCCCGGACGACGCCCGGGGGATCGCCGAGCGGGAGGTCGAGAAGGCGCTCCGCATCCAGGCACGGGATCTCCTCGGGGTGAAGCGGTGGGCGGTGATCCACCTCTACGAGGAGGGCGACCTCCCGGACGACGTCCCTCAGATCGTCGTCGAGTGGTTCGATTCCCGGGAGGAAGCGACGAGGACCGCGGAACTCCCCCGGGAGTGCGGGGAGACCGTCCTCGCGGCGATCGTCCAGATCAATCCCCACGAGCGCCTGCCGTGAGGGAACTCATCCCCGAAACCAGCAAACCCCGCGAACGAAGAGGGACGGCCGAGCGCCCACCGGGCGTCGCCGGAATTCCAAAACGACGGAAACCGAGCGATCCCGCGATGATATAGGGTTCACACTGGTTTCGCCTGGTTCACCAGGGTTTACCCCGATTCGCCGACTATTTCAGAGGCGCCAACCGCTTCCCGCGGTACCCCCCACGAGCAGCTCGAGCGCCCGGGTGAGGCCCCCGAGGACCCGAAACGAGCACCAGCTCTTCTCGGCAACCTGCGCCAACCAGTCGGGGACCTCCCGGTCGACGATCCGATCGGCGGGAATCCAGTAGAGGTCGTCCCCAGACCGACCCGGAAAGACCTCGGAAACCGGCAGGAACAGACACCCGCTCTCGTCCAACCGCCAGGAGAGTCTCCTCCAGGAGCACCTGCGACGGCGTCCGACGCAACCGCTGTGACGCCCCGGGGAGCAGGTCCGAGAGCTTGCGCCCCATTCCGTCGTCCGCGAGCTCCACCTCGTGCCGCTTATCACGCATGATTCCACCTCCTCCCCCGCTTTAACCGGGATACACCCCCCGTCGCGTCTTACTCCCTGGTAAGAAATGAACCCCGGGAAATCCGCGCCCGCACCCCAGGCGGGGGACCCCGCGCCTACACTCCGGCGTCCCCCCACAGATCCGGCCGCACCCCCGGGGTCAGTTGACCTATGCAGCTCTTGCATAGGTAGAAATAGTGCAACGGTTCCACTGACATACAGCTGGGGCCCCAGGTGGGCCGAGAACCGACCT
>JALGZR010000023.1 GCA_025774805.1 bacterium
ACTCAGCATTGGTGGCGTGTCCTTCCTGCCCGTCCGGGCATCTGTGTGATGGCTCACACGAAAGGATACGCCGCCTTTCTCATGCTGCCGATCCACAACTTCTGGTCATACCTCTGGACTGACTCAGAATCTCCTCTACGGAGGTGTTTAGTGGAATCACAGTATGCATCCGTCGCGTACGTCAACTTCCTCTTCGGCATCTTCTGTGCGTACTGGGCACAGGTCACCTACCGTAGCGCCTGGCTCTGGTTTTTCATGGGTCTTTTGTTTGGGCCGATCACGGGAGTGGTCTTAGCATCGAAGAACGTGGACCACCGCAAGACGAGGCAGGTTGCCTGAGTCGTCTCAGGGGAGGCTGAGCTGTGCCGCCGGGCACTGGACCGTAACAGAATAGGCGTATTGTGGGCTGTTTCGCACCCTGAAGGTGAAACGGCCAGTTTCAGCAGACGCGTGTTGCGCAGGCCAACTCGCGGCTGTCGCCGACGGCCACTAACGCGGGCGTCGACAGTGCAGCGAAATCAGGGCCCAGGCTGAGCGGCCGGGCGTTGAGCGGACAAGGAGTATGGGGGCTTGAGGAAGATGCCCGAGTCGAAACGGACACTGCCCCCAACGTACCTTTTGGGGTCCTTGGCCGCCACCATGGGCCTTCACTTCTTTCTGCCGGTGCGGCTTCTGGTATCGTATCCAGGGAATCTGGTCGGAGTACTGCCGATTCTCTTCGGGATCGGTCTGAACATCCTCGCGGACCAGCTTCTGAAGTCCCACAACACCACGGTAAAGCCGTTTCAGGAGTCGACGGCCATCGTCACGTCCGGAGTGTATCGCTGGACCCGAAACCCAATGTACTTGGGCATGGTCTTGATACTGCTGGGCGCTGGCTGGATTGCGGGGTCAGTGACGGCGCTGATTCCATGGCTCGTGTTTGGCGTACTAATGGACCGCGTGTTCATCAAACCTGAAGAGTCAATGCTCGCCTCGAAGCATCCGGACAAGTGGCTGGAGTACAGTTCTCGAGTCAGACGCTGGGTTTAGAGGCGGCCCAACAAACCGCTGGAGCGGACGGGCTTCGCCCGCCGCTGAGCGGCTGCGCGTTCGCGTGGGGAAGACATGAGGTTCTATATAGCATCTTTCGTCGGAGAGCGAGACCGTACGCAAAAGATCCAATCCTCGTTGCGTCGTCGGGGTCACGACATTACCCTGGACTGGACGTCTTTCCCTGGTGTCCCGACACGAGAGCGAAATGACCGCCCCGATGAAGTCCGCGCCATAGCTGTGCGTGATCTGGAGGGGATTCGGTCCGCAGACGTCTTTGTGCTTCTTGCTTCCGTTGGCGATGGACGGGCTAAGTACGCCGAACTGGGCGCAGCTATCATGTCTGCGGTTCAAAACGGCAGACCACGTATCTACGTGCTTGGGGACAATCCGGACCATTCGGTCTTTTTCTTTCACCCGACGGTGGTACGGGTGAACTCGATGGAAGACATGCTGAACGATTTGAGCGAAGCCTGACGCGAAAGATGGGTTGCCCTTGACCGTCGCTTGGGCGCCGGCCAGCGAACCGGACGTTGGGCGGTCAGCGAGGTAGATGATGAGGACATCGTCCGAACGATCGGACGTTGTGGCCCTCAGGTACCCAGGGCCGGAAATCGCCCGTTGGGCGGAGGAAGGGGGCTTCGTCGTTGATCGATGCACGGCTGAGCCAGCAGAGGGCTCTCCCACGGATGCCATCTACCCGGAGGGAAGCCGGACGTAGCGGCCCAACAATGCGCTGCAGCCCACGGCCCCTGGCGCGGCCGTCGGCGAGCAGGTCAGAGCCCGGGGCCGTGGCTGAGCGGCTGCGCGCTCGTCGGAGAGATTGTCGTTTTCAAGGGGTGGTGTGCGCAATGAGTTCAGTTGTGTACACGTGAGGAGAGCTGGGCATGAATGCGCTATCCATAGGCGGCCGGCGCGGCCTTTTCGACGTGTTTGTCCCGGGCCCTGCCGGACACGACCCGCCGAATGACCGGACTACGGATCCGGCCGTCCATGGCTGTCCTGTTCGGCTGCGACGAACACGCTGCTGGAAGGAGGGGGGAACGAGAGCATGAAAGCAGAGACACTTCATCGTCGGCTCAGTGGGAAGGGCGGTCGGCTGGAGGGCGTAACCCAATCGGTCCTTCGTTCGCGGACTTTGCTGGGCCATGTGGTGGGAGGACTCGGATCCGATCAGGTTACCGTGAGATTCAATTCCAGCAAGGTACTGCTTGCAGTGGCGAAGGAAGCTCCAGAGGTTCTGGTCCCGCAGCTTCGGTCTCTCCTGAAGCTATTGGACTCGGACAACAGAATCCTGAAAGCGGCGGCGATCCGGACACTTGGACATGTCTCTCGCGCGGATTCCCATGGCCGAATTACCAGGAGGCTTGGCAAGATCCTAGAGTCCATATCCGGCCCTGACCTCGTGGTCGCCACGAGTGCGATCGAGGGCGCGGTGCTCGTCGCCCGGGCAAAGCCGCAGCTTGTCGACCGCGTAGTGCCGGCGCTATTGTCTGTCGGAAGGGGCAAGTACCGTACAGCCGAGTGCAGGAGTATAGTCATCGGCAAGGCGCTTGAGGGGCTCTCGCGGCTCCACTCTCATTCGAATCTGACACGGAAGATCCGGCAATTTGCTTCGTCCCAGCGACGAAACCCACGAAGAACAACCCGGGAACGAGCACGCGAACTGGTGAGACGGTTGGAAACTCCGAGTTAGAACGTCAGGAAGGACGTCTGGAGGCCATGGGAGCTGGCTCGGTCTGCGACGAGATGCACTGAGAACATGGGGACCGCCCAACAAGCCACGACTGCCGACAGACACCGCCACAGCCATCGATCTGCCCGAGAGAGCCGAGGCCGCGGCTGAGAGGTTGCTCGTTGGCACGACAACAATGAGGGCTCATAATTAGGCCAGATCATCGCACGGTTCTCTTGGAGTTGCTCGAACGACTTGCGGGCGCGGATGTGATTTGGACTCTCACCGGCAGCCTGGCGCACGCACTCCAGGGTGCGCTTTTCGACGTTCATGAAATCGACATCCAAACGAATAAGGACGGGACTTGCCGTATCGTACGACTGCTCGAGGATGCGGTTGTCCGGCCAGGGTGGTGGCATCCAGCCTCCTCCGTCGGTCACACTATGGAGAAATGCACCTTCACTGTGTGAGGATCGAGATTATGAGGGCGATGCAGAAGCGACTCTCGGATGGCTCTCGGGGGCAGCCAGTGGATGTGTCAGCCCACCGGGTATTCGTGAACTTGGACGGTCACGATGTGCCTGTCTCATCGCTAGAGTACGAATGGCGGGCTCACGGGCGGAGAGGCGGGCCAGACCGAGCTGCTGTGCTCAAGCGAAGCGCAGCGATGAAGAGGAAGGAGAGATCTGAAAGAGTGTGATAACAAGGCAATGCAGGCGGAGGGCCGCTTCGCAGCGCCGCCGATTGTCAACGCGTTAGCCTTCTGAGGAAGGACGAGGGAGATATGACACTCAGTCGGTCTATTACGGGCGCCGCACTTCTGTCACTCGGTTTGGCTCTAGGGTGTTCCGATGACTCTGTTTCGATATCGAGCCAAAGGTACTCAGCGCTTTCAGACAGCAGCTTCGCAGTCGGCGATTCAAGCATTCTCGAAATCGGCAATTTCGCAGGCAAGGTGACGGTGATGCCTGGTGATCTTGGTCTGGCGCATGTCGTGGCCACGAAATGGGCTGGGCAACAACAGGACCTGGATGAGATCGGGGTTGAAATGGTCCAGATCCCGAATGGTGTTCGCATTCGCACGACCAGTCCTTCGGGATTGACCAATACCTCTGTCGACCTGGAAGTGACGGTTCCAGCGGATGCACGGCCAACTATCCATAATGGCGCGGGAGACATAGGTTACGAGGGCGGAGCGCTAGGCGAGAGCTCGTTTTCCGTAGGTGCGGGTAGTATTGCGCTCAGACTGCCAGCCGAGGTCAACGTGGAGCTGTACCTATCTGTCGGTGTAGGCTCGATTCGCGTGGAATTTCCCATTGTTGGACAGGTAACCGAGCACCTCGTCGACGGAGTCATCGGAACTGGAGCCAACGGCAGGATTGTGGCCCAAGTGGCGGCAGGCGGGATCGAGGTGATATCTCAATAGGACGAGCGGCGCAACACGGGGCCACAGCCGACGGGCCGTGGACTGCGTCCTTTCTGGAAGCTGCGACAGGCCCGTGGATGAGCGGCCGCGCGGTCGGCGCAAAGGGGGGTGTCGGTGCCGTCGATTGCTGTTTTCGAGCCCAAGCATATCGACATGGCGATCTCGTTGTGGAGGACTACGGAACATATCGGGCTTAGCAGCGCGGATGAGCCAGCGGCTCTGGCCGTCTTTCTGGACCGGAACCCGGGATTCAGTTTCGTCGGTCTGGAGTTGGACGTTGTCGTGGGGGCGGCGCTTTGTGGTCATGATGGTCGTCGCGGCTATCTTCACCATTTGGCGGTAGTAGAGGGCCACCGTCGCGGTGGTCTGGGACGCAGGTTGTTGGAGTCCTGCCTGGACAGGCTCCGTGTGGCGGGTATCGGGAAGTGTCACGCGTTTGTGTTTTACCGCAACCCCTTCGGGGATCGGTTTTGGCGTCCGCTCGGATGGCAGCGGCGCAACGACATACTCGTATACTCCAGGCAGGTTCCTGGCAGCGCCTAACAAGGGATCATAGGAGAGTCACGGCCGCAGATCTGGAGTGATCTGAGGTCGTGGTTGGCCGTCTCCACCTATACACGCCGCCCTCCGGCATCTACCTCACCCGCCTTTTGCTCGAGGGGGGGTGGACACCGGCCGCGCGCTCCTGCTACGGTGATTTGGCGCGACCGCGTCGGGCTTCCCTTTTCTAGTCCGCTCGAGACGTTGGACTACC
Organism: bacterium; assembly: GCA_025774805.1. Lineage (GTDB taxonomy): Bacteria > ARS69 > ARS69 > ARS69 > ARS69 > JALGZR01. The sequence goes on from JALGZR010000023.1 coordinate 4,888, forward strand.
GGAGGGCAGCGTCCCTGATGAGCGGGGCCCCGCCTCCGCGCTCGACAACAGGGGGCCATGGGCTCGCACGTTCGGCGCGAGTGCCTTCGAACCATGCTGAGTATGGCGACACGGGCAGATCTCTGGACCCCAGACCCGTGGAGCGCGATCATCTCCACTGGGGCGGCATGGTGCCCGTAAGGGCGTTGGCCAAACCCGCGGACTGAAGTGCTTACCATGTCATCGGCCCGTTACCGTACCGCAGACTCGCCTAGAGAGCGTATCCAGCCGCGGAGCTTGGCTGTTACGTTGCCAGCCAGCAAAAGGGCGGACGCTTCGCGTCCGCAGCACACCACACGCCGCCCTTGACGCTCGCGGCCGATACGCGGTCCGCTATGCAGACACATGGAGGCAACGATGAAGATCAAGCTCGAGAGCGTGTACGTCTCCGATCTGGACGAGGCGCTTGCTTTCTACACAGACGTCCTTGGATTCATCAAGAAGAAGGACGTCGCCATGGGAGAGACGCGCTATCTGACAGTCGTATCGCCTGAGGAGCCGGACGGCACGGAGTTGCTGCTCGAGCCGTGCGGAGAGCATCCGGCGACCAAGGCGTTCAAGAAGGCCCTCTTCGATGAAGGGATTCCTTTGACGGCATTTCTCGTCGATGACGTTGCCGCGGAACATGCGCGACTGGAGAATCGTGGCGTGGTATTCCGCTCCGCTCCGCAGCGGTACGGCGATGAGACGATGGCCGTCTTTGACGACACTTGCGGAAACTGGATCATGATCTATGAGATACACACAGAGTGACTCCGAACGCACGGGCGCAACGTTTCATTAAACGGATGCAGCGGATGGCCCGCTACTCGGGCCGCCGCGGAACCGGCCGTTGGGTTGACAAGGGAGTTCCGAGAGTGAATGACGAGCGGATCCATACGTTTGAAGCCACTGTCAGGTTCATGGAGGAGTCGGTCGCCGATCTATCGGACGAGGAGATGGTCGAGCAACTCTCAGGAGTGCCCAACCAGGGAGTATTGACACTCGGCCACATTATCTTCAGTTGTCAGGATACGGCGACTGAGCTCGGTCCTGGACCGTAGTTGCCGAGTGATCGGGAAACCGTCTTCGGATATGGCAGCACCCGCGGTGGCAGGACGAACGATATCCTCAGAAGAACCGACTTCAGATGCTCCTTGTAGATGCCACGGTCCGTTTGTGCCAGGTTGTACGTGGCGCGAACGCAACGGTCCTGAGACGGCGACTGTCGGATGACGCGTTGCCTATAATGGGTCAGGTCGTGCTGCAGGTTGTCGTAGCACACACCGCGTTTCACACCGGTCAGCTTGCGATGTGGCGTAGGGCGATCGGGAAAGAGTCGGTAGGCGTCTCCGTATAGAAGACCGGTGAATCTGTCTGGGAGGCGATGAGCAACCTACCGACGGCATGGACCTGTCGAGTGGTCTCTCCGCCACATCCCTGGCGGTGGTGGGGGATCGACTGTCGACGCGACCCCTGGCCGGTTCGGTTGGCGCGAGAACGGCCCGCAGGTGATACCAAGAGGTCATGCGATCAGACCAAGCCATGAGATTCGACGCGGAACGGGTGAAGCAGTTCTACTCCCGGCAGAACGAGTGGGCGGGCGTCTATGATGGCGACGTCGCTGAGGCCCACCGGAGGAACGCCGCCATTGTCCACCGTATGTCCGGGGGCAGAGTCGGACGTCTTCTCGAATTGGGGGCTGGTGGCGGACAGAACGGGGCTGCAGTCGCCGATCTTGGATTTTCGGTGGTGGCCGTCGACCTCACTCCTTCCGTGGCACGGAACGCCGAGAAGTTGGCAGCCCAGCCTCGGGGAGGACGGCTGAGAGTCATCGTGGGCGATTTTTTCGAGGTGGAATTCCCGGATCCTTTTGATGTCGTGTGCTACTGGGATGGGTTTGGCATCGGAAGAGACGTCGACCAGCGCCGCCTGCTCGAACGAATTGCCGGCTGGCTGAGACCCACCGGATTTGCGCTGATCGAGGTCTATTCTCCTCAATACTGGGCCCGTGCTGCGGGGAGACAAGCGGGGTTCGGAGGGGCGGTACGCCGGTATGGCTTTGATGTAGAGAACTGCCGCATGCTGGACAGGTGGTGGCCCGTCGGCCACGAGGCTCAGGCGGTAATCCAATCCCTTCGGTGCTATTCTCCGGATGACTTCCGCAGACTTGTGAAGGGGACTGGGTTGGCCGTGGAATCGATGGAGCCGCGAGGGGCGGTGGACTTCGACAGGAACCAGTTCGTCGAGCAAGTGCCGCTTGAACGGGCTATGCAGTACCTTGCCAAGGTGATCCCGGCCCAGTAGGCCGAGGGGGTCAGCCTATGACCACCCAACAGGACCGATATGTCGGCCGATCCGGTTGAGCATCTGACGGAGGCGGAGGCGTGGTGTTCGGGTTGTTCCATTCCGACTCGGAAGCGTGAGAAGAAGCTGGAAGTGTGCTTTACCGGAACCCGCGCTTCGGAGAAGAAGGACCCGGCTTCCACGGCCGAGGAGGGCAATCTGAACGTGGTTGGATCTGTGACCAAGAACCTGGGAGTGTTATTCCGCGATCCAAACACCGGCCTCAATACGTTCGGCATGTCGTCGTGACAGAGAGATATTCAAAGGGTATCACGCATTTAAAGGACCCTTCCGCCTGCACCAAAGAGGAGCACCGAAAGTTCGAGCGTCTCGTCCGGCTGGGCTTTGAGGGTTCAGACGAAAGGCTACCTGAACGCATCCGGAGTGCCAGGCGCCTTGCCTTCTATTGTACGTCGGATGACGTCGTTACCGCGATCGCCGCGCTCAAGGCCCCCGATGCGGCCTATCGGAATGACGTCTTCAGGAAGGCAGAGGTCGGAGCCGATCCGCGCGAATATGAACTTGAACTGGGGTGGGTCTTCGTCGTTCCCGCTCAGCGCGGGAACCGGATCGCCGAAGGCCTCTGCCACCAACTCCTGGCGTCCGTGCCGACATCCAGTGTTTTCGCAACGACGCGTCCGAATAATGCCTTCATGACGAAGATCCTTTCGGCTCTCGGATTCAGGCAAGCAGGCAGGCCGTACTTACGCAACAAACAAGAGCTCGTGGTATTCCTGCGATCGTGAAATACGGCATCCTTGGCGACAGGGGTCATGGTGGCGCTCGCCCGTTTCGTACACTGTGAGTCGCCGGGGGAGGTGGAGTGGAGGATCTGGAGATTTCCAACCATCCGCCACAACCTACGCCACTTGCGCCGGTGTGGGCCAGGCGGTGTGAGAGAGGGGCACTCACGGCCGGTCTTTGGATGGACTCCCCGAAGCACGATTCACCACAGGCTCAATGGCAAACCACGAGCGTTTGCCATGACGGGCGTAACCGTCCGCACGGTGGACAATTGCGTCCACCTCACCGCGTGCTCAACGACGCTTGCATTCCAGGCAATGAGGCTTGATGCTTGTTTCGAGCTTGCTGTGACGTGGTGTTCGATTTGACTGCTGGAGCTGACCGCTCGATTCGTGGTTGTCAACCCGCGGCGGCTTTCTCCGACCGCGGGTGAGGGCCCGGGCACTGGGCTGCAAGGGAAGTAGGCGATGGCGAGCCTCCGAATTCGATTTCTGGGGACCGGCGATGCGTTTGGGAGTGGAGGTCGCCTACAGATGTGCATCCTTGCTGAGTCGGATGATCAGTCTCTCCTCGTCGATTGTGGCGCTTCCTCGCTGGTTGCCCTCAAGGGGGCAGGCGTTGACCCCAATAGCATTGGCACAGTCCTGATCAGCCATCTCCACGGAGACCACTTCGGTGGGCTTCCGTTCCTCATCCTTGATGGGCAGATTTCAAAACGCACCGGCCGTCTCCGCATCGCCGGTCCTCCTGGGCTCGAGACTCGTGTGACCCAGGCAATGGAGGTTCTATTCCCGGGTTCGTCGGGTGGACATCGGGCCTTCGATATTCAGTTTCAAGAGCTTCCCGAAGGTGTCCCGACCTCGGTCGGTTCTGTTACCGTGACTCCCTACGAAGTACTTCACGTGTGCGGTGCCCCACCCTACGCCCTCCGGGTAGAGATCGATGGTCGGATCATCGCGTACTCGGGCGACACGGAGTGGACGGATCGGTTGGTCGCGGCCGCTTCGGGAGCGGACCTGTTCATCTGCGAGTCGTACTTCTTCGACGAGAAGGTACGTTTTCACCTCGACTACTCAACGATCATGAAACATCGCTCGGAGCTCGGCTGCAGGCGCATCGTTCTCACGCATATGAGTTCTGACATGCTCGGGCACTTGTCTGAGCTGGAGGTTGAGGCGGCCTACGACGGTTTCGAGATCACGCTCTGAATTGGGCAAAACCTGCGGCCTGACCGGCGGCTGGACCTGACACCGGATGCTCTTCGCCTGTCGGCCGCTCGTACTGACCAGAGGGCCGCAGCGGAGAGACTGGGCCTCCGCCGTCAGGAACAAGGGGCCATTCAAACCATGACTGGATGCTGTGAGTCTCTCTGACGAGTACAAGCGGCAGTGCGGCTGGCGGTCATGGGCGGCAATGTTCGATGCGCTGCCGCCCATTGTGGGCCAGACCGTTCTGGATCTCGGATGCAGTGTCGGAGATCAGACCAAGGAACTGGTGGCTCGTGGTGCCGACGTGATCGGCTTCGACGTGAACGAGGATCTCCTCATGGAGGCCCGGTCGAAGGAACTCGCGGGAGCCGAGTTCCGGCAGGCAGACTTCAGGACGCTTCCCGAGCTGGCGACACCAGCAGACGGCCTTTGGTGCATTTTCACGGCGGCGCATTTTCCGGATCGACCGGAGGTGCTTGCGCTCTGGAAGGGAAATCAGCGCTCAGGCGGGTGGATCGCAGTCATGGAAATCGACAATCTGTTGGGACACGGACCCCTGGGTAACCGCAGCAGATCTCTGCTCGAAGGTTACGCCCGAGAGGCCTTGATCGCGTGCCGGTACGATTTCTTCAAGGGCCGCAGGTTAGTGAGCCACTTCGAGCGATCAGGGTTTACGGTCGTGAAGTCCTTCATTGTTGCGGACCAGGAGCTCTGCTTCGACGGCCCGGCGCAAGATGGCGTAGTGGTGGCCTGGCGAGCACGATTCGACCGTATGAAGTACCTCCAGGCCTTGTGTGGATCGGCTTTCGATCAAGTTCAGGAGGAGTTTCTCCGCTGTTTGAAGCGGCCAGACCACTGGACAGAGACCAAGGTGTATGCTTGCATTGCTACCACATGAGGCAGGTGGAGGCGCTCAGCAATCCGCAAGCGGACACGTGGCACTGGATCAGAAACTTCGAGAAGGATGGAAAACTCTCGACGTTCGCGCGGGTCGCCCGGACAAAGCAATGGTCATCGAGCTCACGGGGCGAGGAACACCATGGATCAGGAACCACCTGAGACGAGAGTGAGCCATCCAGAAGACGCCCGGCACGTCCCAGGTGAGGGGGGCGCTCGGAGTGAGGCCTGGCCGGGACCAGGATCACGCCAGGGGCGCGGGCAATCCGTTCACGCCTCCGTTGAGAGGAAGAGGTCGAGAGGTGAGTGAGGGCATGTCGACGGTGGAAAACAAGGCCCTGGTGCGGGATTACTATGAGCAGGTCGTGAGCACCGGAGACTTGACGCACATCGAAGACTACGTTTCGCCGGAGTACACCGAGGTTCATCGTGGGGTGCGCCATGCGGTCGGTCTTGACGGTGCCAGGGAGCACATCCTTGGCGTGAGGCAGACATATCCGGATCTCGAGCTCACCGTGGATCTCCAGGTGGCGGAAGGGGAGTGGGTCGTGAGCCTCGTCAAAATGAAAGGCACTCACCGCGGGGAATGGCTCGGGATCCGACCCACGCAGAGAATGATTGAGACGACGGCGGTCAATGTCGATAGGGTGGTGGCTGGAAGGATCGTGGAGCACGGCGGGGCAGCAAACCTCCTGGAGCCACTTCTAGAGATAGGAGCGATCCAGGCCGTCGGATCCGGATGAAGGACACGGGCACGAACCAACCTTCGAGCAAACAGGTGGGGCGGATCGCCCGGTGGCCTTCGAAAAGCGGTGGCCAAGAGTGACCGACCCGCGGGACCTGAGAAGCCGCGAGCCCGGCGCCGTTCTACGGGACGGGCCCGGTCGGATCGGAGCATGACAAAGCTCCCGCGTGACAACGCGTCCGCGAAACGCCAACGCCGATTCGCTTCGAAGCGAGACACCTGGCTCGTGATTGTATTGTGGGGCGCGGCACTCGGTCTCGTGTATGCGACCCTGGATGTTGCAAGGTCGCCAACGGCGGCAGCGTTCAGGGCCGTGTTTCTGTTTGTTTGCATTCTGGCCGCGGTCCTCATCTTGTGGATTCTGTACGGCACCTTCTATGTGCTAACGGGGGAATCGTTGCTGATCCACTGTGGCCCTTTCCGCCGGCGGGTTCTGGTCAGCACGATTCATGAGATCATTCCCTCCCGGAACCCGCTGTCGAGCCCCGCTTGCTCGCTCGACCGTCTCCATATCAAGTATGACGGGTCGCGGTCCGGGGTGTTGATCTCGCCCTGGGACGAGCGGTCCTTCTCGCGGGAGCTCGTCAAGCTCGATAGAGAGCTCGTTCTTCGGGGGGATGGTATAGTCCGCCGTGCCTGACAGGCCACTCCGCTGCGCCCATCTTGTTTGTGTCAGGAATCGGGGAGGTCGGTCCGGGTTCCGCGGGGTGGGTCAGCGATGGTAGGCTCAATACCGTGAGTAGCTTCGCGATTTGCCGGTCGGACCGGCAGGGAGGGATTCCGCATGATACGAGAGTGGTTTGTTTGCGCTGTGGCGGTGTCTTTGGTCATCTCCCTCGGGTCGGCCTGCTCACCCTCGGGTCCCGCAGAGGAGATCCTGGCGGAGATCCCGCTGGATTCTCTCGAGGAAGTGATCTCGAAGACCGGGGTCACCGTCGATTCCGCTGTCACCACCGATGGTCGGGGATCCCTGAGAGTCAGCGCGTCCGAGCCGATGACCGTACGCATCGCGGAGCTCGAAGACCTATCCGTTGACAATGCCCGATTGATCTACCGTGCACGGCTCCGCACGGCTGACCTCAGCGGCAAGACCTACTTGGAGATGTGGTGCGAGTTTCCCGGCAGAGGAGCGTACTTCTCGCGGGCGCTGGACTCTCCGGTCACAGGGACTAACGACTGGCTGTCTCAAGAGACGCCTTTTGTGCTGCAGAAGGGTCAGATCGCGAGCAAGGTGAAGCTCAACCTCGTCATTGACGGTCCAGGGACCGTCTGGCTCGACGAAATCGTTTTGACGAAGGCAGCGCTATAGCGTGTCTGACGTCAGGATTCGAGGCTCGAGATCAAGTCCGGGATCGACGGGCATTCCCGGGTAGACTCATTTTGAGGAAGGAGAAAGACTGGCCCAAGCACGCGCGACACGCGAATGGTGTGGGCGATCTCGCCCGCTCTGTGCGTGCGCTGTGCGGGCACGCGCGAGGTGGCGACCCGTCGGGAGGCCGGGAGAGACCAGCTCCCCGTTTCTCGCACCCTATCGGGAGCGCAGTCCGGTTGACAGAAGGGGCTGCGGGTGAAACACATGGCGCGGGAACGGGCGCCCTTCTGTCCACGCGCCTTGGTTGAGGCAAGAAAGTGAAGAACACGACGAAGAAGCTCTTCGTGTCCATGGCAGGCAATATCGGGGCCGGGAAAACGACGGCGGCCAAACTCATCAGTCAACGGTTCGGCTTCGAGCTCTTTGATGAACCGGTCATCGATAATCGCTTTCTGCGGGACTACTATGCCGCTATGCATCGCTGGTCTTTCACCCTGCAGCTGGAGTTCTTGATCCGTCGTGTGGAGCACCATGAGCTGATCCGTACGGTTCCGAAGAGCTGCATTCAGGATCGGACGCTGTATGAGGATCCCGAGGTCTTCGCGAAGTACTTGCACGGGTTGGGGTGTATGGACAATCGGGAATTGGATCTGTACTTCGAATACTTTCACCGTCTGAATCGGGACTTACGGCATCCCGATCTGGTCGTGATGTTGGCGGTGGATCGGGTGGAGACGTTGTTGAAGCGGATAAGAAAGCGCGGCCGCCAGGAGGAACGGGGAATCGATGCGGATTTCCTGACCGGATTGAACGCCTATTACTCGACGTTTCCGCAGGTCTGCCGGAAGAAGTACGGAATACCGCTGCATGTGATCGGCGTAGACCAGCTCGATATTCGCTCTCCGGAAGGCCAAAGTGTGTTCTTGCGAGAAGTCGAAGAGGCGCTCAAGAGGAATGGACTGGAGTAAGGTCGGAGCGCGCCGTCCGACAACGGGGGCGCCGGACTCGGCGTTTCGGACGGGGGAGGAGGCCAGGGGCCGGGCCATTCGCCTACCGGGGCTTGGCCTGATGTCGAGCTGCCTCTGACGAGTGGGGGGGACGGGGCGCCGGGCCTGAGAGCTGCAGAGTACCAAGTGTCGGCGGCCCACTCCCCAACTGACAGGGCGGAGCTTCGGGCCCGGTCCTACAGCGTACCCGGCGAAAAGCCGATCGAGTCGAGCCTCCGGCAGATCCCGGCGATTCAAGGCGCTTTGCCCTCGGTTTCGGGATCGGATACTCTCGAGCGCCACGACCGGGCAGTTGAGCCCAAAGTCCGGCCGGTGCAACGGAAGGAGGGTGATTGGGAAAGCGCCCGAGTTTGACGACCAAGCGGCTGGTCCTGCGGCCGTTTTCGCCTTCCGATGCGAGAGACGTGCAGCTTCTCGCCGGCGACAGGTCGATTGCCGACACCACCCTGACCATCCCTCACCCCTACGAAGATGGAGCCGCGGAGGAGTGGATCTCCGGACATCAAGAGATCTACGATCGGGGAAAGGGCGTGACATTCGCCGTCACGACAAAGGAGGATGGGGTCCTGGTCGGAGCAATAAGCCTCATGAGTGTTAGCGCCGGACATCAGGCGGAGCTCGGCTACTGGGTGGGCAAGCCGTTCTGGAATCGTGGATTCTGCACCGAGGCGGCGGAGGCGGTCCTGCAATACGCATTCGAGGAGATGGGTCTTGAACGCGTCCACGCTTGTCACCTGTCACGGAATCCGCCATCGGGTCGCGTGATGCAGAAGATCGGAATGCGCAACGAGGGGTGCCGTAGGCACCACGTACGGAAATGGGGAGTTCTCGAGGATCTGGAGTTGTACGGGATCCTTCGGCAAACCTGGAAGGATCGGACTCCTTCATCCACATGACGGTCGCCGCCGGTGGCTTTCACGGTAGCGGGGCAGAATGAATCTCCGCGATCAGATGGATAGAATCTACCGTGACCTGCCCGCGGAGCAGATTCCCTGGAATCTCTTACACCCTCCGAAGTTTCTCGTGGATCTGGTCCGCACGGGCAAGATCCGGCCTTGTGATGCCGTCGACATTGGATGCGGAGCCGGCAACCATACCGTTTGGCTTGCCACTCGGGGGTTTCGGATGACGGGACTCGACATCTCTCCCACGGCTTTGCAGTTGGCGCGACGGCATGCACGAGAGATGGGGGTCAGATGCCACTTTCGGGAGGAGGATCTCACAGGAGACGAGGTACGGTCCCAGGGGGCGTATGACTTCGGGATGGACTGGGAGGTTCTTCACCACGTCTTTCCTCCTCGACGGCCTACATTCGTCAGGAACGTTCACGCGATGCTTCGTCCCGGGGCGATCCATCTATCCGTTTGCTTCAGTGTGGAGGACGAACACTTCGGAGGGATCGGAAAGTACCGAAAGACTCCTTTGGAGACAACGCTCTACTTCTCCTCGGAGGAGGAGATCGAGCAGGCCTTCGCCACGAATTTCGACATTCTCGAGTTGCGCACGATCGAGGTCGAGGGCAAGTACGGAACCCACCGAGCGGTTGCCGCGCTTCTGGAGCGCAAGTGACGTTCAGGGGATGCGGAGTTTGGACGGGCACTCTTGGAGCCGACGAATGGCGGTGAACATAGAGATCAAGACTCGCGTTGCGGACGTGGTGTCTCTGAGGGAGGCGGTGCGCGCGCGCGCGGAGGAGGGTCCCGAGGTTCTCGTGCAGGAGGACACCTTCTTTCGCGTGGAGAAGGGGCGTCTGAAGCTGCGAATCGTCGAGGGGGCCGCGGCGGAGCTGATCTACTACGAGCGCGAGGACGCACCCGGCCCGGTGCCGTCTACCTATCTCATCAGCTCTGTGAACGAACCGAAAGAACTCAAGGACATCCTTTCCGCGTCGTTGGGAGTTCGGGGCGTCGTCCGGAAGGAACGGGAGCTGTTCTTTCTCGGCCGCACCCGGGTACACCTTGATCAGGTCGAGGGACTCGGGTCCTTCGTGGAGCTCGAGGTCGTACTCGAGCCCAAGGAGTCGGTGGAAGCGGGGCGATCGGAGGCACTTGCGATCCTGAGAGAGCTCTCCGTTGCGTCGGAGGATCGGGTGAAGGTCGCCTATATCGACTTGGTCGAGTCACGGACCGAGTGACATGCGCAGGGAGTCGACTGTCCTGCGGCGCTCTGGAGGACGCCGGCCGAATTGATGTGCGGATAGGGCTGCCTTGGGTTTCGGTACTGTCGTGGCGCTTTCGGGGCCGACGTCCTCGCCGGCGTAGCCACGCCAGTGGGGCCTTCCCCCCCCCACCGCCAGGGTCCAGCGCCAGCGGCGCCGCTCCCGACCGGAGGAGGGAAAGCGCATTGCCGGGAAGATACCGGCTCAGAACGCACCGATCGTCGGCTGGGTGGGGAGAGCGGTTCGATCATCGGCTCGACGGGGGAATGGGTGGACAGAATGACGGGAATCGCACCCCGGAGTAGGAACTGGCCCGCGGCGGACGTCAGGAGTCCTCGGTAAGCCGTGCCAGTCGTCGGCACCCCGGTTTGTCGCCCGGCGAACCGCGGTCCCGACGGGTCCTTGTCACACCGGCTGCCGGCCCCGCATACTGGGCTCGGCATGGCGCAAGGGCAGCCGGCGTGCCAAAGCGCTGGGATCAAGCGTCTTCCCGTCAGGCAACAGAGGGAACGGGCGAGGTCGATACGATGACACGAAGAGTCTGGTTCGAGCGGAAGTTCGCCCTCGGCACACCCGTGGAGACATTCCCCGAGATTCTGGAGAGACTCAGGGGAACACCGGCACGCATCGAGGAACGGGTGCGGCCACTCCATGCGGATGATCTGAGGCGGAGGCACGATTCCGGGTGGTCGATCCAAGAGCATGTCGGACACTTGGCCGATCTCGAACCGCTCTGGCTTGGCCGACTCGACGATCTGGCGGAGGGGCGGGAAGAGCTCCGACCCGCCGACCTCGAGAACACCGCCACCTGGGAGGCGGAGCACAACAAAGCGCCCATGGCGTCGGTGCTCGCCGAGTTCAGGAACCGGCGCGCCAATCTGGTGAAGCGACTCGAATCGCTCGATCCAACGCATTTGAATGCGACGGCCCTTCACCCGCGATTGCGGCAGCCGATGACGGTCGTGGACCTGTGCTTTTTCGTGGCCGAGCACGACGACCATCATCTGGCCACGGTGTCCGGGCTGATGAGGGCCATTGGTTGACCGGCGGTTGATGCCGGCGCACGGCATCGCGGGACCGGTGAGGTGATGCGTCCGAATCGATCCGGACCGGTAGGCTCTGGAGCCGACGGCCAGCACCATCGACGCGACCCCTCGACGGGGATCGGCCGTGTCATTGGGGGTCCCGAGCCGAGTGGCATTGCGTCGGACGGACGGGAAACGTGTAAGGTATTTGTTTTCGGTGGAATCGAGCGAAAGCCGCGTGCTGATCAGGCCCTACGAACTCACGGATTGGGCGGATGTTTGGGCGCTTCTCAAACCTGTATTCCGCTCGGGCGAGACATACGCTTACTCCACGAGCATTTCAGAATCTGAGGCCAAACAGGCCTGGACGGGGGGAACGAAGGGAGTATTCGTTGCGGCCGATTCGACCTCCGGGCAGATCGTCGGGACATACTACCTGAAGGAAAATCACGCCGGACCGGGGGACCACGTGTGCAATTGCGGGTACGTCGTCTCCACGAGCGCCCAGGGGCGAGGCGTCGCCACGCTCATGTGCAAACACTCGCTTGCCGAGGCCAGGTCGCGTGGGTTTCGAGCGATGCAGTTCAATCTCGTGGTGGCGAGCAACGAGAGAGCGGTCCGACTCTGGAAGAGGATGGGATTCGACATTGTAGGGACCTTACCGGAGGCATTCAGACACCCCACACGGGGGTTCGTTGAAGCGTACGTGATGTACAGATCTCTACGATAGGAGGGGGACCCGGTCGCCACTGCCCACCGCCCCGGACGCAGTCGCTGACCGTGCAGCGCAGGCCCGAGCACTTCGCAGCGGCGCATCCGGCACCTCGGAGTCGCGGTGCCGTTGGTACCGCCAGATGAGGACGATGCCATGGATATCTCGATGACGACGACCGCCTTCGACCTGGACGGATACAGAGTTGTGAAGAATCTCGGGGTGGTCCGAGGGATCACCGTTCGGTCCCGATCGATCTTCGGCACGATCGGCGCGACTCTGGAAACCTTGGTCGGCGGCAACATCACTCTGTTCACCGAGCTCTGTGAGAAGACGCGAGCGGAAGCCTTCGCGATGATGGTCACCCACGCGGAGGAGGCCGGAGCGAACGCCGTGATCGGGATTCGGTACGATGCCACCGAAGTGATGGGCGGAGTGAACGAGGTCCTGTGCTACGGCACTGCCGTTGTCGTGGAACGGGTCAGTCCCTGAGAGCTCGCAAGTGTGAGGGCCTTGCGTTCGAGGATGACGGGATCGCCAGGCCGGCGGCGGTTCGTTGACGGGTCGCACGGGCCGCCATAGTTGCCGACGGCGGCGTGGGTGGGCCTTCGCAGCGGCCACTCGAGAGCAAACCCCGGGGGAAAAGGACGCGTGATGGGGGCATGGTAGACAACCTTGGCATCATCAGCTCGGTCGGCGGGACGCCTGTCGTCCGATTACGCCGTGTCGTCCCCGACGGATGCGCACGAGTGCTGGTCAAGCTCGAGAGCCACAACCTGACCGGGAGCATGAAGGACCGAATGGCTCTGTCCGTTGTCGAGGGTGCCGTGACGTCGGGGCGCCTGTTCGCGTCGGGGAGGGTCGTTGAGTACACAGGCGGAAGCACCGGAACTTCCCTCGCATTCGTTTGCGCGGCCTGGGGATACTCCATCACGCTCGTCACCTCGGATGCTTTCAGCCGGGAGAAGCGTGACCAAATGCGCGCGCTCGGAGCTACGGTGATCGAGATCCCGAGCGAAGGGGGTCGGACGACCAAGGAACTGATCAGGAGCATGGTTTCCAGGGCCGCAGAGCTGTGCACGGCGCCGGACACGTTCTATGCCGATCAGTTCAACAACCCGGACGCGGCGGTGGGATATACCCCACTGGCGGCGGAGCTCTGGGAGCAGTCCGGTGGGGAGATCGATGCCTTTGTACAATCGGTCGGAACTGCACAGTGCATCACCGGTGTGGCGGGCTTTCTCCGTACTCGAAACCCCTCCGTTCGAATCGTCGCGGTGGAACCCTCTGAGTCCCCCGTCCTTTCGGGCGGTGCGCCCGGGGCGCACAAGATCGAAGGCGTCGGTGCCGGATTCATCCCCCCGATGTGGAGAAGGGACCTCGCAGATGAAATCCTGCAGGTGTCCACCCTGGAGGCGAAAGCGATGACTCGACGTCTGGCGAGAGAGGAGGCGTTGTTCGGCGGTACTTCCTCCGGAGCAAACGTCGTGGCCGCCCTTCGCGTCGGGCAGCGCCTCGGTCCGGGGCGAACCGTGGGCACGTTGCTCTGTGACTCGGGATTGAAGTACCTTTCGACGGATCTCTATTCGAGCGCCTAGGCTGCAATTCTCACGAGGCTCGTCCCGAGACGCGGCTTTGCCGTTGCCGCGGCAGTGGCTGGTGAGAAATGCGGGCTAGCGGGAGACGGGGGCCGCGCACGTTTGCACCGACAGCGGTGCCGCCGACCGTCCCGCACACTCGGCGGCTTTCTCGACCTGCCATCGAACTGAATGGATGGGGAGTCTCAGGCAATGAAGGATGCAGATCATTCCAAGGGAAGTCCCGCAAAGAGCCAGGCGACCGACGAGTACCTTCTCGCGATCACGGTGGGCACACGGAAGCCGCTGAACGGCACCATCCGCCTCGCGGCCTACGATCCGGCTTGGGTCTCGAAGTTCGACGTGGAGGCTCGGCGAATTCGCGATGCACTCTCCGAAAAGGTCCTGCTCCTGGAACACGTGGGTTCCACGTCGGTCCCGGAGCTCTCGGCGAAGCCCGTCATTGACATGGTTCTGGCCGTCGCGGACTCGGCCGACGAGCCGTCCTATGTCCCTCCGCTCGAAAAGCGGGGCTACGTTCTGAGGATCCGAGAGCCGGAGTGGTTCGAGCACCGGATGCTGAAGTCTCCGGGCCGGGACGGAAACCTCCACGTCTTTTCCGCGGGCTGTGCGGAAATCGATCGAATGATCGAATTCCGCGATCGGCTCCGAGCCCATGACGACGACCGGCGGCTGTACGAGGAGACCAAACGTGAGCTGGCCGCACGAACCTGGAAGTACGCTCAGAACTACGCCGATGCGAAATCGGAAGTGATCGGAGAGATCCTGACTCGCGCATCGGGTCCGGAGGGGAGGGCGTAGTATCGCGTTGTCAGCAGGCGCGGGGAACAGACCCCTCCGGCCAACTACGCCCGCGGCCGACGACGCGATCGGGGTGCCAGGGCGCGAATGCCGACGTGCGGATCCTGACGGCGCGCGCTTCGGGCCGACCTTGGAGGCCGCCCGGCGTCAGGGCCTCCGGGCAGAAGCTCTGCGTCCGACACGAACCCGGCGACCGACCGAGCACGCCCTGGACGGGGCTCCGATTCGGCTTCCGCGTCTTGTGTCTGTGGAGGCCATGCCGGTATATTCAGCCCGCAACCGCCGACGCGAACGGCCAAGGACAAGTGAGTCGATGATTTCCGCACGTGAGGCGTTGAGGCGCCTTCAGGAAGGCAACCGTCGCTACGTGTCGAGCACCGGGCGGGGAAATGTGCTCGAAGACCACTCCCGAAGAGCCGAGGTCGCGAAGGGTCAGCACCCATTCGCGATCATCCTCGGTTGCTCCGACTCCCGGGTGCCGCCGGAGATCGTGTTTGACCAAGGACTCGGTAACCTGTTCGTCGTCCGAGTTGCCGGCAACGTCGTGGAACCCGCGGGGCTGGCGAGCATCGAGTTTGCCGTGAAGCAGCTCAAGACGCGTCTGGTCGTCGTTCTGGGGCACTCACGGTGCGGGGCGGTCCTCGCCACCTTGGAGCAGATTGCAGCGGCCCCGTCGGACCGGTCACTCGGTCTCCGATCATTCACCGAACGGATCAGCCCGTCCGTCCGACCTCTATGGAAGCCCGACGTACCGCACGATTCGGACGAGCTCGTCGGGGATGCCGTTCGGGCCAACATCCGGTCGTCGGTCGAGGAATTGAGACGAGCGAGAGGTCTTCACCACGAGATCGAACACGGGGGCGTCGTGGTGCTCGGTGCCGAGTATTCACTGGAGACCGGAGTCGTCGAGTTTCTCGAACATGCGAAACCCCGATGACGGGGGGATGTGAGTAACCGCACCTCGCATGGAGCGAAGGGGCCCGGAATTCGTCCGGCACGCGCTCGATTCGTCTCGAGCGGCTCCTTGCATCACCGTAGTGACCGCGACATTTCGTCGAAGGGCATCCGGTTCAATCGAGCGATACGCGGAGGATCTCGATCCATGACGGACGATGTTCAATTGAGGGACGTGTCGGAAGCGGACCTCCCGGTGCTCTTCGAGCACGGGTCGGATCCGGAGGCGGCGCACATGGCCGCGTTCACGGCGAAGGATCCCGGTGATCGCAAAGCGTTCACGGCGCACTGGTCCCGGATTCTCGCCGATCCGCGCGTCGTCACCCGAACGATCACTCGCGGAGAGGAGGTAGTCGGGAGCATTTCGAGCTACGAGGAGTCCGGGAGGCGGGAGGTGACCTACTGGATCGGGCGATCGCACTGGGGGCGAGGCATCGCCACGAGAGCGCTCGAGTTGTTTCTCGCCGACGTCGATCCCCGACGTCCCATGCGGGCTCGAGCCGCGAAAGACAACGTCGCCTCCCGTCGCGTTTTGGAGAAGTGCGGCTTCACGGTGGTCGGGGAAGCCGTGGGTTTCGCCAACGCACGCGGTGCCGAGATCGAGGAGCTCGTCCTCGAGCTCGGTGAGGATTGGCCGGGGAAAACCTGATAGAATGCGTCTCCTCGCTCCATGCGGTGACGGGACCTGCACCGTCGGTGCGTTCGGAGGCATCCCGCCCCCCCCTTTCCGACTCAACCGAAAGGGGAGCATCCCATGAAGGGTGGAGCCTCTTGGCGGATTCTGCTGATCGCGGCCAGCCTGCTCACGCCGACCGACGCGAGACCGCAGACGTCGGATTCCGCGCCGCGAGTGCCGGATCCTCTGGCGCCGTTCGAGCGCCTCGTGGGCGCGAAGTGGCACCCCGATTCGAGGAGGGTCGGATGGTGAGTGATCTCCTTTCGTACGGCCCGGACGGGAATCCGACCGAGTGCGTCGAAGCGTGGGACTTCACGGATGAGAAGCACCACCTGTGGAAACTTCACACGAAGACCCCGGACGGGCCGAAGGAGGTCATGGGAGGCACGTACTCGAAGGAGGAGTGAGGTCCCGACCCCCGGTCGCGGAAAGAAACCGAAGCACGTCGCCACGGAGATGGCCATGGCCTCGATCGTTTTCTTGAGAGGGGTGAACGTGGGCGGGCGCAAGGCGTTCCGCCCCGCGGCCTGGGCCAAGGGGCTGTCGCCCCTCCGAGTGACCAACCTCGGGGCCGCGGGGACCTTCGTCGTCCACGAGACGATCCAGCAGGCCAAGCTCCGCGCCGAGGTCCTCCGGCGTCTTCCGTTCAAGGCCGAGATCATGATCTGCCGCGGTCGGGACCTCATGGACCTGACCTCGGCAGATCCCTTTCCGCGAGCGGCCTCCGGCAAGGGGGTGCGACGCTTCGTGAGCGTTCTCGCGAAACGACCCCGAACGATACCTCGTTTCCCCGTGGACCACCCTCCGGGAACGGGGTGGCAGGTGGAGATCGTCGGAATCCACGGCAGGTTCGTATTGAGCCTCCAGCGTCGCACCGGCAAAGCCACCGTTTACCCGAATGAGGCCGTGGAGAAGACGCTGTCCGTGCCGGCAACCACCCGGAACTGGGACACGATCTGCAAGATCCGGGGGATTCTCGAGGGCGATTGAGGGGATCCGATCGGATCGGTCCCGCAACGTCCGCGCTTGGACCCGGGGAGATGGTGGTCGGACCTCTCCGTTCCCGGTCTATGGTATGTTGATCCGCGCGTGGTGATCGCTCGGACCCTTCGCGGGAGAGACCAGGGTGGGAATCGAGAGCTCCTCGTCCTCGCCTCCGGAGTACGCGTACCCCGGCGCGAGGTCCCTCGTGCTTCTTCACGAGCGCAGTCTACGCAGTCTTCACCGAACTTGGCGGAAGGCCAAGGCGGCGGGGGTCGTTCTTCCGAAGACCGACGATCCGGCCTATGCGTCGCCCGAGACGCTTCTAGCCCACGTGTGTTCCGCCGCTCGGGGCTACATGATCTGGATGTGCGAGGTGCTGGAGCTCCCGGATCCCGAGATCCGAACCGCGCCGGCACCGACCGAGATCGAGGAGGTCGCCGGGGAGTATATCGACCATCTGACGGAGCGCTGGCGGCGACCGCTCGCCCGAGTGGCGGAGAAACGGTTCTATCGACCGGAACATTCGGCGCGGTGGAAGGTCCGATACTGCGTGGACGCGATGCTCGAGCACGCGGTCATGCATCCCGTTCGGCACGAGTTTCAGCTCGAGACGCTGATCCACGAGCAGGGAGGAGAGGCCGGCTGATCCACCGCGGACGATTCGGCCCGGAGGCCAGGAAGACCGCACGGAGCCGAACCGTAGCACGACCGAACGAGAAAAGAGGTTCGCCATGCCGGTGGAGTTCCAGTACGATCCGGAGGCCAACCGCGTAATTACGCACCCGACCGGAATCCTCACCATTTCCGAGGTTCGTGCTTACTTCGAACGGGTCTTTCAGGATCCCCGAGTTGAGTCCGGTTTCGTCGAGGTCGTCCTGTTCGACGACGTGGAGGACTTCGCATTCCGATACACCGAGGTCGACGAGGTGCTCGGGGCGTACCGCAAGTTGATGCTCGAGAAGGGGTGCGCCGGCACGGTCTTCGTCGCCCGGACCCCGCTGGGCTACGGAATCGCCCGGATGTTCAATTCGGTGTTCACCGAGCACGCGGATCTGCGCGTGGCTCGAAGCGACGCGGAGCTCCATGTCCAGATCTCGGATATAGAGAGTCAATGGCCGGGCACGAGGCCGTGAGCAACCGGGCTTGCGCCGACCCGGACCGAGGCCGACCGGTCACCGGTACGGTCGAGACAGGAGAGAGGGGTTGCGGGTTCTCGGCTTGATCCGCCGTGTTCGACGACCCTGCGGAAACCTGGTCCGGCTCCACCCACCCATCCCTCCGCAAGACGAGTACATCCTCGGTGGAGTCCTCGCTCACGCCTTGGTGTCACCGGAGAAAGCGAGATGACGAGGAACGGAGCGATGTCACTGATAGGATTCCTCGAGAAGACCGGATTCCGGAGAGTGCCTCTCTCCCGAACGGGTGTCGGCCACTTCGAGACCGACGGGACCCTCGGCGATTATCCCGTACGGGTCCTGATCGACACGGGCGCTGCGAGCACGGTGGCCAGCCTCACTCGCGTCCGGGAGTTCGGTCTCGACACGCGCCCGCTCGAGCGATGCGGGGCCGGGGCGGGCGGAACGAACCTCGAGGTCTACCGGGTGGAGGGGGGACACCTGCGGCTCGGTGACGTCGTGCCGAATCTCACGACCCTCCTCGCCATGGATCTCACGCACGTGAACGCGGCGCTGGCACAGAAGGGAGTGAATCCGGTCGATGTGATCCTCGGAGTCGACGTCTTCGATGCCCATGAGGCGGTGATCGACTACGGAAGCGCTTCCCTCTTCCTGCGAGTCACCTAGCCCGGGCTAGCCGGCGTCCCCATGTGCAGGAGATCGGCAGTATGCAGACACCAGCGGAACTGCACCTGGTTCAGAAGCTCGTATCCTTTCTGAGCTCCCGGGCAACGGGCTCGACGGAGCCCCGAATCCTCAACGCGGGTGCGGGCCAGAGCGTATCCATCGAGCAGCAGCTCACCCGGGCGGGTTGTCGTTACGTGTGCGACCGCATCGACGTCGAGGACTGCGCGGTCGACTTCCCGTCCGCCGGAGAGTGCTGGCAGTGCTCGACGGAGGACATGGCGCCGCTCGAGTCCGGTCGCTACGTCGCGGTGTTCGCGAACTACGTCATGGAGCACGTCGAAGACATCGAGAGGGCGTCCCGGGAGGTCCACCGCGTGCTGGCGCCCGGCGGGCTGTTCGTGGCCACGCTCCCGAACACGAGAGCCCCGGAGTTCTTGGTGGCGAAACACACCCCGCTCTGGTTTCACAAGCTGGTTCGCAGAGAGCATGCCTGGGAGACGAAGTACGCCTATCAGAGTGTCGGCGAATTGCTCGAGGTCTTTCTGTGGAGCGGGTTCCGCTTGGAAGAGGAATCGCGATGGTCCTTCGTGGAGGGGTATCTCGGGAAGTACCCGATCGTCGGCTGGCTGGGGAGGCTGTACGACAGGACCATCTCCGCCTGGAGACGGCGGGCCTGGATGGGGGACGTGTGCATCGCCCTCCGGAAGTCGGAGTGAGGCCGAGCCAGGGCAGGTTCCCTGAAGTGACCGATTGCAGTGACCTGCCCGTCTGATGCCGCCCGCCACCACTGCGGCCGCTACGCCTTGCGCGATAACGCCTTCGCCGGGTCTCCGTTCACGGAGATCCTGTTTTATCGTCATATCGATCTCGAACTTCGGTCCTGATGCCCGGCCCGGGATCGAGGGGGACGCCCCCTTCGACCTCCCGGCCCGTGGACGGACGATCGGCACCCGCGCTCGCGCACCGGCGCCGGGATCGGCCGGGGGTTCTACATCGATCACGGACACGGGGTCGTGATCGGCGAGACGAGGCGTGCTATCTTCGTCGGTTCACCGAAGACGGGAGGCCGGAGATGAGCTCCTCGGACGAGCGCGACGGGCACCGGGTCATCGATCTGCGCTCCGATACCGTCACCCGGCCCGGACCGGAGATGCGCGAGGCGATCGCGCGGGCCGAGGTCGGGGACGACGTGCTCGGACACGATCCCACCGTTCAGACTCTGGAGCGGCGGATCGCCGAGACACTCGGCAAGGAGGCGGCGCTGTTCGTGCCGAGCGGCACGATGTCGAACCAGATCGCGATCCGTCTCCACTGTGCGCCCGGCTCCGAGGTCATCCTGCATCGGGGGTCGCACGTCTTGAACTACGAGGCGGGAGCTCCCGCCGCGGTCTCGGGAGTCGGGGTCCATCCCCTCGACGGCGAGCACGGCTTCCTGGATCCCGTTGCGGTGAAGAGCGCCATCCGGCCGTCGTTCCCCCATCTTCCGCCCACCGGTCTGATCTGGGCGGAGAACACGCACAACACCGCGGGCGGAACCGTCTGGCCGCTGGACCGCCTGGACGCCGTCGCCGCGGTCGCCCACGACGCGGGTCTCCCCTTCCACCTCGACGGTGCGCGCATCTGGAACGCCTCGGTCGCGTGCGGCGAGACTCCGGCTCGAATCGCGCGAGAGGCCGACACGATCACGGTCTGCATGTCCAAGGGGCTCGGCGCTCCCGTGGGCTCGCTCCTCGTCGGGCCCGCGGAGCTCTTGAAACGGGGCTGGACGATTCGTCAGCAGATGGGCGGCGGCATGCGTCAGTCGGGGATCCTCGCCGCCGCCGCTCTCCATGCGCTCGACCACCACTTCCCCAAGCTCGCCGTGGACCATGCGAACGCGCGCGTTCTCGCCGAGCAACTCTCGAAGCTCCCCGGTATCTCGATCGACCTCGCCGCCATGCGGACGAACATCGTCATCTTCGACGTCGCGAGGACCGGCCGCGATCCGACCGAGCTGGCATCGGCGCTGGAGGAGAGGGGAGTGCTCGTCGTGCCGTTCGGGGGAACGCGGCTGCGGGCCGTCACCCACCTCGACGTGACCACGGACGACGTCCGGCGTGCGGCAGGCATCCTGTCGGACGTCCTCGTCGCCCGGGCCATTCCGGGAGGTACGGCGTGACTCCCGGAGCGGATCCCGCCCGCATTCCCGGACGCCCCGGTCGTGCTCGCTCGGCCGACGCCTCCCAATCCCGGCGATCGGGACGCTCTCGTGACGTTTCATCCGTTCGGCGAGCGCTCCGTCGAGATCCGCCTCGAGGGGTGGAGCGATCCGAAGGCTGCTCGGGCACACTTCCTCTCGCACCGCGTTCATGAGGTACTCTAATCGGTAGGGCTTCGAGGACAACGTCGGGTCGCCGGGGTCGGCAAACCGCGCAACCGCCGCCCCGGAGGACATGGATGACACGGGAGATCGGAATGGAACGACTGGGTCTGGACGCCGTCACCACCGAGCGAACTCTCCTCGCGTTTCTGCGGGACGAGTGCGCGAGCGCCGGACTGCGCCGCGGCGTGGTCGGCCTGTCCGGGGGGGTCGACTCCGCGGTCGTGTGCTTCCTCGCGGCGCGGGCACTCGGTCCCGAGAACGTCACCGGGGTGATGATGCCGGCGCGTTCCTCCGAGCCGAAGAGCCTCACGGACGCCCGGGTCGTGGCCGAGGCGACCGGCGTCCGTTCCAGAGTCGTCGAGATCGGCGAGATGGCCGACGGCTTCCTGAAGCTCGTCCCGGACGCGGATGACATCCGGAAGGGGAACGTCTTCGCGCGCTGTCGGATGATCGTGCTCTACGACGTGTCGGCCGAAGTTCGAGGGTTGGTCCTCGGGACGAGCAACAGGTCCGAGATTCTCCTCGGCTACGGGACGCTGCACGGCGATCTCGCGTGCGCGATCAACCCGATCGGGAACCTCTACAAGACCCAGGTCCGGGTACTGGCGGAGCACCTCGGCGTTCCCGATTCGATCCGGAGGAAACCGCCCAGCGCGGATCTCTGGATCGGTCAGACCGACGAGGGGGAGCTGGGCACGACCTACGAGAGGCTGGACGATCTGCTCGTCCGCCTCGTCGACGATCGGATCTCCCCCGAGCGCCTCATCGAGGACGGGATGGACCCGGAGTTCGTGCGCTCCACCGAGGAACGGGTCCGCAGGAACCGGTTCAAGGGACGCCCTCCGGTGATCGCCAAGCTCTCCACCCGAACGATCGGTCCGGAAACCCGACTGCCGCGGGACGCCGCGCGGTCTCGCCGCCGCCGTCCGGAGTCGGACGCGAAGACCGAACGTTCGCAAGAGTGACCCGCGGAATGACCCCTCGGTCCGGCCTCCTGCGCGTCGTCGCCACCCCCCTCGGGAATCTCGACGACCTCTCCCCGCGGGCCCGCCAAGCGCTCGAGACCGCGGACGCCCTCGCGGCCGAGGACACCCGCCGCACCGGTCGTCTCCTGAAGCAGCTCGGCATTTCCCGCAAGCCGATTCTCTCCTACTTCGCCCCGAAGGAGAGGGAGAAGGCGCGGGCCGTCCGGGCACGCCTGCGGAAAGGGGAGACGGTCGCTCTGGTGACCGACGGCGGCACCCCCGGAGTCTCCGATCCGGGCGCCGTCCTCGTGGAGATGGCGCTGTCCGAGGGAATCCGGGTGGAGCCGATCCCCGGCCCGAGCGCGGTCGCGCTCGCGCTCTCGGTCTCTCCGGAGGGAGGCCGACCGTTCGTCTTCGAGGGGTTCCTTCCCGCGAAGTCGGCCGCCCGGCGAAGACGCCTCGAGGAGCTCTGCGAAGAAGGCCGACCGATCGTCTTGTACGAGGCGCCGCACCGTCTCCCCGCCGCCCTGCGGGATCTGGTCGACGTTCTGGGCCCCGATCGCCGGGGGACGATCGTGCGCGAGGCGACGAAGATCCACGAGGAGGTCCGCGTGGGTACGCTCGAGGAGCTCGCCGCTCGGTTTCGGGGGGGCGTTCGCGGAGAGGTGGTCCTCGTCCTCGAGGGAGGTGAGCCCAATCCCGACCGCGTCCGCGTCGATGTCGGGGCACTGCTCGATGCGCTCGTCGCCGCCGGGCTCTCCCCCGAACGGGCGGGGCGGGCGGCGGCAGCTGCGACCGGTCTTCCCAGGAGCCGACTCGTGCGGCGTGCGCGGGAGAGGCGACCCGACACGGCCTGAGGTCGACCCGCGCGGAGGCGCGGAGGAGGGAACGCGAGACCGCGAGAGGCCGGCCCCCGCGGCGGGAGCGGAGGAGTCGCCTTCTCTTACCGCGCCAGGACGAGCTTGCGGCTGACCAGCTGCCCTCCGGCGCTCAGGACCGCGAAGTAGACCCCCGACGGCGCGTCCTTCGCGACCCAGGTGATCTGCCGGAACCCGCCGTCTCCGCGGGACCGGCGCGCGATCTCGGCCACGCGTCGCCCGCGCACGTCGTAGACGGCGAGAACGACCTCCCTCTCCGACCGCGCCGCGAATCGGAACGTCACTACATCCCGAGCCGGATTCGGCCGCGGCGGATCGAGTCGCAGACCTTGAGACGCCGGATCGATCGACACCTCGACCTCCGTCGGGGGACCGAGATCGATCTCCCACGCGCCCCTTCCGAACGTGGCCGCGACGAGCTTGCGCCGGGCATCGTGGATCTCCAAGTCGGTGACCCGCGCGTTCGGGAGCCCCGTGCCGTAAGGAAGCCAGTGGGTACCGGCGTCCGAGCTTCTCCAGACGCCGCTCTCGCCGCCGACGTACCATTCCTCGGGAGGAATCGGATCGACCGCGATGGCCCACACCGGCTGATCGGGCAGGTCTCCCGTGACGTCCGACCAGTGGGCGCCCCAGTTCATCGTGAACGCGATCCGAGCGGCCCCCGGCGAGGACCCGGAGAACGTCACGAGGGCGCCGCTGGCGCCCGCGGGGTGCGGAAGAATGCGCGTCACGGCGCCGGATCCGAAGGTCAAAGGAGCCGTCGGAGACCAGGTCTCACCGTCGTCCGTGGTGACGAAGGCCGACGTTCCCTGTGCGATCCAGACGATGTCTCCGTTCGCCGGGCTGATGGAGATCGACGTGGCGGGCAAGCCGGACACGTTCGTCCAGAGATTGCCCCCGGTCGTCGTGCGAAAGATCCCGTCGCCGGTCGCCGTGTACAGATGGTCTCCGTCTCTCCGATCGATCGCCAGGGGCGGCATCCACGCGGGCAGCCCGGTGACTCCGTTCATGATGGGGAACCAGGTCCAGGGGCGCCCCCCGTCAGTGCTCTTCCAGATTTGCAGAGTACCGGCCGCGTACGTGACAGACGCGTCGCCGGGAGCCACATGACACGTCGCGGAAGAGGCGGCGAGACCGTCCGACCACTCGCTGGTGCCCATCCACCGATTCACGCCGTGGCTCACGGAGCAACCGAGCAGAAAGTCGGGCACGGACTGCGCGAGACCGACGTCATAGAGCTGGAACGTCACGAGTCCCGCACTTCGGTCGGCCCAAGAGTGGCCGTCGTCCGTGGAATCCCAGACCCCGCCGCCGGTGGCGACCATCACGTTTCCGTCGACCCCCGGGTGGTAGACAAGGTCGTGGTTCCCCGCATGAACGTTGCTGCCGACAGCAGAGAAGACCGCGCCTCCGTTCGTGGACCGGGCCAGCCTGGTCGTCCCCACGATCACGGTGCCCGCATCGTCCGGGTCCGCGACGCAGGCGAGATTGAACCAGCTCTGACCGGAGGGGATCCCCGCCGAGTTCATCTCCGTCCAGGTGGCGCCGTCGTCGGTGGACTTGATGAGGTCGTACACGTCTCCGCTCACCCCCGGTTCCCCGATGAGGCAGTAGACCGTGCTGCCGCTCACGCCGAGCTTCGACTTCCCGAAAAGGAACGAATAGGGCTGACCGGTTCCGGCCTTCGTCCACGTGATCCCGTCGTCGGTGGACACCTTGACGTTGTTCCCGCCCGAGTCGTTCCCCTTGCAGGTGTAGACGCGATTCGGGTCGCCCGGCTTCCAGGCGACGTCGTAGTAGTCACCGCCGGGCTTCACGGCGATCCAGTTCAGCCCGCCGTTGCCCGAGCGCCAAAGCCCGTCGTTCGCGCCGGCGAGAAAGGTGCCGTTCGGACCCGCCCGCAGGACGTGAAATCCGTGACGATCCGCCGGGTCGCGGACGAGATCGGTCGGGTGCCAAGTCGATCCGCCGTCCGTGGAGCGCAGGATGCCCACTCCGGAGATCTCGCCGAGGCTGTTCGTGGCCTCGCCGGTCCCGATCACGATCAGGTTCGGGTCGGAGGGATGGACCGCGACGCCGCCGATCGCCAGCCGAGGCAGGTCGTCCGTGAGCGGCGTCCACGTGAGGCCGCCGTCGGGGCTCCGCCAGAGACCGCCGCCCGCGGTGCCGGCGTAGATGATGTCGGTGTTCAGCGGATCGAAGGCCACACAGAGCGTCCGGCCGGCGCGGTTCGTGGGACCGAGAGAAGACCAGGCCTCGGATGCGGACGGACAGGGAATCGCGAGAATGAGAGCCGAGAGCAGGAGGGCGAGGCGGGAAACCGATCGCGAGAAGCGGGATTGTCCCTCGAGCATGAGGTGATCTCCCCTACGAAGGCAAGGGGGGAGCAACCGCCACTATACCACTCCTCGGCCGCGGCTTCCCGCGACCGCACGAACCGTATACTCTGGGCGGCTCACCTCACCTTCGACGGAGATCCCCCGATGCGCGTACCCGCCGAGAGGCACGGCCGGCCGAGCGCCCACGCCGCCCGAGCTCCTCTCTCCGAGGCGGGATCTCCTCGACACGCTCTCCGTGCGCCCCTACCCGGTCTCGCGCTCGGGCTCGTGGGACTCCTCTCCGGGGGATGTGCGCCCGATGCGGGAGACGACCCGTCCGACGGTGGTCCCCCCCCGCCCTCCGATCGGAATCTCCCGAACGTCGTCCTGATCATGCACGACACGCTTCGACCCGATCGCCTCGACTTCCACGGCAACCCGACCGCGGCCTCGCCCTTCCTCGGACGGATCGCGCGCGCGGGAGTCCTCTTCACCGAGGGGCTGTCCACTTCCTCCTGGACGGCGCCCGCGACGGCGTCCCTCATGACCTCGCTGTATCCGACGCAGCACGGCGTGATGACGGGGTTTTTCCTTCACCGACGACGGACCGAGGCCGCCGGCAAGGACACGACAGAGGTGAATCGTCTTCCGGATGCGGTCGCGACTTGGCCGGAGCTGCTGCGGGAGGCGGGCTACCGCACGTTCGGCATCGGAGCGAACATCAATATCGGACCGGAGATCGGATTCGACCGGGGCTTCGATCGCTTCGTGCGGCTCAAGACGCCACGGTGGAATCGGAAGGACGACGAGGAGAGTCGCGAGCCCGGTCCCACCGACGGGGGACGCGGCAAGCGTTCCGCCGAGGCGAGCGCCGAGGGCGTGCTGGCGAAGTTCCTCGAGTGGGAGGGAGAGATCCTGTCCTCGGAACCCTACTTCCTCTACCTCCACTTCAACGACATGCACAGACCCTACACGCCCCGCGCCCCCTGGTTCGTGCCTCCCGCGCGCGCGGATCACCGGGACCTCGCCGCCTACGACAGCGAGATCACGTACGCCGACCGGGTGATCCAGAGGATCCACCGGCGTCTGGATCCCGACGACGACGACGTCCTCCTGGTCGTCAGCGACCACGGGGAGGCGTTCGGTGAGCACGGGATTCACGGGCATCCGAAGGGCCTCCACCGCGTGCTGAACCGCGTTCTCTTCCTCGCCGCCGCGCCTCGCCGGGACGGCTTCGCCGCCATCCGCCGAGATCCGGTCAGTCTGATCGACGTGTTTCCGACGATCTTCGAAACGGCCGGATTGCCCGTTCCTTCCGGCCGGGAGGGCCGTTCGGTGCGGACCGGTGCGGAGCGCCCGGTCTTCGCCCACCGGCGCCCCCTGGCCCCCGGACGAACGGACACCTGGGCCGTCGTGGTCGGCGGGTGGAAGGCGACGCGGGAGGCCGGCGTCTGGTCTCTCTACGATCTGACCTCGGATCCGGGCGAGCGAACCGATCTCGCCGAGGACCACCCGCGGCTTCTCTCCCGGATGCAGGCGGCGCTCGCCGACTTCGAGGCGAGAAGCGAAGCGCTCCCCTCCGAGACGGTCGAGGTGGAGCTCGGCGAAGAGCGCAAGGATGCCCTGCGGGCCCTCGGCTACGTGGATTGAGCCGCCGGCATCTTCGTGCGCTCCCCTTGACGCGCCGCACGCGGACGTCCAATCTCACGCGACCCCGGGGAGGACCTTTCCGGATCCCGGGGGTCCGTGGCACCGGGGACCCCGGGCTCTCCGTTCTCTCGAGATGACCGCCAAGCGAAAACCGGTCTCCAGACCCCTCCCGGTTCTCTTCCTCGTTCCCCACCTCGAGGTCGGAGGAGCGGAGCGCCAGCTCGCCGAGCTCGTCACGCGGATGGATCCCGCCCGCTTCCGACCGATCGTCGTCTCGCAGAAGGGTGGCGGGGTCTTCTTCGAGCAGATTCAACGGGCCGGCGTCGAGGCGCATCGCTTCGAGCTGCCCAGCCGGTGGGGCGTCCACTTCGCCTGGCGTCTCGCCCGGCTCTGCCGGAGTCGAGGAGTGAGGGCGATGGTCCTCCGCGGCTTCTCGACCGGCGTCGTCGGCAGGCTGGTCGGGCGTGCCCTCGGCATCCGGCCGATTCTCATGGCCGAGCACTCGACCGGACGCGTCGACCCCGATCCGAAGAAGCGCCCGCTCGAACGCCTCCTGGCGCCGCTGTGCGACGGGGTGATCGCCGTCGCCCGCGGTCAGATTCCCTATCTCATGCAGGAGAAGAGGCACCGGCCGGATAGGATCCGTGTCGTCTACAACGGCATCGATCTCTCCGACTGGAGGCCGGAGGAGCCGGACGGCGAGATCCTCCGCGAGCTCGCGATTCCCGCCACCGCCCCGGTCGCGGGCATCCTCGCGATGCTGCGGCCCGAGAAGGACCACGACACGTTTCTTCGCGCCGCGAGAATCCTGGGAGAGCGCCTTCCGGATGCGCGTTTCCTCGTCGTCGGGGAGGGCCGGGAGCGGTCCCGTCTCGAGGCGCTCGCCCGGGAGTTGGAGATCGGCGAGCGGGTGATCTTCACCGGACGGCGGTCGGACATCTCCCGGCTTCTGACCGTGTTCGACGTCACGGTGCTCTCCAGCGTCACCGTGGAGACGTTTCCGATGTCGTTCCTCGAGGCGATGGCCATGGCCCGACCGCTCGTGGGCACACGTGTCGGAGGCGTGCCGGAGATGATCGAGGAGGGCGGCAACGGTTACGTCGTTCCCCTGCGCGATCCGACGGCCCTGGCGGACGCGCTGGAGAAGATCATCGCGGATCGGGAGGTCGCACGAAGGATGGGGCGCCGCTCGCGCGAGATCGTCGCGGAGAAGTTCACGATGGATCGCATGGTGCGGGACACGGAGGACTTCATCGACTCCTTCTTCACCGGCTGAGGGCGCGGTCCCGCCTCGCTCGAGCGGGGATCACGCGCGTCGCCCGCACCGGTCCCCCCCCGCCCGCGCCGGTCCCTCCCCGTCCGCGCCTCTCCCCCGGCGTGCCCGTGGCCCCTCTGCGGTGTGGAAGCGCCACCACGACGAAGTCCGGCGCGGCGAGCCGCTGCCGTTCTACCCCTTGACCCGACGTTCCCGAAGGTTCAAGCTGGACCGGAACGGGTGAAACCGATGGGGGTCCATTGCTCGCCAAAAGCCTGAAACCGACCGTTCTCGCGATTCTCCGCCCGCTGACCGCGACCCTCATCCGAAGTGGTATCCATCCGAACGCCCTCACCGTGATCGGCCTCATGATCTCCTGCGTCGCGGGCTGGATCTACGGGGTGGGGACGCTCGGCTGGGCCGCGACGATCCTCCTGCTCGCCGGCCTCTTCGACCTTCTCGACGGGGCCGTCGCGCGCGAGGGCAGCCGGATGAGCCGGTACGGCGCGTTTCTCGACTCCAACGTCGATCGTTACGCGGAGATCGTCGTCTTCGTGGGGATCCTCTGGCGGTTCCGGGGAGACGAGCTGACCCAGGTCGCGTCGCTTCTCGCGATCACGGGAAGCCTCATGGTGAGCTACACCAAGGCGCGCGCCGAGGGGCTCGGTCATCAGGTCACGGGCGGTCTTCTCCAGCGGCCGGAGCGTGTCATTCTCCTGGCGCTGGGAACCTATCTCGGCGTGGGTGGTCTGAAGACCGTTCTCTGGGTCCTGGCGGTTCTCACGAATCTGACGAGCGTGCAGCGGATGATCCTGGTCGCCGGCTCCATGGCGGGCGAGGAGGAGACGTCCGAACCCGACGCCAACGAATGCGTCCCGGTCGAGCCGACCGAGATCGAGGCGGCGCCCCCCGCCTGATCCGGTCGCCGGCGCGACGCGGACCGCTCGAGCACCCCCCGGGTGCCCACCGGGCGGGCCGCGGATCCGCACCCCTCGTTTCACCCGTCGAAGTCTTTGACGCCCCCTCGGTTTCGGGCCATCATCCGCTCGAATCCGGCGGGCACGACGACGGGAGCGGGAATGGGGAGCCGGACGGGGATCTTCGTCACCCTGGAAGGGGGCGAAGGTTCCGGCAAGACGACACAGCGACACCGGATCGTCGCGCATCTCCGGTCCCTGGGCCGCGAGGTCCTCGAGTCGCGCGAACCCGGGGGCACCGAAGCCGGAGAGCTGATTCGCGACATCCTCCTCCACCGCATCGGCTCGCTCACTCCGCGGGCCGAACTGGCCCTCTATCTCGCCTCCCGCGCCCAGCTCGTCGAGGAGGTGATCCGCCCGGGTCTCACCCGAGGCGTCGACGTCGTCTGCGATCGCTTTCTGGATTCCTCCACCGCCTACCAGGGCGGAGGAAGAGAGCTCGGCATCGAGCTCGTCGAGCGGATGAACGAGTGGGCCGTGGCCGGAGTGATGCCCGACCTCACCTTGGTGTTCGACCTGTCCGCGGAGACGGGTCTGCGCCGCCGGGAGAACCGGGGCGGGGGCGGAGATGCGCTCGACCGGATCGAGAGGGAAGACCTCGCGTTTCACGAGCGGGTGCGAGCGGCCTACCGCGAGCTGGCCGAACGCCATCCCGATCGGGTCCGACTCGTCTCCACCGACGGAGGGGAGGAGGAGGTCTGGGCGCGGGTCCGGCGCGCCCTGGACGAGCGGCTGGCCGAGCGCGGGGCGGGGTCCCGATGAGCGTTCCGCCTCCGGGCCGTCGTCGGAGCTCGCCTCGGGCGAAAGGCGTCAAGGCGGATGAAGGCGCAGTGACTGCGGCGGAGACCTCCGCGGAGGACGACGAAGGGGAAGAGTCGAGTATCGTCGATCCGACGAGCGAGCTCCTGATGCAGATCACGCACGTCGAGTCGCGGATTCCCTGGAAGACGGTCGGGGTGTTTCTGCTGGCGCTTCTCTGGCTGCCGACGCTCGGAGGAATGACGGCCCGGCTCGATCCGGCTCCCGGTCCGGAGAGCGCCTGGGACGGCGTGCGTCCGGGCCCGGAGGCGGCGTGGATCGCCGATGTCTTCGAGGATCGCCCGCTCGCCTCCCATGAATCGGTGCACGTGCGCGCCGCCAGCCGTTGGATGTGGTCCGCCTTTGGAGTGGACCCCGAGGCCGGGCGCCCGCTCGGTGCGACGGGTCGCCGGGCGGTCCGGGTTCCCGGCGCGGTCGCGTCTTTTCTATCCCTGCTGTTGCTCCTCGCGCTGGGCCGCGCAATCGCGGGTGACGCCGGCGGGCTGCTGGCCGCGAGCCTGGGAGCGGTCGTCGCGCCGTGGACGCGCGTGGGGGGCAGCGCCCTGCCGCTGGCGGTGGGGGAGATGCTCGCGCTCGCGGGCGTGTGGCGGGCGGTCGCGGTTCAGGCGCGGCACCGCGAGGTCGAGGTGCCGGGGATCAGCGCGATCCGGATCGGGTTCGCCGGGATCCTGCTCGGGCTCGCGGTCCTCTGGTCGCCGGCGAACGGCGGGACGCTCGTCGCCACCGTTCTGTTCTGGCTCCTCCTCGCGTTGCTCCGTACGAGCTCCGAGCGCACCACGCTTCCCGTCGAGAGGCCGGGGGCCACGGCGTTCTACGGAGTGGCCGGCATGGTCACGCTCGGGGGAGCGGCGGTCTTGAGTGCCTGGGGAGTGGAGCGGCTGGCCGGAGGGACGGGACTGACGTTTCTCGCGGGGCCGCGGCTCGGGCTCGCGGACGGGAGCGCGCTGTGGGTCGATCTCTACCGGGGACTGCTCTCCCCCGGTCCGGTCACCGACCGGCTGGTGCTGGTCGCGATCCCGGTGCTCGTTCTGGTGCGGGTCGTCGAGTGGTGGGCCGGAAAGCCGTGGCGGGCCTCCGGTCTTCTTCCGTGGGTCTTTCTCGGGCTGTACGCGCTCGCCTTCCTCCGGGGCGCCGTCGACGTCGGCCGTCTGATCGTCCCGCTCACCGTGCCGCCGCTGTTCGTCCTCGGGATCGGGTGGCTCGTTCTGCGGGGACTTCGCCCGGGACGGGTGCACCGGCAGGAGTACAGCTTTCTCCTCGTCTGGTTGGGAATCGCTCTCGGGATGGTGCCCCTGCTGCCGGCCCGCGCGCTCGGGGATCCCCGGCTGGCCGCGTGCGTGATGCTGCTTCCCCCACTTCTGATCATGGCCGGCCGCACCGCGAGGGCGATTTGGGAGATGAACGAGCACCTCTCGACGCGAGTGATCATCCTCCTTCTCTCCTATCTTCCCGTGTTCGCGTTCGTGGTCGCGGCGGTGGGGGACCTCGCCGGCTCCGGCTCCCTTCCCGGTGCGTTCGCGGCGACCTTTGACGCCCGGATTCCTCACATCGTGCTCGGGATCGTGGTCCTGGGGATCCTCTCCGAGCTCGTCACGGTGCGGCCCGACGTGGTGTCGGTCCGGCCCCTGCAGGCCTCGCGCACCCGGGGGCGGCGGGGGCGCCGCTCGGGAGAACGGGGCGGCGAGGAGCGGGCCGCCGGCACCAAGGGCGGTGGACGCGAGGGGGAAGGCGGCCGCCGGGGCGGCAGGGGCGAGGACGATCGAAAGCGGGGGCGTGGCAAGAGGAGGAAGGGGGAGAAGCGAAAGGACCGCGGTGAGAAGCGAGAGCGCGAGCCAAAGGATGGCCGCGACAAGCGTCGGGACGAGGGGAAAGGCGAGCGCGACCGACGCCGCGACCGGAAGGAGGGCGACCGCGACCGACGCCGTGATCGCTCGAAGAAGGGCTCCCGACGGGATCGCCGGAGCCGCGACCGGGACTCGGACCGGGATCGCCCGACACCCTCTTCCGGTCGGGGCAGACGGCGCGGCGGTGGCCGGCGGAGCGGAGGGGACGAAGGAAAGCGCACGTGAGTCGTCTCCCCCGCCGTCCGGGTGGACCTCGCGAGGTCTTCCTTCTCGCGTGGCCGGCCGTCGTCAACATGATGTCCATCACCCTCATGGGGACGGCGGACACCTACTTCGTCGGAACGCTCGGCACCGCCCAGCAAGGGGCCGTCGGCTTCACGACGACCCTGATGTGGTCGGTCTTCTGCTTCTTCATCGGCACGCTCGAGATCGTGCAGACCTACGTGGCCCAGGCGACGGGCGCGGGGTCGCCGGAACGGGCCGCGCGGTGGGGAAGCTCCGGGTTGCACCTCGCGCTCGCCTTCTCGGTCGTGCCGCTGCCGCTCGCGCTCGCCGGCGAGTCGCTCTTCGCCGCGCTGGGCGTGGCTCCCGCCATGATCCCCTTCGCCGGGACGTACTTCCGCATCCGGATCCTCGGGGCGGCGCCGATCTTCCTCTCGCGCATCGGCGACGGTTACTATCGGGGCCTCGGCGACACCGTGACCCCGATGATCGTCGCGGGAATCGCGAACGTCCTGAACGTGATTCTCGACGCGCTGTGGATCCCCGGCGTTCCCGCGCTCGGCATCCCCTCGTTCGGAGTCGAGGGGGCGGCCTGGGCCACGATCGTCGCCACCTGCGTGCACACCGCGATCTACCTGGGACTGGCACGGCGCCGGAGGGCGCGCGGCGGTCCCGCTCCCCGGTATCGCGATCGCCTCGCTCCGGCCGATCAGCGCGAGCTGCTCCGCGTCGGCGCGCCGTCCGGTCTGCACTGGGCGGTCGACATCGCGGCGTGGACGCTGTTCACGGTCGCGGTCGCGCGGCTCGACGAGACACAGGCCGCCGCCAACGTGATCGGGCTGACGATCATTCGCGCTTCGTTCATGCCCGGCTTCGGCTTCAGTACCGCGGCCCAGACGCTCGTGGGTCAGTACCTCGGCGCGCGGGACGTCGCGTCCGCGCGGCGGTCGGGGTGGAACAGCACGTGGATCACGCTGGGCTACATGGGCGGTATGGGGCTGCTCTTTCTCCTCTTCCGCGAGACGCTCGTGGGGTTCTTCACCGACGACCCCGAGGTGATCCGGGTCGGCAGCCGGCTGCTGCTCTGGGGAGCGGCGTTCCAGATCGGCGACGGCCTGCAGCTCGTGATCGCGGGCGCCCTGCGCGGGGCCGGCGACACGCGCTTCGTCATGTGGACGGCCCTGGCCGGCTCGTGGGCGGTCTTCGCCCCGCTCACGTTCTGGCTCATGATCGTGCGGGGAATGGGCGCCGAGGCGGGATGGCTCGCGGTGAACGTCTGGGTCGCCGCGCTCGTAGTGCCGCTGATCGTCCGGTTCCGCGGCGACGCCTGGACGAAGGGCGGGATCAACCTCGAGCCGAGGCCGGTCCCGGAGGCGGAGGTGGCGTAGGGCGGGCGCGAGGGATGTCGAGCAACGTCGCGCCACTTCGGCGTGCGTCCGATCTCGACCGAACGCCTTCTGACTCCACTTCGCTTCACCGAGACGCAGGATTCCGGAGTCGAGGCTTCGGGACACGACATCCCCTTCGCTCTCCCTGCCGCGCCACCAGCGCATTCCGCCGACCGTCGGGCTACCCGATCACGCGAACTGCGGACCTCCGCGAGCTCGGGCGGACTGCCGTTCCCGGACAGACCGGATCAATGGTACGTCTGCGCCGGACCCGCGACTCTGACCGTGGAACTCGGGAAGCTTCGGCAGGCGGGCTCTGCCGACGGCAGACACGGGGCGAGAAGCGACGGTCCTCGAGATCTTGACACGGCATTCCGGGGGCGCATACTGGTGGGCGATTTGCTCGAAGAGACAGAGCCCGCCTCTGGCATTTCGCAATGACGAAGCTGCGGGCGGTCCCCGCAATCGCGTGCCCCGCGCCAAGGGCATCTATGAAGACCCCAGCCCGGATCTTCTGTGTCTTCCTACCGCTCACTCTCTTCTCGACCGTGACTGCTGCGCGAGAAGATCTTCCGACCGTCACCATCGGGGTCCTCTTGGACGGTCCGTTGGCGCGCCTTCAGGAGGTCCCGGAGACCATCGAGCGTGAGATCACGAACCTGCTTTCGAGCGACTTCTCGGTCCGGATCCCGGCGCGGGAGCGGATCGAAGCCGACTGGACCGTGGCCGGGGTGACGAGCGGACTGGATCAGCTTCTCGCCGACCGCGAGGTGGACATGATCGTGGTTGTCGGATCTATCGGGACCCACGTCGCGACCCAGCGGGGAAGATTCGGCAAGCCGGTCGTCGCATTGCCCGTCTACCTGCCGCAGATCCAGGAGCTCGCCGCCCGGGAGGGAAGCGGAATCCGCAATCTTCACTTCCTCACGGTGACACAACGACCGGACATCGGGGTGCTCCGGGAGATCACGCCGTGCAGACGGGTCGCCGTGTTCATCGAAGGAGCCCTGGCGCGAGCGATTCCGGGGATCATCGACCGTATGGAGGAGGCCGCGAAGGAGTACGAGCTCTCTCTCCAGCTCATCGAGGTCGACACCACTATCGAGCCCGCCCTCGAGGCTCTGGGTCCGGACGTGGAGGCCGTCTACGTTCTCCCCCTGCACCGCATTTCTCCGGCCGACTTCGGGCGTCTGGTGAGTGAGCTCCAAGCGCGGCAACTCCCGAGCTTTTCGTCGGTCGGGCGTCCCGAGGTGGATCTCGGGATCCTGGCCGGCCTCAAACCTCCCGATTTTCTGCGGTGGGTCGCGCGCAGGACGGCGCTGAACACGCAGCGGATCCTACAGGGGATCGATCCGCGTGAGATCCCCGTCGCGTTCTCGTCGCGGGAAGCGCTCTCGATCAATATGGCGACGGCCCGGGCGATTGAGGTCTATCCCAAGTGGAAAGTCCTCACCGAGGCGGAGCTCGTGGAAGAGGACGTCCGCCGGGTGGGGCGGAAGATCTCTCTGGAGGACGCGGTCCGCGAAGCGGTGGAGGTGAATCTCGAGCTTGCCGTGCGGGAGCGGGATTTGGCCGCCGGAGCGGAGGACGTTCGTCTCGCGACCGCGAATCTCCTGCCGCAAATCGATGTCTCCGCAAACGGCGTGATCATCGATGAGGACCGAGCCGAGGCGAGCTTCGGCTCGGCGACCGAGAGGACCCTCACCGGGTCGGCGACGCTGACCCAGTTGCTTTACAGTGAGCCGGGATGGGCGAACCGTACGATCCAGAAGTCACTGCAGGAGGCGCGGGAGCTGGATCGCGACGCGCTCCGGCTCGACATCGCGTTCGACGCGGCCGTTACCTACCTTGACATCTTGAGGGCGAAGACGTTCGAGAGGATCCAGAGGGAGAACCTCGATCTCACGCGGACGAATCTCGAGCTGGCCCGGGTCCGGGAGTCGATCGGGACCGCCACGCCGGGCGAGGTCTATCGCTGGGAGAACCAGATCGCGAATGCGCGGCAGGCGGTGATCGATGCCTCGGCCCAACGGAACCGGGCGGAGATCGAGCTGAACCGTCTTCTGCACCGGCCGCTCGAGGAGCCGTTTCGTACGACAGATGCGTATCTGGAAGATCCCGTGCTCATGACCAGTCAGCGCGCGCTGTTCCGGTACATGGACAATCCGTGGGGCTTTCGCGTCTTCCGTCGCTTCATGGCGAAGGAAGCGTTGGAGTCAGCGCCCGAGCTTCGAGCGCTCGACGCGGCGGTCGCGGCCCAAGAGCGGGCGCTCGCGTCGGCTTCGCGCCGCTTCTGGATTCCGACGCTCGGCCTGCAAGTGAACGTGACCGAGACGATCGAGAGAGACGGCGCGGGCTCCGGGGAGTTCTCCGGCCTCGGGCTTCTCGATCTCCCGCGGGCCGACGACACGGACTGGTTCGTGGGGGTGAACCTCTCGTATCCGCTTTTCGAAGGGGGAGCGCGTTTCGCGGACAAGAAACAGGCGCAGGAGAACCTGGCCCGGATCGAGACCGAGCGCGAGGTAGTGGCGGAGCGCGTGGAGCAACGCGTACGGTCGGCGCTCCACGACATGGGAGCGTCGCTCGCGGGCATCGACCTCTCGAGTGACGCGGCCGAGGCGGCTCGCAAGAACTACGAGCTGGTGCTGGAGGCCTATCGTCGCGGGGCCATCTCGATCCTCGACCTACTGGATGCGCAGAACGTGGCGCTGGTTTCGGACGAAGCGGCCGCCAATGCCGTGTACGCTTTCCTGATCGATCTGATGAGCGTGCAGCGAGCTGCGGGTCGCCTGGACTTCTTCTGCTCCGTGGAAGAGCGGCAGGCGTTCTTCGAACGGCTGGAGTCGTTCTTCAGGGAAGCCGGGGATGCTCCCGCGGGCAGATGATCGGGACCACGCGCGGGGCAGTCACCGCGGGGGCGGGTGCGAGATCGAAGGCCCGGACTTCGATCTCCGAGGGCAGAATCTGTTGATTCCGTGCAAGAATCCGCCCGTCCTCGATTTCGGGGATGGCGGCCACGCGTTGGACTGAGGAGAGCACGTTCTGCATCCTACCCCACGATCGTACAGGATCGAGACCGAGGCGGCGGCGCAAGAGGTTCTGGCCCGTTTCCGGGCACGGTTCCGCACTCGGGACGAGGTCGACAGTCCCTCCGCCATCACGTACTACGACACGTTCGACTGGCGTCTCTACCGAAGGGGCGGTGTCCTCGCTCTCCAGCCCTCCGGAAACCGGTGGGATCTTTCGTGGGAATCGAGGGAGGGTCTGGTGCGCCACCGCCTCCGGGTTCCCGGGATTCCGGCCTTTTCCCGGGACCTGCCGGAGGGTCCGCTGCGAGAGGCCCTGACTCCGATGATCGAGATGCGCCGTCTGCTCCCCGTCGCGAGTGTCAGGCGGCAGGCGCGGAGTCTGGCCGTGCTCGATACGAACGGAAAGATCGTCACCCGACTCCGCGTGGACTGCCCCGCGGCCTCGCCGCCCGGTCGGCGGCGGCGGCGGCAAGCCATGTCTCCCCGCCTCACGATCATTCCGATCCGAGGATACGCACGGGCTTTTCGGGAGGCGCGCCGTTTCGCGGCGCGCGAGCTCGAGCTTCCGGAGTGCGATTCGCGGGAGATCGTGCTCGCCCTGGCGGCCCTCGGCCAGGTGGCGGGTCGATACTCGTCCAAACTCCGAATCGAGCTCGACGCGGGCATGCGCGCCGATTCGGCTGCAAAGACGATCCTCCGGGCGCTTCATGCGACGATCGTGGACAATGAGGACGGAACCCGCGCGAACCTGGATTCGGAGTTCCTCCACGACTTTCGCGTGGCCGTCCGCCGAACGCGCTCCTGTCTGAGTCAGTTGAAGAGCCTCTTCCGGCCGAGGGGTTTGGGTAAGTTTCCAAAGGAGTTCGCCTGGCTCGCCCGTCTCACGGGCCCGACACGGGATCTCGACGTCTATCTGCTGAAGATGGAAGCCTATCGCAAGAGCCTTCCGAAGGCCGTACAGCGCGAGTTGGAGCCCCTCGAGGAGTTCCTCCGCGAACGGCAGGCGGTGGAGCACGAACGGCTCGCCACCGCGCTGGTATCGAAGCGGTATCGCGCGTTGATCCGGAACTGGAAGCGATTCATAGATACGGAGGTGGATGAGACGGAAGCCCCCGTCGACGCGAAGCGTCCGATCCTCGAAGTGGCCTCGGAGCGGATCGGCAAGTGCCATCGGCGAGTGATGAAACGGGGGAGGGCGATCGGGGCCGACGTGCCGGCCGAGAAGTTGCATCGGCTGCGGATCGAGTGCAAGAAACTCCGGTACCTCCTCGAGTTCTTCGCAAGCCTCTACGATCCTGCCACTCTCGGGGCACTCGTTCGAGAGCTCAAGCTCCTCCAGGACAACCTCGGTGACTTCAACGATCTCGAGGTGCAACAGGGCGCACTGCTGGACTTTGCGCACCAGATGCAGGAAGAGGGAAGCGCGACGGTCGAGATGTTGATGGCGATGGGACGTCTGCGAGAGCAATTGGAAGAGCGACAGGACGACGAACGGAAACGCTTCGCGAAGCGGTTTGCCCGGTTCTCGAGTCGGAAGAACCTGGCCCGCGTTCTGGAGTTGCTGCCCGCGACCCCGGGTTCGCAAGTGGGCGCGGAGGCGGAGGATCCACCGGCTCCTCGAAGCGGGGAGGGCCGGGAATCATGAGAGTCCTCGCCACCTACAACATCAAGGGCGGGGTAGGGAAGACCGCCACCGCGGTCAATCTGGCGTATCTCTCGGCCAGGGAGGGGGCGCGCACCCTCGTGTGGGACCTCGATCCGCAGGGTGCCGCCACGTTCTACTTTCGCGTGAAGCCGAAGATGAAGGGCGGGTGGAAGCGTCTCGTTCGAGGCAGGAGCGACATCCGACGATCGATTCGCGGAACGGATTTCGGCGCCCTCGATCTCGTCCCGTCCGATTTTTCCTCGCGAAACTTGGATCTCTATCTCGACCGTTCGAAAAGGCCGTCGAAGCGGCTGGCGCGCCTCCTCAAACCGCTGGGGAAAGCCTACGATTTCGTCATTCTCGATTGCCCGCCGAGCATCTCGCTCGTCTCCGAGAGCATCTTCGGGGCGGCGGACGTCCTGCTGGTTCCGACGTTGCCGACGACCCTCTCGATCCGCGCCCACGAGCAGCTGCGAAACCACCTGTCGGACATGGGGCGCAACCGTCCGGCGCTTTTTCCTTTTCTCTGTCTCGTGGATCTTCGAAGATCTCTCCACCGGGAGATCTGCAAGCGGTTCCGAGATGAGGATCGCAACGTCCTCGAAGCCTGGATCCCTTACTCGAGCACGGTGGAGCGGATGGGAGTCCATCGTGCCCCCCTCGGGACGTTCGCCGGAAAATCGCCTCCGGCTCTCGCGTACGAGCGCTTGTGGAACGAGATCCGAGCGAGGCTCTCCACCGGCGAAGCTGCGGCGGGGCGGGAATCTTGAGGCGAACCGTCGTGTCTCAAGGCGGCCCTCCATTCCTCCCGTCTTTTCCGGCGTCCCGGAAGCACTCCTTGAACGTCCGTCCCGGGTATAATGGGACGGCGCGGGGACGAAGGGGCCGGCGTCCGTCGGGCCGGAGGATCGGATCATGACCGCCCGGAAGACCCCTCACGTCAAACTCAGCTCGCCGGAGATCTACTTCAATCGCGAGCTCAGTTGGTTGAGCTTCGCCCGTCGGGTGCTGGCTCAGGCCGAACGCGGAGACCTCCCGCTCCTGGAGCGCGTCAAGTTCGTCGGTATCGTCGGTATGCTCCACGACGAGTTCTTCATGAAGCGGATGAGCGGCCTGAAACGGCAGGTGGAACAGGGCTCGAAGAAGCCCTCTCTCGACGGCCGACTTCCCAAGGGCGAGTTCGCCGCCTGCCGGAAAGAGATGATCGCCCAGGTGCGGACACTTTCCGGGATTGTCAGCCGGGAGATCCGCCCCGCGCTCGCCCGAGAGAATCTGCCGGTTCTGGACCACGATGAGCTGGAGGGAAAGCAGAGGAAGAAGCTCCGGAAATACTTTCGCGAGACGGTTATGCCCGGCCTGACTCCGCTGGCCGTCGATTCGGAACACCCGTTCCCGTTCGTGGGCAATCTCTCACTGAGTCTCGCTGTCGTGTTCCGCAAGCGGCCACGCCGGCTCAAGCGCATTGTCCTGATGGAAGTGCCGTCGAACCAGCCTCGATGGATCCCGGTGCCGGACGGCGTCGGATTTACCCCCCTGGAGCAAGTAATCGCGGCCAACTTGGATCTGCTCTACCGGGCGCCGGCACCGGAGGGCGTTCACCTCTTCCGGGTGACCCGCGGGGCGGAGGGAGACGCGTCCGACGTCCACGATCTTCCGCTGGAGGAGCCGGGGAGCATCGTCCAGCAGGTGAGCAGCGAGCTCAAGGCGAGGCGCTTTGCCGGAGTGGTGCGTCTCCAGATCGATGCCTCGATGCCCAAGTCGCTGAGGCGGTGGCTCCAGAAACAGCTCCGGGTGAACGCCAGCGACATCTACGTG
Source organism: bacterium (assembly GCA_025774805.1). Lineage (GTDB taxonomy): Bacteria > ARS69 > ARS69 > ARS69 > ARS69 > JALGZR01. The sequence continues at coordinate 45,042 of JALGZR010000023.1, forward strand.
TCGGAGCCTTTCCAGGGCATTCGGGACCTGGCCCAGATTCCCGCCGCTGACCGGGACGACCTTCGGCTGGCGCCCCATGTTCCCGTGGTCCACCCGCGATTGAGGGAGCTCGATGCGGAGAGTCCGGAAGCCTTCTTTCGGGAGATTTCGCGAGGAGACATCCTCCTCCATCACCCCTACCACTGCTTCGACACGTCGGTTCTGAGGTTCATCGAATCCGCCGCGCGGGATCCGGCGGTCACCGCCATCAAGCTGACGATTTACCGGACGAGCCCGGGCGTGGATTCCCCCATCCTCGGGGCGCTGATCGACGCAGCGCGCCGGGGCAAGCAGGTTGCCGTACTGGTCGAGATCACGGCCCGGTTCGACGAGGCGCCCAACATCGCCTGGGGTCGGATGCTCGAGAACGAGGGAGTTCACGTGGCCTACGGAGTCGAGAGCCTCAAGACCCACGTCAAGCTCGCCCTGGTGGTGCGCAAGGAAGGGGAAGGCGTGCGCCAGTACGCGCACTTGGGAACCGGGAACTATCATCCGGGCACGGCGCGGGTGTATGAGGATCTCGGTATGCTGACGAGCGAACCGAGCGTCTGCGCCGAAGTGGGAATGGTCTTCAATGCTCTGACCGGCGCGGTTCCCTATGAAGGTGCCGGCAAGCTCATCGTGGCGCCCATGTCGATGCGGCGACACTTCACCCGGTTGATCCGCCGCGAGGCGGCTCACGGGAAGAGGGGCCGTCCCTGCGGCATCGACGCCAAGATGAACCAGCTCCAGGACTCCCAGATCATCCGTGAGCTCTACCGGGCGGGGAGAGCCGGCGTCCCGATCTCTCTGAACATCCGTGGTCTCTGTTGCCTTCGGCCCGGCGTGCCCGGACTGTCGGAGAACATCCGGGTATTCAGCGTCGTGGGGCGGTTCCTCGAGCACAGCCGCGTCTTCCGATTCGTCAACGGGGGGGAACCGGAGTACTTCATCGGCTCGGCGGACTGGATGAAGAGAAACCTCAGCCGCCGGGTCGAGACGGTCCTCCGTGTCCTCAGCGAGGAGTTGAAGCGAGAGCTCGACGCCTTCTTCGAAGTCTATGAACGCGACAACTCGAGCGCCTGGGACTGCGGCCCCGACGGGATCTACACATGCCGTTCTCCCGGAAGTGGCGAGGAGCCGCGAGCCGCGCAACAGAACTTCATAGACCGTCTGCGCGAGTCCGCGGCGCGAGAGGGGCTTCTCGAATCGATGCCGTTCGACGTCGGTGAGGTTCCGCCATCTTCTACGGAACGAAGTGAAATACCGGCCCCGAAGGACCCCTGAATCCGGTTGCGGTGGGAATTGTCACATTCGCCCTGCGAAGCGGCGGAGGCGGCCCACGAGCCGCGACCGATCGCCGCCGACACCCTGACCGATCGGTCGGTCGCGCTGCAAGTCGATGCCCCGACCGAAGGGCGGGTGCGGAAGTCCATCGAAGCCGAGCTGCGCGGGAGGGGTGGGGAGTGGCCCGTGCCGTCCCGGGGTGTTAACTTCCCACAATGACCACGACCGGGGAAACCACGTCGGCGTCGGGAACGGCGCTCGCCGGGCACCGGTGCGGTTTCCCGTCTTCTTCGGATCCTCACCGTTTTCGTTGGAGGGTTGCATGACGAGGCACCCGCGGATCGCTCGGGGGCCAGGGCTGGGGGCGGCGATCGCCTTCGCGATGGGCGCGGCGATCTCCCCGGCAGGAGACCTCGATGCGGTCCTGAGCTCCGGCACGGAGAAGATCGAGCTGGCCCAGGCATCCCAGGCGCGGATCGACGAGATGGTCGAGGAGACCCGGGGACTGGAGAGCGAGTACACCCGGCTCATGAAAGAGATCGACGGGCTCGAGGTCTACAACGACTACATGGAGCGGCAGATCGCGGACCAGATCGCGGAGCTCGCGGAGCTCCGGCGTTCCATCGACGAGGTCAGCAACGTCGAGCGTCAGATCACGCCTCTGATGCTCCGCATGCTCGAGGGGCTGGAGCGCTTCGTCGAGCTGGACGTCCCGTTCTTGAAGGAGGAGCGGCTCCGACGCGTCGCGAATCTGGAGGCCCTGATGGAGAAGGCGGACGTCTCCGCGGCCGAGAAGTTCCGCCGTCTGTTGGAGGCCTTCCAGATCGAGGTCGATTTCGGACGGACGATCGAGGCTTACAAGGACACGGTGCCCCTCGCGGGCGCGACCCTCGAGGTCAACGTCCTTCGTGTCGGGCGGGTGGGGTTGTACTTCCAGACGAACGACGCGAGCGCGACGGGCTCGTGGGATGGGGAGGCCGGAGAGTGGGTGCTTCTGACCGACGGCCGGTCCCGCAATCAGGTTCGTCAGGGACTGCGGATCGCACGGAAGCAGGTGGCGCCCGACCTCCTGCTGCTGCCGGTCCGCGCCCCGGAGCCGGCGGGGAAGGAATCCTCGTGAGCGCCCGCACTCCGCGGCGGCTGGTCGCCGTCCTCGCCGCCGGCTGGCTGATCCCGGGCCCGACCGCGGGGCAAGAGGCCAAGACTCTCGACGAGCTGTTGCGGATGGTCGAGCAGGGCCGGGTCCGGGAAGAACAGGAGCACCGTGAGCGCGAATCGAGATTTCGCGAGGAGCGCGATCAGCAGGAACGACTCCTGATCGAGGCGCGGGAGGCCCGAGCTGCCCAGGAGCGCCTCAGCGAGCGGCACGAGAACACGTACGACGAGAACGAGCTGAGGATCGTCGATGTCACCGAGCAGCTGACCCGTCGCCTGGGCTCGCTGCGCGAGCTCTTCGGCGTCTTGCAGCAGGTGGCGGGGGACACCCAGGGCATCCTGGAGAGCTCGGTCACCACCGCGCAGTTCCCGGGACGAGGGGAGTTCCTGATCGAGCTGACCCGAAAGACGAGCTCGGCTTCCACGCTGCCCTCCATCGAGGAGATCGAGCGTCTCTGGTTCCTGGTGCAGCAGGAGATGACCGAGACCGGAAAGGTCGTTCGGTTCCGCGCGACCGTGATCACGGTGGACGGCCGTGAGGTGGAGCAGGAGGTCGCGCGCGTCGGAGGCTTCAACATCGTCTCCTCGGGGAAGTACCTGCAGTACACGCCGGAGACCGGGAATCTCTCCGAGCTCGGCCGGCAGCCCAAGCCCCGCTTCACCGGAACGACGCGTGAACTGCTGGAAGCGCGGGAAGGAACAGTGACCGTCGGGATCGATCCGACGCGGGGACAGATTCTCGCGGCGTACCTGGAGAGGCCCGGCCTCCGCGAGCGTGTCGACCAGGGTGGGGTCGTCGGGTACATCATCATCGCTCTCGGCGTGTTGGGTCTCCTGATCGCCCTGGAGCGACTGGTCATGCTCGGGCGCGCGAGCGCGAAGGTCAGCGCGCAGCTCAGGACCGACGAGCCGCGGGAGGACAACCCGCTGGGTCGCGTCCTCCAGGTGGCACGGGAACACGACAAGGCCGACGTGGAGACCCTGGAGCTGAAGCTCGGGGAGGCGGTTTTCCGGGAGACCCCGAAGCTGACCCGCGCGCTCCTGTTCCTCAAGATCATCAGCGTCGTCGCGCCGTTGCTCGGTCTCCTGGGCACCGTGACCGGGATGATCGTGACGTTTCAGGCGATCACGCTGTTCGGAACCGGCGATCCGAAGCTGATGGCGGGTGGGATCTCCCAGGCTCTCGTGACGACGGTTCTCGGTCTCACGGTGGCGATCCCGATGGTGCTGCTGCACACGCTGGTGAGCGGACGCAGCCGGCGCATACTGCACGTACTGCAGGAGCAGAGCGCCGGGATCGTAGCCGAACGCTCGGAACAGGCGATGACCTGAGGGCGCCATGCAGATTCTCTTCGACGGTTACGTCGCCATCCGAGACTTCATGGAGCTGGGCGGCCCCGTGCTGAACGTCATTGCGGGAACGATCCTCTTGATGTGGATCCTCATCATCGAGAGGATCCTCTACTTCCGTACCGAGCACGGGACGAGAATGTCCGGGACGCTGGACGCCTGGGAGGCTCGGACGGAGCGTCGCTCCTGGCACGCTCATCAAATCCGGGAAGCGCTTATCTCCCGCGTCAAAGTGGCGGCGACCGGACCGATTCCCCTCATCAGGTCTCTGGTCGCGCTCTGCCCCCTGTTGGGTCTCCTGGGCACGGTGACCGGAATGATCGAAGTCTTCGACGTGCTCGCCGTCTCGGGCGCGGCGAACGCCCGCTCCATGGCGGCCGGCGTCTCCCGCGCCACCGTTCCGACCATGGCCGGAATGGTCGGAGCGCTCTCCGGAGTCTTCGCCGCGACGCTGCTGGCGCGCGCGGTGAGTCGAGAGGTGGAGCGCCTGGACGAATCCCTCACGATGGACCACTAGAGGACGACGCCATGAGAAACCGATTCACTGCCCAGCGCCAAGACGAAGACGAGCAGGAGATCAACATCACTCCGATGTTGGACGTCGTTTTCATCATGTTGATCTTCTTCGTCGTCACCGCCTCGTTCGTCAAGGAGGCGGGGATCGACGTGAACAAGCCGGAGGCCGTGACCGCGCAGGCGAAGGAGAAGGCGAACATCCTGATCGCGATCGATGCCGCCGGCGGAATCTGGATCGATCGGCGCAAGGTAGATCCCCGGGCCGTGCGCGCGAACATCGAGCGTCTCCACGCGGAGAACCCGCAGGGAACCATCGTGATCCAGGCGGACCGGGAGTCCAAGACAAAGGTCCTCGTGGACGTCATGGACTCGGCCCGCCTGGCGGGAGTCTACGACGTCGCCATCGCCGCGCAGCCGGAAGGCTCGTAGAGAGATGATCGTGCGGCACGCGATCGCCGTCGTTCTTGGGACGCTCGTGACCCTCGGGGTCCTCTTCGTGATGCAGACGCTCATCGCGACCGCCCGGCAGGAGCTGGACGAGTCGGGAACGCGGCACTTCGTCGATTTCGTTCGAGTCGAGCGGGAGGAGACGGTGCAGCCCAAGGACCGCCGACCGGAGAAGCCGCCGAAGGCCGAGGCTCCGCCTCCCCAGACGATTCAGCCCCGGACGGATTCGGTGGAACCGAGGGGGAGCTCGATCCAAATCGCTCCCGTGGCGATGGAGACCGAGGTGTCGATCGGAGGCCTGGGGCTGGAGGCCGGGGACGGAGACTACCTGCCGATCGTGAAGATCGCTCCCGTGTATCCGTGGAAGGCGCAGGCGCAGGGCATCGAGGGTTATTGCGTCGTGGAGTACACCGTGTCGGCGAACGGCACGGTGAAGGACGTCTTTGTCGTCGAAGCCGAGCCGGAAGGAGTGTTCGAGCGAACCTCCATCGATGCCGCGCTGAAGTTCAAGTACAAACCCCGCGTGGTGAACGGCGAGCCGATCGAGGTGAGGGGAGTGCGCAACCTGTTCCGATACACGCTCGAGGGATGATGGAACGCCGCGGCCGGAGTCGAAAGCCGTTGCCGTGGGTGCGCGGACTCCTCCTGACCGCGCTCGTGGTCGCGACGGTCGAGACCGGGGGCAGAGCCGCGATCGCCCAGTCCGCCGTCATGCGGGAACCGGTTTACAGGGAGCTGAGCAAAGCGGAGACGGCGGCCGAGGCGGGGGACTTCGAGGAGGCGCTGAAGGTGCTCGGGCGCCTCGAGAAGATGAAGGACCTCAGCAGCTACGAGCGGGCTCAGCTCTACGCGGCCTACGGCTTTCTCCACTTCTCACGGGAGAGCTACCGGGAGAGCATCGACTCCTACAATCGGGTGCTCGAGCAGGAGCCGCTCCCCGAGCAGATCGAGACGAGCACCCTCTACACGCTGGCCCAGCTCCAGTTCCAGGTCGAGGACTACCTCGCGGCGATCGAGCACCTCGACGAGTGGTTGGGCCGGACCGAGCGCCCGGGACCGGAGGCCTACATCCTCAAGGGCCAGGCCTACTATCAGCTCGAGCGATACCGGGACGCTCTCGAGCCCGTGAAGACCGCGATCTCGATCGCCGAGGCCACCGACCGCAAGGTCGCCGAGAACTGGTATCTGCTGCTGCGCGTCCTGCACTACGAGCTCGAGGAGTGGGAAGAGGTCCTGGACATCCTCGAGATTCTCGTGACCCGGTATCCCAAGAGGGAATACTACGTGCAGCTCGGCGCGATGTACGGGCGGACCGGGTCCGCGGAGAGGCAGCTCGCCGCCTACGAGATGGCCTACCTGCAGGGTTTCCTGGAGCGGAGTGATGAGATCGTCCTTTACGCGCAGCTTCTTCTGCAGGCGGGAGTTCCCCACCGCGCTGCGAGAGTGCTGGAGGAGGGCATCGCCGACGGCCGGGTCGAGAAGAGCGTCGCGAATCTGCGATTGCTCTCCCAGGCGTGGATGCTCGCGGGAGAGGACGATCAGGCGATCACGCCGCTGACGGAGGCCGCGGGCCTTTCCGACGACGGGGAGCTGGACGCACGACTGGCCCAGGCCTATGGGAATACCCGGGAATGGGAGAAGTCGGCGGAGGCGGCGCAGAGAGCACTGCGCAAAGGGGTGGATCGGGAATACGCGGTGCGGATCACCCTGGGCATGGCGCTCTTCGAGCTCGAGCGACGTGAGGAGGCCAGGTCTGCGTTCCGGGAGGCCGCAAACGCTCCCGAGGGGCGGGCCACCGCCACGCAGTGGATCCGGTACATCGAGAGCGAACAGGCGAGGCTCGCCGAGCTAGAGCGCTCGGTGGTCACACCGTAGGGCGGTCGGAGCGCAGGAACGAGGCGACGTCTCCGCTCGGCAAGGCCACCCGTGATACGACTCAGCAGGAGTCCCGAAGCGCGCCCGCGGCCGGCGGCTGGCCGCGTCGCCCTACGAGATCAGCCGGCGGCCACGATGTCCGAGATGATCCTCAGGTGATGGCGGTTGTGTATCCGCGTGAACCGCAGCGCCCGGTCCCGCGTGAGGACTCCGAAGACGAAGTGCCGGAACCAGGCCTGCGGATCCAGAGTCCGAACCTCGGTGAGCACTCTCTCGGATTCGTCGAGAAGGTCTCGAAGCTCGTCCGGGGAGATCTCGGGATCGGGAAGAACGACGTCGGCGGATCTCGCGCGTCCGCGGGGGATGCGCCCGATGAGCAGGAGAAACGATCCCATCGCCGAGGGCCGGGATCGCGGCGGTGGCGGCGTCGAGTTGATCAGCGCACGGGAGACCCCGATCGTCGAGAGGCAACAGTGGTGAACGTGCATGCCGACCGACCACTGCGACACGGCCGACACGCGAACGTCGGCGCTCTCGAGGGACGCCCGAAGCCCGGTCAGACCGAAGCCTCGGGAGACGCTGGGGAGCTGTTTCGGCATGACCTGGTCCGGTTTGCCTCGCTCGTCGGTTTCGAGCCGCCTCACTTGCGCCGCCGGGAGACGCCCCCGCGGGCGTTTGCGTACAGCTCTATGAACTCGTCCACTCCGAGCGCCGCAATGGCCTCGCCGATGAGCGGAAGAGGCAGATCCTCGAGCTTCCGAAACCGGACACAGGACTTCCCCACGTCGTATCTCTTTCCGGTCGCCCTGTAGTCAGACTCGAACTTCTTCCGCATCCTCTCCGACGAGTAGATGCCCGAGAGATAGACCGCCATGTGGTTCTTCTGGGAGGCGAGGGCGGCGTACATCAGAGGCTGCCCGTTGTAGGTTTCGGGGTAGGTCCTCAGCGGGATCTGGTAGGTGATCATCCCCCAGTTCATGGCCTCCTGGTATCCCTTCGGAAGGTTCTTTCGGATGACGGTGCGCACCGCCTTGATCGCCTTCCGGCGCTCCTCGGGAAGTCCGTCGATGTACTCCTTCACCGTGGCTGCTACGGATCTCAACACGACACTCCCTATTCCGCAAGTCCTTTCCGCGAGTCCGGTTCCGGAAACGTCAGGCCGGCCACAACCACCCGAAGACACCGCCGGTTCCGAGTCCGTAGAGAAGCCCGTCGAACGTCGATTTGAGCGTGGTGCTCCACTTGCGCTTGTACCAGATCGAGTTTTGGAGGAGGGCGAGGGTGTAGCAGGCGAACGCCGTCGTTCCGGAAAAGCGGAAGATCGTGAGGTATTCCGTCCCGGGGCCGAAGGCCCGCCCCGTCACGTACGCGGCGAAGACTCCGACGAGAACCGAGTAGAGAAACCACTGCACCAGGCTCTTGCCCATCGTCGGAGGCCCCGGAGGCATGAACGTCACGAAGGCCACGGGGCCCTTCGTGGTCTTCTCGACGTACTCGGGAGAGCTCATCTCCTTCGCCGATCCGGCGCAGGGAATCACGTACTCGCCCGGAGGGATGTCGAACTTCCGGAGCGATTCCATGACTTCGTCCTCTCGAGGGATCTTCCCGAAGTCGGAGCGATGGTACGTGAGCATCATGTGAATGATCGAGCTGATGACGAAGACGGCGACGGCGGAGAGGAGAATCGGCAACCAGAGGGACAGGATCGGGACCATGTGAACCTCCTGGGTAGGCTCGGTGAATGCGAGTCCGAGCGGGCGGCGCGATGGAAGAGCGGAAAAGGACGTCGAAATGTTGAGCCGGGGAGCGGATCGCGCAATATTGTAACACAGAGGTCTTCGGTCCCCGAGGACTTTTCGGGATACCGAGGAGACATCCGGCGACGTCGGATTACTGGGCCGCCCAGTCGAGAGCGCCTCGGATCTACGGCTCTCCGCTCTCGACCTCTTCCACTTCCTTCATCACCTCGGCCCGAACGGCGTCCTCGGCTTTGGAGAAGTGCTGCTGCATCATCAGCCACCGGCCGTCGGTCTTCTGCAGGACACCGGTCCACCGGACGTCTACCCAGTTCCAGGGGGTGCCGGCCCACTCACCCCAGTCGTCCAGCAGACAGGAGAACCAGGCCACGTCTCCCGACCGGGAGAAGACGATCCGGAGCTCCCGGATGGTCGACCCCTGGGGCTGGCACTCGTCGACCATGAACACGCGTTCCGAGTACCGCCGGAAGGCCTCGAAGCCGTCGACAGTCGCTCTCGAGTCGGGCTGGAACATGAAGAACGTGGAGTCGTTCACCACGGAGCCGTGGAGACGCTCCCGGCTCTTCTCCGGAAAGCACCACTTGATATTGGTCTCGATCGCTCGGGCCACTCGGGCCCTCTCGCCCTCGTCGGCGCCGGCCCTGGTTCCGGCGACGACCAGGGCGGTCAGCATCAGGGGCAAGAGAACGCGGCGCATGCCTCCTCCCTTCGGGGGGGTGACGGGGAAGGCGGGCGGGGAAGTTCCACTCTACCCCAACATCCCGCCGACGGCGCGCCTTTGATGATGATCCGGCTCGATGAGCAAACCGGCCGGTCGCGGCCGAACGGGGGGGGAGCGCCTAGCCGATGAGGAGCCCGGTGGCCACCAGCACCGGGACCAGGATGCAGACGAGCACGTTCAGCCCCATCAGGGGAACGAGTCGCTCCATGTCCTCCGCGTGCCGGTAGGCGCCGACGATGACGGGGCCGGCCGGCGCGAAGGCGAGGAGCGCAATGAGGCACATCCGGGGGAGGTGTCCCCACGCGACCGCGAGGACGATCGACAGCGCGGCCGCGAGAAGGAATGCGGCGTAGACCAGGCTGCTCGCCCGTCTCCCGATCAAGATGGGGAGGTGCCGGCGGCCCACGGTCCGATCCGCCTCCACATCGGGGAACTGATTCAGTAGCAGCAGATCGCTGACCAGAAAGAAGGGCACGCACGTGGCGGCGAGCGCCGTCCACGAGTAGCGGCCGGTCAGGGCGAGATCGGTGCCCACGACCATGAGCCCGAACCCCAACCCGGGGGCGACGAGACAGAGCAGGGGGCTGCGCGTGGAAGTAGATTCCGATCCCAGCGGTGATCCCGAGGGTCACGAGCGCGATGGTGAGAGTGCTGTGGGCCAGCTCCGGTCTTCCGGGGAGGGTGCCGCTCCCGCCGCTGAACGGGGTCCTCTTCGTGATCGCGTCGAGTCCGCTCTTGAAATCCCCGTACTCGTTGAACGCATTGACGCTCATGTGCGCGCAGAGAGCTCCGAGAAGGGCCAGTCCGACGTAGACCGGCTTCACTCCGTCGGTCGTCCAGACGGCGGTCGCGAGTCCGAGCAGTACGCAGGCGAGCGCGAGCACGAGAAACGGAGGACGTACGGTCGCCAGGAGATCCGTCGGATTCCGCATGGTCTCGTTCCTCAGTTCGATCCGGGGTTCGCCCGGCGCGCATGCTCCGCGATCTTGTCGGCGAAGACCACGAGCTGGTTCCGCCAGACTCCCTCCGGGAGGCGACGAATCGCTGCGTGTGCCGCCGCAGTACACTCCAAGGCCAGATCGCGCGCCGCGGTGAAGGCGTCCAACCGGGCCATGCGCATGTGAAGGCCCGCCCGGATTCGCGCTTCGTCCCCGTCCTCGGAGCGCCAGAGCTCGAGAATCGACTCGCGCAGTGTCGGATCCCGGTCGAGCGCGATCGCCACCGGCGGCGTCACGCAACCGCTTGCGAGATCCATGCCGACCGGTTTCCCGAGTGAGGCCGGGTCGCCGCAGAAGTCGAGGAGATCGTCGGCGAGCTGAAAGGCCTCGCCCAGCGCCGTCCCGTACGCTTGCGCCGCGGACACGATCTCGGAGTCGGCCGCGGCGAGAATTGCCCCGGCCTCCGCCGCATAGCGGAAGAGCGCGGCGGTCTTCAGTCGGTTGACGTGACGGGCGTGGTCCAGATCGGCCGCCACGTCGAAGAGACGCTCGCGCTCCAGCGCTTCGCCCGTGCAGACGTCCCTCACCGCGGTGCTGAGGCTGGTCCAGAGTTGGGGTGGGGCTTTTGCGGCGCGCTCGAAGGCGATTGTCAGAAGCACGTCCCCGGCGAGGATGGCGGTCGACACGTCGAAAACGAGGTGCGCCGCGGGGCGGCCTCGACGCATCTCGGCCCCGTCGATGATGTCATCGTGGAGAAGGCTGCCGGCGTGCGCGAGCTCCACTGCGGTCAGTACGTCCATGAGAGAGGAGGGATCGTGGTCCAGGGCCCGGAGCATGACGCACGTCAGCATGGGCCGCGCCCTCTTCCCGCCCTGGAGGAGAACGTGACGAGCGGCCTCCTCGATGCGGCCGTCGCATCCGGCGCACACCCGGCCCAGGCTCTCTTCGATGGCGGCGAGATCGCGTGCAAGCTCCGTGCGGGTTCCCCGGAGGAGCATGGCATCCAGCCGGGCAAGGCGACTCGCGCGCATCCGCTCGGGCGTCCTCGCGTCCGCGCTCGACGCCCCCGCCGCGCGGGGAGCGCGGGGTCTCGAGTTCGGGAGACCGGCCGCCTGCGGCGTCACGACCCCCGCCCCTTGCGAACCGATCGCGCCTCTCCGACGATCTTCGTGAGCTGACGTCCCATGCTGAGTACGCGTCGCTGCGAATCGGGCGAGAGCGTTCGTATCTGGTCGTACCAGGTCCCGATCAGCTCGAGGACCTCGAGCAGGCCCTGCATGCGGTCCAGGATGAACGCGTCCCGGCCGTGATCCGCCTCGTGTCGGGCGATGCAGTCGCGAAGCACGTCGACGGTCGGATCGACCTCGCGCCGCTTCCGCTGTTCCAGGATGGTGAGGAACATCGTCCAGACTTCGGAGACGGCCTCGTAGTAGTCGCGGCGATCTCCGAGCTGGTGAACCACCCGCACGATTCCCCAGGCCTGGAGCTCACGCAGGCTGTTGCTGACGTTGGAGCGCGCGAGGGAGAGTTCCGCGGAGATCTGCGCGGCGTTCAGAGGTTTTTCGGAGAGGTAGAGCAGCGCATGGATCTGGGCCACGCTCCGATTGATCCCCCACCAGCTGCTCATCTGGCCCCAGTGGAGGATGAACTCGCGCTTCGCCGAACTGGTCCCGGTCACCGACGACCCCTTCTGACAGTTGTTTCTGAACATACAGAAATCCACGGATAGGGTCAACGCTCTCCCCGGGTACGGCTCCAAGGGGTTGTCGGAAGGGGAGTTGGGGCTTGCCTGCATCTCTCGCCGGGCTCGTGGCGGCGGGCTCGAGGATCTCCGCGCCGATCAGACGTAGCGCCGTGGTCGTTCCGTCGACCCCGTCGAGCCGATCGATCCGAGAGCCGTGCACCACTGCGGGTCTCACCGCAGAACGATCAGCCGTTGCCGCGCGACCTTTCGATCACCGGCCGAGAGAACCATGAGGTAGACGCCCCCCGGAACGGGACTCCCCTCGTGGTCGGTGAGGTTCCAGGTCACGGGGGACGGCCCCAGGGGAACGGTCCAAACGGGGCGACCCCGAATGTCGTAGGCCGTGAGACGCGGGTCGAGTGGTCGCGTTCCGTCGAGACGAAAGCGGGCTCGGTCCCGCACCGGATTTCCCAGCAGGCGGAGCCGGACAACGTCGCTCTCGGTACCGCCGGGAATCCTCGCGACCGCGGTGGGATCCTGTCCTCGAATGTGGAAGGCGGCGCCGACGTCGACCACCCTCTGCCCCGCCTGCCTCAGCGTCACGCGGACGTGCGCCTGGTCGGTCGCGATCGCCGGGACGATCCACTGATGGTGTCCACCGTCCGCCAAGTCATGGGCGACGGGAGTCCACGGACCCCCCGGGCCGTCTACGGAGAGATCCAGGTCGATGGAGGCCGGTTGGGTGCCGATCTGGGCCGCGGTCCAGCGGAGCGTCTGAACCGACCCGACGAGGAATCTCTCCTGGCCCCGCGGGAACGACATCGCGACGGATCGCTGCGTGGGGACGGTCGTCTCCCGGATCACGTGCAAGTGGTTCTGGTACGTCGGCCACGATCCCTCGTTCTGGACGAACACGACGTCGGGGAGACCGTTGTGGTCGATGTCCCCACCCACTTCGAGCGCGGCGGTTCCGGAGGCCGAGCCGCTGTCGAAGCCCCCGCCGGGTGCCCAGGCTCCCGTTCCGTCACCCAGCCACACCGAAAAGAGCCCGTCGCCGAGGGCCGCAACGTCCAGATCCCCATCGGCGTTCATGTCGGCGAGCGCAGCCAGGTCGTAGCTCCCGCTCGCGGGTAGGCCCGTCGAGATCGACACCCAGTGGTCCGACCACCACCCATAGACACGGACGCCGCCGTTCCGGCAAAAGGCCAGATCGGCGGCACCGTCGCCGTCGACGTCCCCGAGCGCCACGCCCGCATGGCCGAGAATCGGAGGGGAGGGAAGACCGGAGTCCGCGGGCGCGAATCCTCCCTCACCGTCGCCCAGGAAGACGGTTCCGTTCTGGTAGGTCGCGGCGATGTCCGGATGTCCGTCGCCGTTCACGTCCCCGAAGCAGAGCCGCGCGTCGGCATTGCCCCCCGTCATCGCCCAGGTCTGGGTCCAGCTACCGTCTCCCTCGTTCCGGTAGACGTGAATCCCGTTCCCGGCCCCGAACGAGTTGGACGCGACGTCCAGATCGCCGTCGGCATCGATGTCGGCGAAGTCGGTCGCGAACATTCCGTAAGTCTCGCCGTTCGTCGCGAGACCATCGTCCCAGGGAGTCCAGGACGTTCCGGTACCGTCACCGAGAGCGACCTCGATGAGCTGATCGCCGAAGTCCGTTCCGGAGTAGTCGTGGTGCATCCCGTAGCCGACGTCGAGGAGACCGTCGTTGTCCACGTCTCCGACCGCAATCCCCCCGTAGCCGAAGTTACCTTCCATGTGGATCGACCAGCTTCCCTGCCCGTCCCCGAAGTACACCATGATGCCGTGCTGAGTCGTGTTGATGTAAGGGGATCCGTGGTCGCCGATGCTGACGAAGTCCACGTGGCCGTCCGCATCGACGTCGGCGAAGCGCAGTCCGGTATCGCCCCCGTCCCACTGGGGGAATTCAGCGCCGGTGGGCGAGGAGTCCACGTATTCGAGCGCGCATACGGGCCCGGCGGTCAATCCGGAGATCGTGGTGAAGGCGATCACGGTCGACCCGATCGTGCACGGCAACCGGAAGAGAGATCCTCGAGCCATCGAGCGTTCTCCCGTAACGGGGCCGCTCCTGCCCCGGAGCCAGGATAGAGAATCGAGCACGCGATCTCCAGACATGTCTTCTGATTGATTTCCATGCCTTCCCCACGTAGCGTCTCCGCCGATGCGCCTTCCCGATCTTCTCGCCACTCGCCGTGGCCGCCTGGCGGCGTTCTTCCTCCTGTACGTGACCGAGGGAATCCCCTCGGGATTCTCCACCGTCGCCGTGGCCGCCACGATGCGTCGCCAGGGGCTGGAGCCCGCCGCCATCGGGGCCTTCGTCGGCGCCCTCTACCTTCCCTGGGCATTGAAGTGGGCCCTGGGCCCGTTCGTAGACGTCCTGTCGTCCGACCGTTGGGGGAGGCGACGCCTGTGGATCCTCATCACCCAGACCATGATGGCGGTGACGCTCCTCATCGCCATGCCCGTCGACATCACGGCCAGCCTCGGCCTGTTCACGGCGTTGCTCCTGATTCACAACGTCTTCGCCGCAACACAGGACGTGGCCATCGACGCGCTGGCGGTGAACACGCTGCGGACGGAGGAGCGCGGCCTGGCCAACGGGTTGATGTTCGGCGGACAATCTCTCGGCATCGCCCTCGGCGGATCGGGCGTGTTGCTTCTGACGCCGTGGATCGGCTTCAAGACGTCGTTCCTCCTCGTGGCCGGGGTGATCGCGCTCGTGACGCTGCTGGTTCGTGACGCTGCTGGTTCCCTATCCGATGAAGGAGCCTCCGGGCCCGCCCCGGGCGGTACGAGTCGGCTCGCGCGCGGCGGCGGTGGGTCGCGAGTTGCTGCAGTTCGTGAAGGACACGGCGAGAGCGTTCACCGGAAGCCGCTCCGCCTTCGTCGCGATCTTCCTGGCGCTGCTTCCCATGGGTGCCTACTCCCTCGGATTGGCGCTGCAGTCCAACGTGGCCGTCGAGCTGGGACTCGGTGACCGGGAGATCGGCACGTTGGGCCTCATCGGTATGCTCTGCTCCGCCGGGTTCTGTGTTCTCGGGGGCTGGCTGTCGGACCGATTCGGGCGTCGGCGGACGCTGGCGGTGTTCATCGTGGCCACGACGATCCCCGTGCTCATTCTGTCCGTGGTCATGAGGAACTTCGGATGGGTCCTGCCGATCGACACGACGGCCGTGGATCGCCCGGTCGCGCCGGCAGAGCTCGTCACGTGGTTCTGGGTCCTCGTCATCGGCTACAGCGTGGCGCAGGGACTGATGTTCGGCGTGGGAACGGCCATCTTCATGGACGTGACGACGCCGACCGTCGCGGCCACGCAGTTCACGGCCTACATGGCGCTGTGCAACGTGGTCTACTCCTACAGCGCCACGTGGCAGGGGCGGTCGATCGAGTCGTGGGGCTATCCGGTGACGCTCGCACTCGACGCGGCATTCGGACTGATCAGTCTTCTCGTCCTGGCGCTCATGGGGAAGGTCGAACGGGCGTCCCGGTCCGGTTCGACTGCCTGATTCGGCGCAGGAGTCGGTCGAGCTCGGGCGGATCGATCCCCCGGACCGCGCACTGGTGAACGAGTCGGCCGGCCGCATCGAAGAGGGCGATGTTCAACCGATCCTCCTGGAACGAGTAGGTCCTCGCGAAGAGGCCCTTCCAGTCGAGAAGGACCCAAGCCTCCTTCTCGCGCGGGAACTTCTTCTTCACGCGACCCTTGACAAAGAAGGGAACGCCGCGAAGGTCCGCGACCTCGAGAATCCGAACCTCGGTGGGTCGATCTTCGGACCGGAGTGAGTCCCGTAACGTGTCCCGCCACGACCCGAGATACCGGCTTCCCTCGCGGTCGCCGCAGAGAAGGAGGACGGGACGGGAGTGCAGCTCGGCCTCCGAGTGGACCCGATCGAACTGGTCCTCGATCCGGAAAGGGACGAGAGACCTCTCGATCTCTTCGGCCACGGACGAGATCGCGAGTCCTCCGGCAATTGTGAGAGAAAGGAGCGGTCTCACCGCGCGGACCTCCCGGGTGCGGTGCGTCCGGAAACCACGAGGACGAGCAGACCGAGGGTGCACAGCCAAGCGAAGAGATTCCCGAGGTGGCTGTAGGGCGGGAACATGCGGAACCTCGGAACGTGACACACCATCACGTTGCCGTCGGGACCGTGGTCCCTCTGCGATGCGAAGATCCTCCCGAGGGGATCCACCGCGAGGGAGAGGCCGTTTTCACAGGGCCGTACCAGAGAGCAGCCATTCTCCACGGCGCGTGCAATCGCCATCCGGGCATGGAGAGGAGTGATGTCCGGCCAGTCGGCCGAGGGGGCGAGCAGTGCCAAGACGTTCTCCTGGCCGACCGGTCGGATGAAATCGGGGAAGTCCAGGTCGTGGCAGATGACCACGGCGAATCGGGCGTCCGGCGAACCGATGATCCGGGGTCGCGAATCGCCCGTCTCGACGAGAGAGGTCTCCCGTCCCACGATGGGCTTGGCCTTGAAGTAGTGCTCCGGGCGATCCCCCTCGGCCGAGACGACGACGGCCTTGTTCTCGAACGACGGCTGCCCGTGAGGGCGCCAGACGCCCAAGCCCATCACGATCGTTGCGTCGAATTCGCGGGCGATTCCCTGGACTTGTCGCACCAGGAGGGCTTCGGTCTCGCGGGTGACCGCGCCGGCGTGCTCCGACCAGACGATCAGATCCGAACCCGCACGGGCCTCGCCTCGGGTCTTCTCCAGGAGATCCGCGTTGATCCGGTTCGCGATGTCGTCCCGATTCGTCCCCACGACTCCGTTCCCCGGGCTCGAGACCGGGGTCTTCGACATCGAGTTCCGGAGATCGGAGGTGAGTCGAGCCGACGGCGTGATCCCGGCCACTCGGAAGGTCGGGACGTCCCGGGGGACCGTGCGGATTCGCATCGCGCCGGCGAACCAGACGATCAGGAAGACACCCAGATAGACGCTTGCGACGCGGAGGAGGGACGCACTTCGCTTGCGGCTGTGCCATGCCCGGGAGCAGACGGCCGCGAACCAGAGCATGAGGAAGTGGACTCCGGCGACTCCGGTCCAGCTCGTGAGTTGCAGGAGAGGCAGTCGGTCCACCTGGGTGTATGCGAGCGAGGCCCAGCTCCCGTAAGGGCTGGCGAATCTCTGGAAGAGGAACTCGATCGCCACCCAGGCGGTGGGCAGAACGAGCGTCGATCGCACCCCCGGCAGACGGTGGGCCGCTCCCCGATGAATGGCAAAGGGCACGAAGTAGACGACCGCGTAGACGGCGGTGACGAGGAAGTACCAGACTCCCGGCGCGGGGATCATGCCCTGCCAGTTCCACGAGAACGCCGCGAGCTGAGCGAGAAAGCCGAGGCCGAGTCCGACCCGGGGCGGGCGGGACTGAACGAAGAGAAGGAGGAATGTCGGCGCGAGCCACCCTGCGAAAGGGAGAATCCAACGTCCGTTGGCCACGGCGAGAAAGAGGATCGCGGCGGTCAGAAAGAGCCAGGAGAGCACCGGCCTGTCGGCCCGGACCGTCCCTTGCCCGTTCACCGTCCGTCCCCGACCGGACCGACGGCTTTGTCGGAGTCGGAGCGAGGCTCGAATCCCTTCCAGAGAAACTCACGACTCCGCTCGAAGAGGCGGAGCGGGGTGATGTCCGCTTCCGGGAACGGGAGGGACTCGCGGAAGTCACAGGCCATGAGAACGGTGACGATCCCGTGAACCCGAGACCAGAGAAGGAACGCGGCGAGATCGGGATCTCCCTTGCGGATCGCACCGGAATCCATCGCTTCGGCCACGCACTCCCGCAGCAACCGGTAGCCCCCCTCGCCCGGAAGGTCACGGAGACGGGTCGGATCCGGTCGAACCGGCGTGAAGAGGATCTTGAAGTGCTCCGGTCTCTCCGTGGCGAATTGGATGTACGCGGCCCCCAGCGCGATCACTCTGTCGAACGAGCCGGGCGCGAGGGGGGTGATCGCGCGTGCGAGCTCGGCCTCGAAATCCTCCAGGGCGGAGAGACAGACGTGGTCCACGAGGTGACGCTTGTTGGCGAAGTGCTTGTAGATCGCCCCGGCCGTGATGCCGGCCTCGGCGGCCACCGCCCGCATCGAGATCGACCGGTAATCGCCGCGGGCCAGAAGGGTGCGTGTGGCATCCACGATGCGGTGCAGGGTCGTCGCGGCTCTTGTTCCGGTGGAGGAGGGCACTCGGGGGCCTTTCGAAAACGCAGTTCATCTATGGTAAACGCTGTTTACCTCCGTGTCAACCCGCTCGCACGTGGAATTCGTCAAAGGAAGCAGGAGCGGACCGAGGGGGGTGGCGTCTCACAAGTCATTGGCATGGCAGCGGTTCACTGCTCAACGATTGGCCCGACCCGGTGTCGAGTCGCGGGTGAACTCCGGCCAGTCCTCCCGCGTCCCCGGGAGTCGAAGGACGCCAGGACCCTACTTGCTCGGCCGGTACGCGGCCGCCACGCTCGCGGCCTTCTTCAGAGCGGACACCCACTGGTCGCCCGACAGCAGCTTCGTCGTCTTCCCGGACCGCACGGCACCGCCGGCAGCCACCGCCGCCGCGACGGCGGCAATGGCCTCGTCGTCCGGAGCCTCGACGAGGAGTGCCACGTCGTATTCCCCGAAGGAGAAGCCGCCGCCGAGGAGCTTCCCCCCGACCGCCTCGAGCACGGGGAGAGCGGCCGTCTTCAATCGGTCCTGGGGGTTCTTGATCTGGGCGGCCATGGATTCGGAAGTGTAGGAGAGCTGATAGAGATACTGAGGCATCACATCACCTTGTCTTTATCACGGGGAGAACATCGGCGGTGAACTTCGGAAGGTTTGCCGTGCGTCTTGAAGATCCGCAGCATAAGAACACCCGAGCTCTCCGGTCAACGAGTTCGTGAACCCGGGTGAGCTTCCGCCGTCGTTCGTGGATTGTCGATGTCCCGGTCATGAAATGTAGGGACCGCTCGACGTCGCTCCAAGGTCGTTGACCGCACACGTGGTCTCCACGCGGAAGCCACGAACCCCCGGGTGAACCCCGTCTCGGCGAAAGGGACAACCGTAGCGAGGCCTTGAACAATCGACGCAACAGTCCAAAATGCGAATGGGTGAATCACGAGTCCGATGTTCCTTTTCATGTCACGGATTGTCGCTGCGTACGCTTTGTGTTCGATGAGTGCCCGTGCCTTCCGCACGACGCACGATGTCGCCTCCCGACACGCCGTCGGGCCATCGGGAAGCGGGTCGGCTGATCCGATCCCGTCCGTGAACGTCTTCGGGTCATCGGGCGGAGTGGCGTCCGGGTGCGGGGCCCGACTGTCGCGGGGGTCCCACCCGGCTAAGTCCCGTCCTCGCTCGCCTCGCGAATCCGCCTCGCGCGGGCCTCGACCTCTTCGGCCGCCGCCACCTGCCCGGTTGTCCGGAGTAACTTGCCGTACTCCTCCAGGGTCTCGGCCACACTCGGGTGGTCCGGGCCCTGATGTTCCTCCTGCAACCCGCGCGCGCGCTCGAAGAGCGCCCGCGCCCGCTCGTGATCACCCGCATCCCGCCGCAGACACGCGAGGTGGAACGAGAGAGTCGCCCGGACGTCCGGACTGCCGTCGGCGGATTCGAAGACCGCCAGCGACCTTTCGAGGAAGGGCTCGGCACGCGTCCGCTCGCCCAGGTCCAGATAGAGCAGAGCGAGATTCGCACGATTCCTGGCGAGAAGCGGGTTGTCGGGCGGGAAGACCTTCTCGTAGATCGCGACGGAGCGTTCCATCAGAGGACGCGCTGCCTCGAGATCGCCGGTCAGGTGGTGCAGGAAGCCGAGATTGCCGACGAGCTGAGCGACGTCGCGGTGCTCGGGCCCTAGGACCCTCTCGTTGATGGCCAATGCGCGCTCGAAGTGGGCTCGCGCCCCGTCGAAGTCGCCGAACTCGGCCAGAATGATCGCGTTGCTGTTCAGCGAGAGCGCCACTTCGTGGTGGTCGGGTCCGAGAGCTTCCTCGAAGACCGCGAGGGATTCCTCGAAGAGGGGCCGCGCTCCCTCCAGGTCACCCAGGATGCGGAGGAGCTCTGCGTAGTTCGCCGTCACCCGGGCCCGGCTGAGCTTCCAGCTAACCGGTGCATCGCGCAAGATGGCGAGGGCTCTCTCGTAGAGGGGCTTCGCCGCTTCCGGATCGCCGCTGTCCTTGAGCACGATCGCGAGACTGCTCAGGCTGTTCGCGACGTCGGGATGCTCGGGACCCAGGCTCTTCTCCCGGATCGCCAGAGCGCGCCGATTCAACTCAATGGCCGGGGCGTAATCGCCACTCCTCTCGTGCACGACGGCGAGACCTTCGAGGATGCGGGCGACTTCGGGATGATCCGGCCCCTGTGCTCTCTCCTGGATCGAGAGCGCCCGTTCGTAGTGGGCCCGAGCCTCGGCATAGTCACCGGTGTTCCATTTCAGATTCGCGATGTCGGTCAGGCTCTCCGCCACACTCGGATCCCGGGCGCCGTACTCCCGCTCGCGGATCGCAAGGGCCCGCCGCATGGGGGTCTCCGATTGCTCGTACAGTCCGAGCGCCTTGTAGACCTTGCCCACCGTACTCTGGAGTCGGGCCTCGATGAGCGGTCGCTCCTCGAACTCGCTCCCGATCTCTTTGGCGGCCTCGTCGAGCACCTCCCGTACGGTCACGTCCCGTCCCTGCCGGTCGGGATCGACCGCGGCGAGCATGTCGGAGAGGAAGGCGGTGACCGATTCCGATTCCTGCCGGGCCCTCTCCGCCTGCGTGTAGAGCACGCTCATCCACACACCGAATCCGGCGACGAGAGCGATGATCATGGATCCGAACGCGACCGGCACCCGGTTTCGAGCCACGAGCTTGCTCAGTTGATAGATCGTGCTCGGTGGACGGCCCGAAATGGGCTGGCTTGCGAGGTAACGCTCGACGTCCTCGGAAAGTGCCGCCGCGCTGGGATAGCGGCGATCGGGATCCTTCTCGAGGGCCTTGCCGACGATCGTTTCGAGTTCGCCGTCGGCGCGGCGCACCACGTCGCGAAGCGGTCGGGGCGGTTTCTCACAGATGACACGGACCGCTTCCATGATCGAGGACCGATCGGGGTCCAGTGGCCGTCGGTGCGAGAGCATCTCGTAGAGAAGCACCCCTAGCGAGTAAATGTCCGTACGAAGGTCGACCTCGTGCGGGTTGCCCCTCGCCTGCTCCGGGCTCATGTACGGGAGCGTGCCCTTGATCGCACCCGTGTAGCTCATCACCGTGACGGCGCCGGTGTCGGCATCGGTGATGCGCGCGAGACCGAAGTCGAGGATCTTCACCTCGTCGTCCGCGGTCACCACGATGTTCGACGGCTTCAGGTCGCGGTGGATCACACCCCGCTGGTGGGCGTAGTTCACCGCATTGCAGATCGTGCGGAAGAGGCGGAGACGATGATGGATCTCGTCCTTCGTGAGATTGGGCT
Source organism: bacterium (assembly GCA_025774805.1). Classification (GTDB taxonomy): domain Bacteria; phylum ARS69; class ARS69; order ARS69; family ARS69; genus JALGZR01. Next base: position 66,217 of record JALGZR010000023.1, read on the forward strand.
CACTCCGCCGACGAAGGTAGCGATCCAGCGTCTCCCCCCGGACGAGCTCCATGGCGAAGTAGTGCTGTCCGTCTTCCGTGCGCCCGGACTCGTGGATCGCCCCGATGTTGGGATGCTTGAGTCTCCCGAGGGTCTCCGCCTCGCGCTCGAACATCTTGAGGGACATGTCGTCGATGAACCGTCCCCCACGCACCACCTTGAGGGCGACTCTCCGCTTTGGGCTGCGCTGCTCGGCCTCGTAAACGATCCCCATCCCCCCTTCCCCGAGCTTCCCCACGATGGAGTAGTTGCCGATGGAGCCGGGAATGGACGACGGTACGAAGGGAGACGATGGATGGGGCGGCTCGGCGGGCGGGACCCGTCGGTCCGCAGGGACGGTGGGGCCCGCCCCGCCGGCGAGAGCTGGCGGCAGGGAAGCGAGCCGGGCGCCCGGCGTCTCCAGCGTGCCGAGGAAGGACTCGACGCCCGAGCGAAGGTCCGGATCGTCCCGGCACCGCTCCTCGAGGAAGGCGGCCCGCGAGGATTCGTCCAAGCCGAGCGCGGCGTCGAGCACGCCACGTATCGTCTTCCAGCGTTCGACATCCATGTGCCAATGATACAACCGGATGCGTCCTCGAATCGCTCCGGCTCCATCGTCCGCCAGCCCGCGGAAGGGTCCCGCGGCTCCGGTGCTCTGGTCCGCCAGGAACGGGATGGAGTCGAGGGAATCACGAAAGGCGGAGTGCCCTGCGAATCAAAGACTTCCAAATCCCCGCGGGAGTGCGGGCGTGGAACTCGAGCTCGGATTCCGAGCAAAGGTCTGCAACGCGCAAAGTAGAGGACCGGATGCTCGGGAAATTGTATTCGGGGCGCACAATTGTCGCTTGGAGACTCCGATGAACTCGATATCGGTCCCGGGAAGTCCCGTGCCGTCTTTCCGCTGACGGTCCGGGAAGAGCCGCCCGAGAGGGCGGACCGAGGTCGCTCCGATCAGAGAGCGTCCGCCGCCCGTAGATCCGGGATCGCACCGAGCTTTTCGAATACCCCGCGGGCGGCGCGCAGCTCGAGCTCGGCGCCCTCCGTGTCCCCGGTCTCGCGATAGGCCCGCGCCAGCAGGACCCTCGCCCGCGCGGCCTGATACGGCAAGTCCAGGTCGTTCCAGGTGCGCCAGGCCGACTTGAGGACCGTCGCCGCCTCCTCGGCTTCGCCCTTCACCAGCAGGAGGGATCCATGGCCCTGGTCGGCGGCCGCCTCGTACGCCGGGCAATGGAACTCGCGGGCGATCTTCCCCAGCTCCGCGACGGCGGTGTCCGCGGTCGCGAGGTCCCGGGCCGCCACGGCGACCTCGATCCGCGCCGGGAGGAGCCGCGCCCGGGACAGCGGCTTCTTCGTCTCGACGAGCGCTCGCTGGAGAAGGCCCGAAGCGGCCTCGGTCTTCCCCTGGGCGAAGCGCAAGAGAGGGAGACCGGGAACGGGATCGCGTCCGAGCTCGTGGGCTTTGCGGAAGGACTCCTCGGCGCCGTCCCAGTCACCGCGTTGGAGTCGGATCTCACCGATCTTGTAGTGAGCCTCCGCGCTGATCTCGGCCGACCAATCGGCGAGCTCCCGACACGCGTTTCGGATGTGCTCCTCCGCCGCCTCCCATTGCCCGCGCTGGTGGAGCACTTCGCCCTGGTGAACGAGACAGATCCCGGGGTACGCGGAGTCGGTGTGCGGCTCACACCATGTTCGAGCCGCCTCGCTCCATTCGGCGGCGCGACGGTAGTCCGCCAGCTCGTCGCACGTGGTCATCATGTTGCAGTAGAGTCGGCCCGTGTCGTGCAGATTCAGCTCGCCGCTCGTCACGCCCGTCATCGCCTCGTCGATCAGCGCCAAGCCCTCCTCGACCCGTCCCAGGCCGATGAGGCTCCGGCCCCGATCCTGGAGTCCGATGCACTCCAGGCCGCGATGGCCATGTTCCCTCGCGATCCGTATCGTCACCTCGGAGAGCTCCAGGGCCCGTTTCGGATCGTCCATGACGATGCGCGTTCGGAAGCGGTTCAGGACGCCGAACTCCAGGGTGCTGCGGTGACCCTCCAGGAGGCGCTCGGCTCGCTGACACCACCCTCGGCTCACGACCTCGGAACCGATGCCGTGGTAATGCTCAGCCAGCTCGGTGGCGACGGAGCCCGCTTCGAGCTCGTCGCCCAACCGCACGTATTCCGCATAGGCGCTCTCGAGGGCTTTGCGGGATACGGTCACCTCTCCGATCCACCAAGCGGCCTCCGCGAACCGCCTCAGGTCATCGGGTGCGAGGGGATTCGCCTCGTTGGCCCGCCCGAGAAGGTCGAACGCTTCGCTCCAGTCCTGGCGCTCGAAGGCGGCAAGACCCCGGCAGCGGAGGTCGTCCTCGGTTCGGGAGGCCGGTGGGGACGAACGCAGCGTCTCCTTCAACGCCATGAGCTCTTGCTTGAGCTCGCCCGCGTTCGCGTACCGCCGATCGGGGTCCTTCTGGAGACACCGTGAGAGGATCGAGCCGAGTGCTTGACCGGTTGCGGGTTCGAGGTCGGCGCAGGGCGGAGGATCGTCCCGAAGGATCGCGCTCAGCCTCTGGGCCGGATTCTCCCCGGGGAAAGGATGTCGTCCTGTCGCCAGCTCGTAGATGAGGATGCCGAGGGAGAAGAGGTCGGATCGCGGGTCCACGGCCCGTCCCTGAAGCTGCTCGGGAGACATGTAGGCGAGAGTGCCGCCGACCGGTTCGGTGCCTGCCATGGACCGCGTCGCATCTTCAGAAGTTGCCGTGGTATCCGACCGGAGCCGCGCCACCCCGAAGTCCAGCAGCTTCACGCGGCCGTCCGTGCTCACCATCACGTTGGCCGGTTTGAGATCGCAGTGCACGAGGCTGCGCCCGTGGGCGGCCTCGAGCGCATCCACCAGGGAAAGCAGAATGTCGCACACTCTCTCGGGGTGGGGCCGATTGTCCTTCAGAAGTCGGGACAGAGTCTGCCCCTCGACGAGCTCCATCGTGAGGAACCGGATCTTCCCCTCCTCCTCGATCGAGTGAATCGTCACGATGTTCGAGTGATTCAGCGAGGCGACCGCCTTGGCCTCTTGCTCGAAGCGTCGCCGGCGTACAGGGTCGTCCGCGTAGTCGGGAGGCAAGATCTTGAGCGCGACATCGCGACCGAGCTTCGTGTCCGTGGCCCGGTACACCTCGCCCATACCTCCGGCGCCGATTTTCTCGATGATCTTGTAGTGGGCCAGGGTCCTGCCGATCACGGCGCGGTCCTTCCGACGGGGAGAAACGAGAGGGGGCAAATGTAACGGCTCATGCGAGGATGCGGCCAGGCCAGAAGAAAAGTGGATGCGGGAGTCAGGTACCAGTGCTTCTCGAGTCGCCCGAATCCCCCTCCTGACTCTCTAGCCCGGACTATTCATGAACGACCTGCTGCGATCGCGGATCCGCACCACCGGACGGGCGTCCTCGCGTCTCGCACCCTGCGACGTATCGTTCAGATACGCCTCGGGTTCGAGCGGTGGGCGTCTCCACGATCTCGCGACGGCCCTTCATGAATAGTCCGGGCAGGGCTCTAACGTATCCGCAGCACCTTGCCATGCACGGACTCTTCCCCGGCGCGAACGCGGAAGAAGTACGTGCCGGCCGTGACCCTTCGTCCGCCGTCGTTCCGGCCGTCCCAGACGACTCGATGCGGCCCGGCCGGAAGCCCGCCGCGAGTGACGGTGCGCACCCGGGCGCCGCGCACGTCGTAGATCGCGAGATCGACGGGGCCCGACCGGGGCAGCTCGAAGCGGAGAGTGGTCGACTCGCGGAAGGGATTCGGAGCGGCGGGATGCACCGTCAGGCCGGTCGCAGCGGATGCGAGCGGCGTCACGTCGACGACCGTCCCCAGCAGATCGTGCACGTAAGCTCCCTGCCCGTGGGTGGCGACACGCAGCGTGCGGTCCGCGGGCGATACGCTGAGATCATGGACGAGGACCGCCTCTGGGAGACCATCGCTGAGCTGGATCCAGTTCTCGCCGTCGTCCACCGTGAAGTAGACGCCGATGTCGTTGCCGACGTAGACGTGATGCGGGAACAGGGGGTCCACGGCGACGGCGGTCGTCGGCACGTCGGGCAAGATCCCGGCGTCGAGGTCGGCCCAGCTCGCACCGTAGTTCGTCGTCTTGAACACGTGAGAGCTGCCGAAGCCGGACATCGTGAGGTAGACCGTCGCCTCGTCGGTCGGGTCGACGATCATGTCCCCGGGGTAGCGGTCCGGCAGCGAACCGGTGATCTCGGTGAAGTTGGAGCCTCCATCCGTCGTGACGTGGACCTTGCCGCGGCTCACGACCGGATAGGTCGCGACGTACAAAACGTCGTCGTTCGTATCGGCGACGGCGAGGAGCAAGACGGCGTTTCCGTCGATCTCGGTGCCGCCCTGCGCGATGTACCACAGGTTCGCGCCGTCGAACGTCTTGAACACGTAGTTGCTGGCGGCGTAGAGGATCTGGGGATTCTGCTGCGAGATGACGATCGGCGCGAGAAACGCCACCGGTCCCCCCAGATCGGGGGGGCTGACGACGGACCAGGAGTTCCCGCCGTCCACGGACTTTCCCATGTAGAGCCACTGGGCAGTCCCGTAGACGACTTCTTGATTCGTGTTGACGACGGCGGTCCAGCCGCCGTCGCCGCCGAGCAAGTGGACCTGCCACTCCGGTCCACCCCGGTAGATCAGGCTGGAATTGTCCTGCAGTCCACCGAGGTAGAAGTCGGAGTCGGTGGGGAAGCTCTGCGTTCCGTTGTAGAACTGCGTCGTGCGGTAGCCGCCGTTGAGACCGGCGAACGTCACCCCGAGATCGGTCGTCCGGAAGATGCCGCCGTCATTGGCGAAGTAGATCGTGTTCGGATCGGTCGGATGCCATACGACGTCGTGATGATCCGCGTGGGAGTACAGAATTCCAGAGTAGCCCGAGCTCCATTGAGACCTCTGCACGAGCGTGCCGCCCCCGTTTATGGATCTCCAGATGTCGATTCCGACGCAGAAGACGATGTTGAAGTGGGCGGGATGTACGGCGACGTCGTGCGAATACCAGCCCTGCCACTTGGAGTAGTCGACCGTGCTCCGGAGGGTCCAGGTCTCGCCGAAGTCGACCGACCGGAAGAGCCACGTGAAGTGATTCCCGTCGTTCGGATACTCGAAGCCGTTACCGATGCTGGCGTAGAGGTAGTTCGCGTTCTGGGGAGTCGACGCGAATTGGATCTTTCCCAGGAAGTCGGCCGGGATCCCGCCCGCCGTGCTTTGAGTCCAGGTGGTGCCGCCGTCCGTGGTCCGGTAGATGCCTCGGCCGGACGACCCGAAGTTCCCACAGGCCGCGATCACGGTATCGGGGCTCGACTGGTGCACGAGAAGGTCGATCGCCATGATGACCGGGAGCTTCCGGCTCCAGGTCGCCCCGGAGTCCGTCGACTTGTAGACCCCCTCGGTCGTCGCGGCCCAGACCGTGCTCGGAGTGAGCGGATCGACACGCACCGCCCAGACGCCGCGTCGTTGCTGGTAGGACCAGTCGAGGCTGTGCGCCCACGTGGCGCCGCCGTCGGTCGTCTTCAGAACCCCGATTCCGTAGCTGCCGCGGGTCCGGCGATGGGCCTCGAGATCCCCGGCGGTGAGGTGGCTGTAGACTTCGCCCGTCCCGATGTAGAAGACGCTCGAGCTTCCCGGCTCGAACGCGACCGTGGAGACGCCGAGCTCGGGGAATCCGGTCGTGACGCGCTCCCAGGCCGCGGCGCCCACGCCGCCGGTCGTGCTCCGCCAGAGCCCGCCGCTCGCGGACCCCGCGTAAATCGTGTTGGCGTCGTTCGGATCGAAGGCGAGGGTGAGCGTGCGTCCCCCGATGTTCGTCGGGCCCATCGTCTGCCACCCGCTCACGCGAAGCCCGCTCCGGGCCGGCGGGGCGAAGGCCTCCTCCACGGGGCGCTGGAGCACGGCCCTCGAGTACTCCCAGCCCTGCATCATCGCGTCCCGCGGAATGTCCCGTTCAGGATAGGCCCGCGAGTCGCCCCAGAAGCTCAGGGCCCGATACGCACCCGAGACCTTCGGCCTCCCCGTCTCACTCCCGTCGAAGGGGTGCACAACGACGAACGCCGCCGCGCCGATCGCCGTCCCGACCGCAACGAGTCTCCCCGTTCGGCGACGGAAGAAGCGTGGGGGGGAGGGCTCGCCCTCGCCCCGGCGGGAATGCGACGGAGCCGTCATGGCCCGATTTTACCCGACCGGCCGTCTCGGATTCCAACCTGCCGAATCCCTCGCGGGTCCGATATCGAGGCTTGAACAAATCGGTGCGGGCTGGTCAGATGGGGGCCCCCACTCGCCCCCCCTTCCCGTACGTGCGGGGAGGAGGAGCTTCGATGGATCCTCGCCCGGGTCATCCGGCTCGGTCCCATGACCGGACTCCTGCGAAGCGCAGGAGAGAGGCGGCTTCGCGTTTCGACATTCCTCTCTATTCCCGGCTCCGCCTTTTCCTGGGCGTGTTCGGGTGCACCGCAGCCGGGTCTGTCGGGTCCGGTGCCGCGACCGAGCCCGCGCCCCCGAAGAACGGGCCGGAAGTACCGGTCTATGTGCAGGCGGGAATCGAGCCGGCTGCGCAGGTTCAGGCCGTTCGGCTCTCGGGCTCGGTAAGGGTCGACGGCGTTCTCGAGGAGTCCGTGTGGGACAGGGCGAGTGTCGCGCCTCTGATCCAGAACGATCCGGACAACGGCCATCCACCCCGAAACCGGACGGACTGGTGGGTGGCCTACGACGACGAGGCTCTCTACGTCGCCGCCCGCATGCACGAGACCGCTCCGGAATCGATCGTCTGCAATCTGGGTCGCCGCGATACCTGGCCCGCGGGCGACTGGATCTTCCTCAACCTGGACACCTTCAACGACGACCGCAACTCCTTCTCCTTCTCCCTGAATCCCGGGGGCTGTCGGGGGGACGCCCGGCTGTACAACGACGGCTGGGACGATCACTCCTGGGACGGAGTCTGGGACTGTGGCACCCGGATCGACGATCGGGGATGGACCGCCGAGCTCCGGGTGCCGTTCTCCCAGCTCGATTTCCCCGATCGGGAAGAGCAGATCTGGGGCATCAACTTCAGCCGTCGAACGTTTCGATACCAGGAACGCGATGAGCTCTTCCACAAGCCCCGCGAAGAATCGGGTTACATGCGGCGCTTCCCCGACCTGGTCGGCATTCGCGGGATTCGACCCGGCCGGCAGGTGGAGGTCCTGGCCTACATGGTCGGCAAGTCGGAGATGCTCGAGGTCTCTCCGGACCATCCCTTCGAGGACGAGACGGAATGGGAGGGAAAGCTCGGGGCCGACATCATCTGGGGCCTCTCCAATGACCTCGGGCTGAACGGGACCTTCAATCCCGATTTCGGCCAGGTGGAAGTGGATCCGGCGGTGGTCAACCTTTCCGACTTCGAGACCTTCTTCGAGGAGCGCCGGCCCTTCTTCGTCAAGGACGCGAACATCTTCCGGTACGGCCAGGAGGGCACGAACAACAACTGGAACTTCAACTGGATGGATCCCTTGCTCTTTTACAGCCGCCGGGTGGGCCGGGCCCCGCAGATCTCCCTCGAGGATCACGACTAGGTCCCGGCGATCTCGACCATTCTGGGCGCGGGCAAGATGAGCGGGAAGATCGGCAGGACCTCCGTCGGTCTGCTCAGCGCGGTGACCGCGGAAGAGACGGCCGACCTCGACCTGGACGGCGCGAGGAGCGAGCAGGTGGTGGAGCCGCTCACGAGCTACACCGTCCTGAGGCTCAGACAGACCGGGGCGGGCGGAAGGCGTGGCTTGGGCTTCCTGGGCACCGGCACGCTGCGCGATCTGTCCGATCGTCGGGCGCGAGAGGAAGTGTCGCGGAATGCCCTGGCCGGAGGATTCGACGGCTGGATCACGCTGGATGAAGACGCGGTCTGGGCCATGCGGGGATATCTGGCCGGCAGTCACGTGCGGGGCGACGAGGTGGCCATCGACGCCTTGCAGAAGTCGTCCACCCGTTACCTCGAGCGACCGGACGCGGACCACATCGACTATGACCCGTCCCGGACCTCGCTGAGCGGATGGAACGGGCGAGTCATGCTGAACAAGGAATCGGGGAACGTCACCCTGAACACCGCCATCGGGGGGGTATCGCCCGGATTCGAGATCAACGACGTGGGATTCCAATACCGGGCCGACAACGTCAACTGGCACCTCGCGGCGGGGTATCGGTGGCTCGAGCCGAACGGTGCGTTTCGCGAACGCGCCGTCAGCCTCGCCACCTACCGGACCTGGGATTTCGGCGGCATTCCCGATGCGTATGGCTACGGTCTCTTCTACAGCGCGCAGTTCACGAACTACTGGAGCGTGAACGGCATGGCCTTCTACAACCCGCCTCGCAACAGCCTGAGGGCTACCCGGGGGGGACCCTCCGTACGGCTGAAGTACAACGTCGAAACCAACCTCGGGGTCAGCACCGATTACCGGAAGGATGTCTCCGCTCACGCCGAGGGCCGTGTGTCCCGGCAGGGGGATGGGTCCGAGAGCGCGTCCGGCGGGGTCACCCTCCGTCTCCGACCTCGCGGTTCGCTATCCATTGAGCTGGGGCCGCAGCTCTCCTGGTTCGTCGACACCGCGAAGTGGATCGAAAACGTCGAGGATCCGGAGATGATCGAGACCTTCGGGATGAGGCATGTCTTCGGGAATCTCGAGTACCGTGAGTTCAGCCTGACGACCCGTGTCGACTGGACCTTTACACCCAAGCTGACGCTGCAGACCTATCTGCAACCGCTGTTCGCCGTCGGTCGGTACGACTCCTTCAGCGAGTTCGCGCGGCCAAGCACTTTCGAGTTCGACCGGTACGGCGAGGAGAACGGCTCCACGATTGTGTACGACGCGGACTCGGCCGAATACACGATCGATCCCGATGGTTCCGGGCCGGCCGAGGCGTTCACGCTCGACGATCCGGACTTCAACTTCAAATCGCTCAAGGTGAACCTGGTTCTCCGATGGGAGTACCGGCCGGGATCGACCGCCTATCTCGTTTGGACCCAAGAGCGGACGAACTCCGATGACCCGGGGGACTTCGAGTTGGGTCGTGACGCGGAGTCCCTGCTGAAATCTCAGAGCGAAGACATCGTCCTGCTCAAGGTCACCACTTGGTTCGATCTGTAGGAGCTTTGCCGAGGGAGATGGAGGCCGGCGCCGTCGTTCCGGTCATCCCGCCACCGGCACATCGCACGGAGTGCCGCGGCCTCGGGAGAATGGGGTGAATCAACCAGCGTCGGCTCACCGACCCACCGGCGCATCGCGCACGGTAACGACATCGGCCCCCGTCGGGAGGCCGGTGCCTCGGCCCGAGGCCGGGACGCCCTTCCCCGTCTTCCGACTCCCGATTTCGTGCACCCCCCACCATTCCGCCGCCTGCCCCGCGGTCCAGGGAGGTCCCACCCGGCACCTCGCCAGCCGCCGCGACAGCTCGTGGGCGGAGGGGATACGATCGTCCGGGTTCTTCTGGAGACAGGTGAGCACGAGGAGTTCCAGATCGCGCGGAATGGAGCGGCCCGATCTGCGGGACAGAGGATCGGGACGGTCGTGGAGGTGGTGGGACAGCATCTCCATCAGGGAGTCGGCCTCGAAGACCTTCTGCCCCGTGAGCATCCAGTACGCGACGCACCCGAGCGAGTAGATGTCCGTGCGCGGATCCACGTTCCGTCCCCGTGCGATCTCCGGCGCCATGTACGCGGGGGTCCCACCGACCGAATCCTCGTTGGGATCGGAGGAGTCCTGGTACGCGCCTTCCGTGGAAATCTCCGCTCTCCCGATCTCCGCCACCATTCCGAAGTCGAGCACCTTCACGAAGTCGTGCTGGATGCCCTTGCGGCAGACATAGATGTTCGCCGGCTTGATGTCGCGGTGGATGAAGTCCCTCTGGTGGGCCTCCGCGAGAGAGATGCAGACCTGACGGAGGAGATACACGACGCGGGCCGGGTCCATGGGACCATGGGACCGCACGAGTGTCTCCAGGTCGAGCCCCTCCAGGAACTCCATGACGTAGCAGAGAGATCCGTCGGCCGTGACCCCGAAGTCGTAGATCTCGATCGTGTGAGGAGAGCTCAGCTGAGTAGTCGCCCGGGCCTCCTTCCGGAATCGCGCGATCGCGTCGGAAGAAGCTCCCCCGGCACCGCCCCCGAGCGCCTCGGGGAGGACGAACTTGACCGCGGCGGGTCGGGGGAGAAGCCGGTGACGCGCGCGCCACACCTCTCCCATTCCTCCCCGTCCCAGGCAATCCTCGAGATGGTAGTTGCCGAGCTCCCGGGCTTCCTCGACGTCTCTCTCGAGGCCCCGCACGACCTGCGCGGCCGCGCGGGCGCCGATCGCCAGAAACAGAATCGACGCCAGTCCGAGGGCGAAACCGAGGACCGGCGCCGGGAGGACGCCCGAGGTCCACAGGAGCGAGGCCGCGAGGGTGGCGATTCCGGCCGCGAAGGGAACTCGGGCCGCGCGGAGCGACCCCCGGCTCCCCGTCTCCACCTTCGCCGCCGCCGACAGTACCCCGGCCAACGATCCGGACCGGCGAAGAGCGACGGTTCCGTCCCTCTCACGCGGTTCCTCGCCTTCAATCATGATCGGATCCACCTCCAGGAGAGGGGAGGCCGTGCCACGGCGCCTGACCTCAGGGGAAGGCTCCGGGGGTGCGGCCATCCCTCCCTTACTTTTCGGGAGATTCGGGGACGGGCCTGAATGGGAAGCGGCCCCGCCCCGTCAACCCGTTGGACGCCAGGCAACTCCGCCCCGTAGACTCTCCGCCGGAAGTCCCTCGAACCCCCGGACCCCGGAGAAGCCGTGCCCCGGACCCTCCAGCCCGAGGACCGGATCGCCCACTTCCGCGTCGTCGGCCCGCTCGGCGCCGGCGGCATGGGCGAGGTCTACATCGCCCAGGACCAAAGCCTGGAGCGGAGCGTCGCCCTCAAGGTCCTGCCCCCGAACCTCGTCAAGAACGAGGAGCGTGTCCGCCGCTTCGTCACCGAGGCGAAGTCGGCGTCGTCCCTGAGCCACCCGCACATCGTCACCATCTACGAGATCGGCCACGACCACGTGCGCACCGGCGAGGGCGACGAGGTGGATCCCGGCTCCGATCCCGTCCACTACATCTCCATGGAGCTCGTCACCGGTGAAACGCTCCAGAACAAGATCCACCATGAGAAGACGGATCTCCGCCCACTGCTCGGCTACCTGGTGCAGGCGGCGGAGGGGCTGGCGAAGGCGCACGCATCCGGGATCGTCCACCGCGACTTGAAGCCGTCCAACATCATGATCAGTCGTGACGGGTACGCGAAAGTGCTCGACTTCGGCCTGGCGAAGCTGATCGAGCGCGAGGGGTCGGGCGAGGACGCCACAAGTGCCGCCACGGAGATTGCGGACCGCACCGGCAGGGGGGCCGTCCTCGGCACGGTCGGCTACATGAGCCCGGAGCAGGTGCGCGCGAAGTCGGTGGACCACCGCTCCGACATCTTCAGTTTCGGCTGCATCCTCTACGAGGCCGCCACGCGAACGCGTCCGTTCGTCGCCGACTCCGACGTGGAGACCATGCATCACATCCTCCACCAGCAACCCGAGGCGGTGGAACAGATCTCCCCGGAGACGCCGAACGCGCTGCGTCGCCTGATCGGCCGCTGCCTGCAGAAGAACCCGGACCAGCGCCTGCAGTCCATGAAGGACCTGGCGATCGAGCTGCAGGAGATCGTGGACGAGTTCGACTCGCTGGCGTCGGCGGGCGGCACCGGATCGGCGACCTCGGCGGCCGCGGCCGCGACGGTCGTGCGGAGGGGCAGGATCTCGCTGGCCGTCGCGATCGGCATCGTCGCCGTCAGCTTCGCAGGACTCGGCCTCGGCTTCTGGGCACTCTCCCGACGCGTCGGGGGGGAACGTGATGCGCCGTCGTCCACCGTGTCCGGGCCCCCGCCCTTCCAGACCATGACGATGACCAGTCTCGTCAGTGCGGAGAGGATCGCCTTTCCTGCGCTCTCGGCCGACGGCCGCTACCTGACCTACGTCAGCGGCCCCGTCGCCGAGCGCAGCCTCTGGGTGCGACAGATCGCCACCGGCAGCCAGGTGCGCGCCGCGGGGCCGCTGCGGTCGCTCTCTTCGACGACGATCAGCCCGGACGGCAACTACGTATTCTTCCGGAGCCGCGACCCGGAGACCCCACTGTACAGTGCCATCTTCTCCGTGCCGTCGCTCGGCGGAACGCCCCGCAAGCGGATCTTCGACGTGGACACCGCGGTGACGCATTCGCCGGACGGCAAGCGTGTCGCCTTCCGCCGCGGCCTGCCACAGTTCGGCCAGGACAATCTCGTCGTCGTGGACCTGGACACGGGCGAGGAGCGGGTACTGGCCAGCCTCGATCATCTTCCCGGCTATCAGGACATGGCATGGTCGCCCGACGGGGAGCGGATCGCGGCAACCGTTTTGCACCTTGCCGGAGGACTCCGGGTCGAGCTCGTCAGCTACCGTGCGGACACCGGCGAACCCGAGCGCGTGGAGCAGCCGGAGATCTTCCCGGACGAGATCGCCTGGCTTCCTGACGGGCGCACGTTGGCCGCGATCGGCCGGCGCGCCCGCGTGGTCTCGGACCCGCAGGTCTGGCTGGTGGAATTTCCCGGGGGCCGCACGCAGCGCGTGACGAATGACCTCAACGAATACTCCGACATCAGTGTGGGAGAGGATGGCCGCGCAATCGCCGCCATTCGGAAAACCATCACCGCGAACCTCTGGACGGTTCCCGCGGACGGATCCACCGCGCCCCGCCAGATCACGTTCGGTGCGGGGAGCGCCGAGGCCATCCTCGGCGTGAACATCGCGCCGGACGGCGCGCTGATCTTCGGCCGGGACGAAGCGGACTGGGCGCACATTTGGAGCATGCGTCCGGACGGTTCGGAAAGCCGCCCCCTCACGACGGGAGCCACCATCAACTTCGATCCCCTCGTGGAGGGGGGTCCCGTGGTCTTCGGGCGGGCCGGGGAGGATATGGTTCCGCACCTGTGGCGGATCGATCTCGACGGAGGCAATCCCATTCAGCTGACCCACGGCACCGGGGAGGTCCCGAAGGCGATTTCACCGGACGGGAAGGTCGTGATCTTCGCGCGAACGGAGGAGTTCGACAGGCTCTGGGCCGTACCCGTGAGCGGCGGGGAGGCAAGGCCCGTCACCGATGGTTCCTCGATCCAGGGCGGCGTGGGGTTCTCGCCCGACGGGCGCCGCTTCCTCTGCGGAAGGCGGGAGGAGACGGAGGGCGGCCGCCTCGTTTCCGCGCTGGCAATCGTCCCGGCCGAGGGAGGCGACCCCGTCGCCACGCTCCGTGAACCGCCGGGCGCCGGCGACTTCGAGTGGGCTCCGGACGGTTCGGCGCTCACGTTCTGCCGCGCTGTCGACGGGGTCGGAAACGTCTATCGCTTCTCGCCCGGGAATCCGGAGCCCGTCGCCCTGACGAGCTTCCGCGAGGGACGGGATCTCAGTCACGAGTGGAGCCCCGACGGTTCCCGGATGCTCGTGCAACGCCGGATCGGGTCCGGGTCGGAGCTATGGGTCGTCCGGATGCCCGACGGCCGGCCGGCCGGACCGGACGACGTCACGCGGCTCGCGAGCTTCGCCACCGGCTCCATCTACCGGCAGGACTGGATGCCCGACGGCGCGAGCGTGGTCTTCTCCTACGGAAGCGAGTCGCGCGACGTGGTGGCGATCCGCGATTTCCGATAGGTCTCGATACCGCCTGAATCCACGGGGTCATCGGTCTGTGACCCTCGTCGCAGTCGAGTCCGCACAGTCTCGATCCCCCGGGCGGAACGGGGTTCTTGGCGAAATCCGGGACTCACCGCGAAAGACCCCTCTCCCGGCGGATTCGACGCGGGAGCCGGGGACCGGACCGAGCCACATGACCGGGCGGTCAGGAACCTTCGGCGCCGATTCCCCACGATCTCCGGGATCCCTGCGACGCTCTCGCTTGCGTAGGAAACCGAAACCGTGTATCAAACACGATTCCGGGACACGGGGGGCGGGCGATGCTCGGGCACTGGGGGCCGCGCACGCATGTCTCCTGGCACGAACCACTTTCGTGGAGAGGTCACGCATGCGGCACGAGAGAGTCCTCTGCGCCTGCCTGGTGGCGGTTCTGACGGGGATTGCGGATTCGATGAACGAGGCGACCGCCGACGAGCGTCTCTTCACGTACTCCTACGAACCCAAGGTGCTCCCGAAGGGTGCCATCGAATTCGAGCAATGGGCGACCATGCGAAACGGTCACGAGAGCTCCCTGTTCACACGATGGGACATTCGTACGGAGTTCGAGGCGGGCCTGACCGACCGACTGACGACGGCCCTCTACATGAACTGGACGAACAAGTGGGAGCCCGACAAGGGTACCGATGTGACGAACTTCAGTGGGGTGTCGTCCGAGTGGAAGTACAAGGTGTGGGATCCGACGGCCGACCCGATCGGTGTATTGCTGTATGGTGAGTTCAGCGTCGATCGACGCGAGTGGGAAGGGGAGGCGAAGCTCGTCCTCGGCAGAAACATCGGACCTTTCGTGCTGGCCGCGAATGCAGTCTTCGAGAACGAGTGGAAAACGAAAGTCGACCCTGCGGATCCCAGTGAGTCGGATACCGAGACGGAACAGGTGTTCGAGACCACGGCCGGGGCCTCTCGGCGTTTCGGCGACGTTGCCCTCGGAATGGAAGCGCGGTCTCATACCAAGTACGAGGACGGTGAATCACATCACGCCTTCTTCGTCGGCCCCGTGCTGCATGCCAGTTCGGAGCGCTGGTGGGCATCGGCGACCGTTCTGGTTCAGACGACCGACGATCTCGAGGAGCACGAGCGCACGGAGACGCGTCTCATTCTCGGAATTCACCTGTGATCCGCCGGTGGTTTTCGGGCGCGGCGTGGATTCTGGCACTGGGCTGCGCGGGCAGCCTCCCGCAGGTCACCGTCGAAGATGCGGAGGGGACCGGGATCCCCTTGGGGGACCTGAGAGCAGGGAGGGAACGGTACGTCGCCAAGTGCAGCGGCTGCCACGAGCTTCATCCTCCCGGGGCGTACGACGACGCCCGGTGGGCTCGGGAGGTGGAGGCCATGGCGGAGCGCGTACGCTTGGAAGACCAGGACCGTCGGGCGATTCTCCTGTATCTTCAATCGATGAACGCGGATACGATTGGCAACGGATGAATGAAGTGAGTGGATGTCCGCCGCGTACCGCCGTTCCCAACGAGACTGCACACGAATGAGGTCCCACGCAATAGGGCTCAAGGTCTCCGGTGTGAGTCTCGGGCTGAATCTGGTCCTGGCCGTCATCAAGATCACGGCGGGGATCATCGGGAATGCCTACGCTCTCGTCGCGGATGGGATCGAGTCCACGATCGACGTGATCTCGTCGTTGATCGTCTGGAGCGGCCTCCGCATTTCCACCCGGCCACCCGACACGTCGCACCCTTACGGACACGGCAAGGCGGAATCCATCGCCGCCGTGGTCGTCGCCCTGATGCTGCTCGGGGCCGGGATACTGATCGCGGTTCAGAGCGTCCGGGAAATCCTCACTCCGCATCACGCACCCGCGTGGTACACGCTGGTCGTACTTGTCGGCGTGGTGGTGCTCAAAGAGGGCATGTTCCGGTACGTCCACCAGGCCGGGGAAGAGCTCAACAGCGGGGCGCTCCGGGGTGACGCTTGGCATCACCGGTCGGATGCCATCACGTCCGCGGCCGCCTTCGTCGGAATCAGCATTGCGCTGATCGGCGGGCCAGGATACGAGGAGGCGGATGACTGGGCGGCGCTCGCGGCGTGTGTCGTCATCCTGTTCAACGCGACACGACTCCTGATTCCGGCCTTCAACGAAGTGATGGATGCGTCGGTTCCGGTCGCGATCGAGACCAGGCTCCGGGAGTTGGCCGAGACCGTGGCGGGCGTCGACACCGTGGAAAAGTGCCGGGTGCGGAAGAGCGGGACGGGACTCCTGATGGACATCCACATCCAGGTCGACGGAAGCATGACCGTACGGGAGGGCCACGAGATCGCCCACCGGGCCAAGGATCGAATCCTCGCGGGAGATCTCGGCGTCGTCGATGTCCTAGTCCACATCGAGCCGGCCCCGGCGGGGCGGTCGCGTCGGAGTAGAGCTCCTGAGGACCCCTCTCGATCGGTCTCTCCCTCCGAAACACCTTGACCCGTCCTGAGCCCGTGTCGAAGGGGTTTTCAATAAGCTCGACATGGCGCGTCGCGGAGCGTCACTCCGTGCGTATTTCTCGTCACCAGGCGACGTCTGTTCCGTCATAGCCATTGGGGAGTCTACGCCCGGCGGTTGGGCCTCCTTCTCCACGTTCGTCTGCCCGGGCTCACCTCGCGGAGTGAACCGATCAGAGTGCACGGAAGGAGGTGTTCATGCACGTTCGCGGGTGGCTTCTCGGGGGTGCAATCTGCACCGCCCTTCTGACGGGGGCCGTGGAGGCGACGCCCCGCTATTCGATGATGGTCGGCCAGAGGTGCAATCTCTGCCACCAAAACCCCACGGGCGGAGGCCAGAGAGATCCGTACGCCAGCGAGTATCTGGTCGGTAGTGGGCTCGCCATGCAACTCGGGGCCGGCGGCGACGCGGGTTCGGGTTCCGAGATCGGCGACGATCTCGTCGTGGGCGCGGATCTACGGACGATCTGGTTGAACCGGGACGATCGAGATACGGGCAACAACTTCCGGCAAATGCAGGGATCGATCTACCTGACACTCCGCCTGGACGATCCACGCTACTCGATCTACGTGCAGGAGGAGCTCGGCCAGCGAAACGAGGCTTTCGAGATCTGGGGGATGGGCTACGTGCTTCCGGCGAACGGGTACGTGAAGGTCGGCAGGTTCGTGCCCGCGTTCGGATGGAAGCTCCCGGATCACCGGGTGTTCTCCCGTCGGGATTTCGTGTTCCTGCCGGCGTTCCCGCCCCACAGTGACACCGGGATCGAGATCGGGCTCCACCCGGGAAACTTCGCGATCGAGGGTTCCGTCCTGAACGGCCAGTTTCAGTCGATCCTCGATAGAGACGACGACCTGGCATTCACTGGTCGCGGCTCGTGGCGCTGGACCAGGGAACCGTTCCATCTGGTCGTGGGTGGCTCCTGGTACGGTCGGGACGGAGAGGGGGAGGATCTGGATGCCGGCGGTCCGTTCGCCGGCGCACGCTGGGGTCCGCTCGTATGGCTCGGCGAACTCGACTGGACCCGGAGAGAGCCAGTCGGGGACCGCGTGACGAAGGGGTTCGTCACCACTCAGGAGCTCACGCTGAACATCGTCCAAGGGTTGAACTTGGTCGGGACCTGGGACTTCTTCGATCCGGATCTGGACCTCAAGACGGGATCCGTGACCCGGATCGGAGCGGGGCTGGATGCCCTCGTCTATCCGTTCCTCCAGGTCGCGGGAAAGGTGAACGTCTTCATCGTGGAGGATGGAGACGGGATCGACGACGCTCTGGAACCGAGTCCCGAGATTCGAGCGGACGACTTCGTGCAGACCCAGCTGCAGATCCACTTCCTTTACTGACCCCCCGGAAAGTGAGGTCCTCGGTGCGTTGCCCGATCATCCTGTGCGCTGCCTCGGTGTTGGCCGCTGACCCCTCGGGCGCGTCCCGTTTCGAGGTCGGGCCCGAAAGCGGCGACAACCGCGTGGTCTTCGTGTCGAAGGCCCCGCTGGAGAGTTTCGAAGGAAAGACGGCGCGGGTGATCGGCTCCGTCGTTCTCGATCCCGCCACCATCGGTGAGGCGCTCGAGATCCGAGTGCAGGTGGCCATGGCGAGTCTGGACACGGGCATCGGTCTCCGGAACCGCCACATGCGTGAGAATCATCTCCACACCGATCGCTTTCCGCATGCGACGTTTACCGGGGGAGAAGTTTTGCACGGGGCGGGAGTCGATCTCCGCGACGGACGGCCCCATGAAGTCCTGTTGAGAGGTCAGATGGAGCTGCACGGTGTCAGGCGAGCGATCGAGGTGCCCCTCCGCCTCACCTATCGGGACGAGGGACCAGGTCGGCTCCAACTCTGGAGCGAGTTCGAGATCTCGCTGTCCGACTACGAGATTCCGAGACCGAGATTCCTAATGCTCAAGCTAGGTGAAGTGCAAAAGGTGAGGGTGGACCTCACGGCCGTACCCGTGTCGCGCGTCGGTACGGGCGGTCGCGCGGTTCCTTCGCATCGCCCCGTCCGGTGTATCCGGGCCGGCCTCACCGGCCCGCGAGACACACCTTTCCCGGGACACCGGCGTATCTGAATCGGCCTCCGGTCGTCCGTGAAGACACGAGCCGGGAGGGCGAAGAATCGGCCGCCTGCTCTGAACGAACGTGGGCGTCGACAGCGTCCCGGGACACCCCCTCGGAATCTGGAAAGGAGCCCCAGAGGCATGACACGAATCCTCGCGCTCGCGCTCTCCCTGACCTTGGTGAGTGGGGCGGCGGCGCAGACTTGGATGCCACAGAACAGCGGAACCTCGAACTTGCTCGAAGCAGTTTGGTTCACGAATCAACAGGACGGCTGGATCGTGGGTGACGCCGGAACTTCACTGTTCACCAACGATGGTGGCGGGACTTGGACCGGCATCGTGCTCACGGCGGATGACCTGGGTGACGTGTCGTTTCGCGACGCGTCCACGGGTCTGATCGTCGGGGACAACGGAATCGTGTTTCGGACGGTGAACGGGGGAATCACATGGGTTCCCGTCGCCAGTGGCACGGGAAACAACCTTCTCAATGTTGCGTTCGGGGGCCCAGGTCTCGCGCACGCCTCGGGACGCGACGGGACGATCCTGCGCTCGACCGACGACGGCGCGACCTGGAGTCTTGTCGAGACGGGGGCGACGCGCTACCGCAGCACCGCGGCGCAGGGCATGAGAGCCTGGCACGTCGGCGACGGCGGGGCGATCCGGGCGACGGCGGACGGAGGGTCGACCTGGGCCGATCAGACCAGCGGCACGACGAACGACCTGCACGGTGTGCACTTCGTCTCCACGACCGAGGGTTGGATCGCGGGACAGAACAACACACTCCTCTACACCAACGACGGGGGGGCGACCTGGGTCCCGCGAAACGCAGGCGTCTTGGTAGGTTTGGACGACGTGTTCTTCGTGAGCTCGACTCTCGGGTGGGTGATCGGCGACGCGGGCACAATCCTTCGATCCACCGACGGGGGGCTCAGCTGGCTGCCCGAGGCCAGCGGAACGAACGTGGCGCTCAACGGCATGTACTTCGCCGGCTCCGCGCGGGGCTGGGTCGTCGGAGACCAGGGGACCGTGCTCGTCCGAATCGACCCCACCGCCGTCGAACCGATCGCCGGAGACGCGACGCGCGGGGAGGCCGAGCTTCTGGGAAACGTGCCCAATCCCTTCCGCCCGTCGACCCGGATTCGCTACTCCCTTCCGAACTCCATCGACTCGCGAGTGGTGTTGAGCGTGCACGACACCGGGGGTCGCCTGGTGCGAACCCTCGTGGATGGTCCGCAGCCCGGCGGCACGCATGCGGCGACGTGGGACGGGCGGGACGAGTCCGGGTCGCCCGCCGCCAGCGGGGTGTACTTCTACCGACTGTCGTGGGACGGACAGAGTCGAGTCGGGAGAATGGTACTCATCCGTTGAGCAGGGAAGTGAAAGATGACGCGTGCGGCGACTGGCCGCGCACGCGCTCGAGGCGAGGGCTGCGACCGTGGTCCTCGCCTTTCGACGCCCGGTGCCGCTGCACCCCCAAGCGTCGTGACTCGGCCGCGGTGTGGGACAAACCGGTGGGAATCCCCATGGGAGTTCCGTGGCGGGCGGCCCGCGAGACGGGGGGGAGTAATCGATCATCGAGTGGACGGGTGACAAACGGAATGAATTCCGAACCACCGCTCGGCCAGTGCCGAAGAGCAACGATCACAGAAGAAATGGGAGAAGGGCCCGGCCCCGTTCCGGTTGTCGATCCCGGATGTCCCTCCGGTATCTCCAGTTCGGAGGTCGGGACCGGGCGGCGGAGACGTCCAACCCTAGGCATGGATCGAATCGTCTCGTTTGAGGTCGGGACATCGCGGGCACCACCCTGCGGGATTTCGTGACCGGGGACCGACCTCTTGCCCCACGGACGAAAGTTCGTGGCCGCTGATACGTCTGGGCCCCGGTTTCGTATCACGAGTACTCCCCGACCGTCTGTCGGGAGCATGACGATCCCCGACCTCCCGATGCGGGAGGCCTCCCCAACATGAACCCTGGGAAAGACGCCCATGACACACCCTCGACTCGTGGCCCTGACGGCTTCCGCCTCCCTCTTCCTCGCTCATCCGGCCTTCGGAATGGCGCATCTCCGGGCCGTGATGGACGGATCGCAAGAGGTTCCGCCCTCCGGTTCGCCCGCGGTCGGCCTCGGACAGACCCTGATCGACACCAACACGAACACCCTCTTCTATCACATCTCCTATTCCGGACTCGTCGGAACCGAGACGGCGGCGCACATTCATGGATTCTCGCCCCCCGGAGTCAACTCGGGCGTCGTGCACACGCTTCCGGCGGGGAACCCCAAAGTCGGCGCATGGGTCTACACCAATGCTCAAGAGGCGAGCATTCTCGCCGGCCTCACGTACATCAACATTCACACCACCGCGAACCCGGGGGGCGAGATCCGCGGCCAGATCCTGGTGGATCCATCCACCGACCTGGTGGCTCTCATCGATCCGGGACAGGAGGTCCCCCCGAACCCTCCCGGCGGTCTGGGTATCGGGGTCTTCGACATCGACACGGCGGCGAACACGCTCGCCTACGACATCCGATTCGGAAATCTCACCGGAACCGAGACCGCCGCCCACATCCACGGCCCGGCACCTCCGGGGGTCAACGCAGGCGTTCTTCACGGTCTCGGAACAGGGAGTCCGAAGATCGGCGTGTGGAACTACCTGCCCGCCGAAGAGCCTCACATTCTCGGAGGATTGACCTATGTCAACATCCACACCACGTTTGACGCCGGCGGTGAGATTCGTGGACAGATCCTGGGGTCGAGCCCGACCGTAGGAGTGAGCGAACTCCCCCCCAGGGCGGACGCTCTCGGGCTGCATGCGGTTCCGAATCCGGTGCGTGAGGGGTCGACCGTGCTGTTCTACCGTGTGCCGGTCGCCGGAAAGATCGAGGTGACGATTCACGACGTCCACGGGCGAGTCGTCCGGCGGCTCCTCGAGCGCTCGACCGAGACCTCCGGCACTCTGGCCTGGGACCTTCGGCAAGACGGGGGAACCCGGGTCGGTGCGGGAGTCTACTTCGCCAAGCTGCGGAGCGCGGAAGGGGAGAAGGTCACTCGCATCACCGTTCTCCACTAACGGTGGGAGAAGTCCGAATGGTCCGTTCCCCTTCGAACTCGAGCCGTGGCCGGGGGAGGCTCTTGCCCCCGGCCGCGCTCTTCGCGGGCCCACTGCTCGCGGGTCTCGCCCTCGCCATCGTTCCCGGATGCACGGATCGGGGAGGGACGGCTCCGATCGGCCTGCAGGATGCGGGTTCGTCCGGGGACGATGACGGGGGCGGGGACCGTGGTCCGATTCCCACGATCGAGGAGATCGTTCCCGCTCGCACGGTCGTCGGGGATACCGTCGTCGTCGTCGGTCGGGATTTCGGAGACGGACAGGGGTCCTCCCTCGTCTTCTCCACCTCTTCCCGGTCGATGAGCTCGGAGGCCGAGATCCTGAGCTGGTCCGCGGCCGAGATCGTCGCGGTGGTCCCCCCGGACGCGGCCCGTGGTGAGGTGCGCGTCCGGGTCGAGAGTCGAGAGTCCCTGGGGAGGACGTTCGACGTCGCTCCGCGGGTCGTTTCGTACGCCGCGGACGTGACTCCGCTCTTCCAGGTCTTCGGCTGCGTTTCCTGCCACGGAGGAAGCGGGGGCTTGAGCGTGCTCCCGTATGAAGCCCTGATGAGCGGCAACTCCGCCAACGGCCCGGTGGTCATCCCCCGGCGGAGCGGTGCGAGCCTCCTTCTCGGGCGGCTTCTGCCGAGCACACCTACCTCCCTTCGCATGCCCCAGGGCGGGCCCTACCTCGATGCCCGGCAGATTCTCATCCTCGCCGACTGGATCGATCAGAATGCACGGAACAACTGACGCCCCGAATGGGGTAATCTCGACCGGCGCCGAGACCATTGGTGTCACTTCCCGGAGAAGCGGTGAAATCTCCCCGAGGGCGATCGGCGACGCCGGCCGTCACCGCCCGGCGCGGGCAGCTGGAGAGGCTCCCGGACGCGGAACTGGCCGACCTGTGCGCCGAAGGAAACCAGCGAGCCTGGGAGGCCTTCGTACGCCGCTATCGGCGGTTGATCTACGCGATCCCGAACCGGGCCGGCCTGGACGAGAACGAGGTGGAAGAGGTCTTTCACCAGACCTTCGCCCGGCTTGCGGAGAGAATCACGACGATTCGGGAACGGGGCCGGATCCGCGCCTGGATCGTCACGACAGCGCGAAGACTCACGATCGACTGCATCCGAGGCCACCGGGATTCGCGAGAGACCGAGGTCCCGGAGGAGGTGTGGGAAGGATTCGCGGATTCTGGTGAATCCGCCCTGGAGTCCCTGGAACGACTCGAAAAGCAGCACGCCGTCCGGCAAGCCATGCAGGGGATCGGGCCCCGTTGTCGTCGGTTGCTCTCCATGCTCTTCTACCATCGATCTCCCGAGCCGCCCTCGTACGAGATGATCAGCGAAGAGCTCCGGCTTCCGGTCGGCTCGATCGGGCCCACCCGAGCGCGCTGTCTCCGACGGCTGCGGGACGAATACGTCCGCATTCAGGCAGATTGAGGCCGGAAGGGCCGATGCGATCCCCGAAGGGGGGCGGGGGCAAGGGCACAGGAGACGCGGGCGGGCCCCGAAACCGGCCCGGGGGGAGTCCCGTACAGTTTTCGCGAGGACGTATCTGACGGGAGACCATTCTGTCTGTCGGATCGGGAAAGGGGAGTGGAATGCATCCGACGGAACGCCAGCTGATCGACTACCTCCTCGAAACGGGCCTCCCCCGCGGGGAGCGAGGCATGATCCAGCATCACCTGGACGGTCACTGCCCGGAGTGCGCCCGGGTCGTCGCACAGTTCCGGGAGCTCGTCGAGCTCATGCGTACGGATGAATGCGCGGAGCCGCCCGCGGAGTGGGTGGAGAGGGCCAAGGTCCTCGGACGGCCTTCACCGTGGGTGGCGAAGCTCGGGGAGTGGGGAGGGAAGCTCCAACAGGAAATCGGGCGCCTGGTCTTCGACTCGTTCGCGGCCTCCGATCTCGCCACCGCGGGCGTGCGCAACGTGGAGACCGAAAGGCGCATGAGGTTCGAATCGGGGCAGGTGGAACTGGACCTGCGCGTGGAACCCCACGGCCGGGGTGGGGTCGTCACCGGGCAGTTCGTGAAGCTCCGTCCCGATCTCGAGCCACTGGGGAACGCACGCTACCTCGTCACCGCCGGAGACGCGGATGCGATCACCGGCACCGCCGACGATTTCGGCGAGTTCACGGAAAGCGTCCCCGATCTCTCGAGCCTGCGGATCCGGGTGATCGCGGAGGATCGAATCGCGACCTTCGAGGTTCCTGACCCGGTTCCCCCGGACGAATGAGCTCGATGAGCATTCACCTCGATGTGCTGAACGCGCCCGACCGGGAATCCGTGCACCGAATCCTGCGTGACTCGTCTTCGACCGAGCTTCGGGGCGCGGTCGAGCCGCTGGCCACCGAGGTCCTCCGGCTTCTGCGGGTGGATCCGCGGAAGGCATTCGAAGCGGCCGAGCGCGCCGAGATTCTCGCCGAACGGGTCCAGGAAACGGAGCCCAAGGCGCGCGTCCGATGGATCAAGGGGCACGCCCATTCCGCATTCTCGCAATTGCACGAGGCAGCGTCCTGCTACGAGGAGGCCGCCGAGCTCTACGAAGAGCTCGGAAGAAGAGCCGAGGTCGCCCGAATCGCGATCGGCCAAGTCAACGTGCTGACATACATGGGTGAGTACCGCAAGGCCCTGGCCGTAGGGGAGCGCGCACGAGACGTGTTGAGCCGAACCGGGCAGCGACCGGCCGCCGCCCGCATGGATCTCAATCTCGGAAACATCTATTACCGAATCGAGCAGCCGCGACGAGCGCTCTCCCGATACGATCGGGCCCTCCGGTTCGCGCGTCGATCCAAAGACCCGGGAATGACCCACATGATCCAGGTGAACCGGGGGACGGTTCTGTCCGCGCTGGGAGACCTGGATCGTGCCGAGAAGCTGCTGCGCGCGGCGGAGGACGAGGCGCGACTCGCCGGCGAGAGACGCATCCAGGCGATCGCCCGATTCAATCTCGGATACATCTTCTTTCAGCGGGGAGAGTACGGGGAGGCCTTCGATACTCTGGAAGCGGCTCGGGCCGCCTTCGAAGACCTCGGGGACGAGCACTATCTGACGAACACGCTCATCGACCTCACCGAGCTGTTGATCGAGGTGAACGACTTCCGTCGTGCGCCCCGCATCGCCTCGGAAGCGAGAGCCCGCGCGCAGAAGCTGGGACTGCCCTTCGAAACCGGTCGTACTGCGCTCTTCCAGGGTGTGGCCGCCCTCGCCGGCGGGGCGATGAAGAGTGCCCAGAGCTTTCTGGAAGAGGCGCGGGAGACGTTTCGCGAGGGCGGGCACTTCTCTTCCCAGGCTCTCTGTGAGGTCTACCTCGCGCGGGTGGCCGCCCGTCAGGATGAGGGATCGGCGGCTTCCCGCATGCTCCGTCGGGCCGCCGCGGTCTTTCGCGAGGAGGGTATGCGTCTTCACGAGGCGGCGGCGCGGCTGTCGCAGGCGTCGGTGGACCTGACCCGGGGGCGGCGCAAGACCGCGCGGGCCAGCCTGGACTCGGCGGCCCGGTCTCTTCGGGGGGTGCCTTCTCCCTGGCTGCGGGCGCGACTCGCCCACCTGCGGGGACGGCTCGCCGAGGTCGAGGGGCGAGACGGCTGGGCGATTCGGCACTATCGGAGGGCCGTGGACACGATCGAATCGATTCGAGGCAGGATCGGGATCGACGAATTCCGCGTGAGCTTCGCGGAGGACAAAGCTCCCGTCTATGCGGACCTCGTCCACGCGATCCTCCGCCGAGGAGGGAAGGACAGCGTGGCGGAGGCCTTCTCCGCCGTCGAGCGGGCCCGATCTCGTGCCCTCGTGGATCTGTTGGCCGGCCGCTTGCGTCCCGCGGCGCGGGCCGCCGATCCGGAGACGCGGCGCCTCATCGAGCGGATGAACAAGCTGCGGGCGGAGATCAATCGGCTCTCCGGCTTCGGTCCGGCTTCGCCGGGCAAGCGAACCGGCTTCCGTCGCCGCGGAGTCGACACGTCCCGGCTGCGCGATCGAGAGAGCAGGATGATCGACACGATTCGGCGCCTCGAGCGAAGGGACACCCGACTCGGGGCGCTGGCGGTCGGAGAGACGATCACGCTCGCCGAAGCACAGGACGGACTGCCCTCCGAGGCCACGATGGTGGAGTACTTCCTGGGCACGACGACTTCGTGCGCTTTCGTCATTCGTCGTGACGAAGTCCGGGTGGTCGAGCTCCCGCTCACCCTTCGGGAGGCCGAGCGCAAAGTCGCCCACCTGAGATTCCAGATCGAGAAGCGGAGTTACGGTGAGGACTACACCCGGGCTCGCTCAGAGCTCTTGAATCGTGGAGTCAGACGACATCTGGAGTACCTGTCCGAGACCGTTTGGGAACCGCTCGCGATACGGGACCGGCGGGTGGTCATCGTTCCCCATGGGGCCCTCCATGCCGTTCCCTTCGCGGCCCTTCCGGTCGCCACCGGGGGGCAGGTGCTCGATCACCACGTCGTCTCCTATCTTCCGAGCGCGAGTTGCCGTCGGTACCTGCCGGGTTTGCGGGCCGGAGACCGGTCGGGATCCGACGGACGGAACGGGACGGCGGCGCACGGAGACCCGCGTCTCCTGGCCGTGGAGATGGACGACGAGGACATCCCCGAGGTTCGACGCGAGGTGCGGGAGGTTCGACGGGTCTTTCGCCGGGCTCGAGTTCTCACGGGAGACCGGGCGACGCGCGATGCATTCCGAAAGGCGGCCCGACACGCCGACGTGATCCACGTTGCGACGCACGGGCTCTTCCGGGGCGACGAGCCGGGATTTTCGTCGCTGAGGCTCGCGGATGGTTGGATGAGTCTCTACGACGTGTACGGGCTGACCCTGGACGCCCCTCTCGTCTGCCTGAGCGCTTGCCAGACGGGAAGAAGCCTCGTGGGTCCGGGCGACGAGCTCGTCGGGTTGAGCCGGGGTTTTCTCCATGCCGGCGCCTCCTCCCTGCTCGTGAGCCTGTGGCCCGTTCATGATCGATCGACAGCGGATTTGATGATCGCCTTTTACAGGAAACTCAAGGCGAGAAGCCCCGCGAGCGAGTGCCTGCGGGACGCGATGCGGGAGGCGCGGGGAGGAGTCGAGCATCCCTATTCCTGGGGTGCGTTCATCCTGATCGGGGGTCCATCGGTCTGAACGGTATCGAATCCCGCGACGGATTCCCCGGGATGGCGACCATGTAATCAACTATGTGGTAAGCAGTTACCTTGCATTGAGGGTAGATCCGGACGGGTCGTTTTGGGTACGATCCCTTCGTATCATTCGAGGCCGTTCTTCGTCTGTCGAAGTTGAAGCGATCTTCAGCGACGCCGCATTGCCCGCAGGGAGGTCTCCATGAGATCCGGGAACACCGGAATCGTCGGCTTGGCAATCCTAGCTCTCGCGCAGACTGGATGCGGTGAACACTCTCCGGTCGCTCCTTCCTCCGACTCCGCCGGCTCGGCCATCGATCCGCAGTCGATCATGGTGGCGGACGTCGCCGCTGGCGGCGCGCCGGGTGGAGTCGGATACCCCTCCGTCCCCGTCGTGCCCGACCAGGTCGTCGTCCGGCTTGCCGACGGCCTCGACCTTCCGACCTTCAATGACGTTTGGGGGACGAGCACCGTCCTCGAGTTGGAGGGGGGAGACTATGCTCTCGTGAGCTCGCCGGCGGGGCTCAATCCCTGGTACCTCGGGGAGAGCATGGAGGTTTCCGGAGATTGCCTCGTGGCGGAGCCGAACTTCGAGGTGGAGTCTCCCGAGTCGAATCAGGGGGTCGTGGCGTTCTACGAAGCCGGGAAGGTCTATGCGGACGTTCTCGATCAGGATGCCATCCTCCGCATCGGAACGCCGCAGGCCCACCTGACCGCCACCGGTTCGGGTGTGGTCGTGGCGATCGTGGACACGGGTATCGACGGCACCCATCCCGATCTCACCGGGCACGTATCTCCCGGATGGGATTTCGTCGACGGGGACCCGGATCCGATGGACATCGCGGATGGCATCGATCAAGACGGTGACGGGTTGGTGGACGAGGCTGCCGGTCACGGCACGCACGTGGCCGGAATCGTCCGGACGGTCGCCCCCGGAGCGAGTCTCCTTCCGGTCCGCGTGCTGAACACGGAGGGGGTCGGGACCTCGGTCGACGTCGCACGGGGCGTCCGATACGCAGTAGACCAAGGGGCCCACGTCATCAACCTCAGCCTCGGAATGAACGCCGTCGCGGACGTGATCAAGGACGCGATCCAGTACGCGGAAGGCGTCGGCGTACTCGTCACGAGCTCCGCCGGCAACCGGGGCGTCGAGGACAACCACCACTTCCCCGCGAGGATCAGCCAGGCCATGTCCGTCGCCGCCACGAACGCGGCCGACTTGAAGGCGAGCTTCTCCAGCTACGGTTCTCCGGTTTCGATCTGCGCCCCCGGCGAGGGGATTCTATCCACCTACCTCGATCACGAGTTCGCCGTCTGGAGCGGCACGTCCTTCTCCACCCCGATGGTCTCCGGAGCGGCCGCTCTCTGGTTGGAGATCTCGCCGGGCAGTTCTCCTTCCAGCACCGTCGACGTCATTGAGGAGACCTCTCTCGCCCTCGACTTCTCCGGGTTCTGGTATGACGGCAAGATGGGGGAGGGTCGGCTGGACGTCGCCGCACTGGTGGGTGAGTCGGGCTCGAGTTCGGATTCGGGGGACGAATACGAACCGGAGGGCCGCTTCCGCATTCGCTAGCCCGCATTTCTCACCAGGCTCGTCACGGGGCTGCGGATAGTCGTGTCTGGCGAAGAGATGGGGGTATCTGGAGTGGGCGCCCGGCGTCTGTCTTCATGCGAAGCGCCTGGTTGGCAACTTCGACAACGACGGGGACCCGACCCGGGACGCCGCGGACAGCGACGGCCGCCGGGTTCGCCCGGGCGTCTACTTCGCGCGGCTGGAGGGCGTGAGCCCTGGAATGACGAGCAAGGTGGTCTACGTTCGATGAACCCGGGAGAGGAGGATCGATCATGAGCCGTAGTCACCGGGCCGCGGGCCTCGGGGTCTTGCTGGGAATCGTCTGCGCGATCGGATTCTCCGCGCCGATCGTGGGCGCCCAGTCCATCTGTGGGGAGTGGATGCCGGTCGAGGTACCGGCGGGTTTCCAGACCCTCACCGACGTCACGGCCAGCTCGCCCTCGGCTGCGTGGGCCCTGGCCGGGTACGCGAACGCCGTCCACTGGGACGGCTCCGCGTGGAGCGAGTTTGCCCTGCCCGACCTCAGCGATCTGGGAACCGCGTTCGACCTGCGCGCGACGGCCTCGTTGGCTCCGTCGCACTTCTTCGTGGCCGGAATCCTCCAGACCAGCGTCTGGACCACCGAGCAGCTCCTGCTGATTTGGGACGGCTCCGACTGGGACCGGATCGAGTCGGTGGAGCTGGAGCCGAACATCGCGGGGGCGCCCCGCTACGGCTCTCCCTCGGCGATCGCCGCCGCCACCCCGGACGACCTCTGGATCATCGGTCTGGCCAGCGGATCGGGGGACGGTGTCAGCGGAGCGCCCATCCTTACGGTCCACTGGGACGGGTCGCAGTTGACCGAAGTCCACACGCCGGGTGTCGGGAACCGCCAGAACAACATGGAGGACGCGGTGGCCATTGCCTCGGACGACATGTGGGCCGTGGGCAGTTACAACAACACGGGGGTGGGGGACTACGCGTTCCACGGCATGACATACCACTACGACGGCAGCAGCTGGAACCACGTCCCGAGTCCGACGCAGAGCATCGACTCTTCCCATCTAAACGCCGTGGCGGCGATTGCCACCGACGACGTCTGGGCCGCCGGCGACTCTCCGGCCGGGCCGCTCTTCATGCACTGGGACGGGGGCTCGTGGACGATCGTTCCGGGCCCACCGGGAGTCACGGGCACGGTCCACGGGCTGGCGGCGATCGCCACCGACGACGTCTGGGCCGTGGACTTCCCCTGGCAGGTTCCGGTGATTGGCAAGTACTACCACTGGGACGGAACGGCCTGGAGCGTGGTGTTGCCGGAGGTCGCGGGGGCCACGCAAATCGCCCGGCACGGGGGGCTGGCCGCCGTCGGCGAGTGCGACGTCTGGGCCGTGGGTAACATCAACTTCGGATCGGGAGCCGAGGCCTTCATCGAGCGGCTCCAGGCCGGGGCCGGGATGACGGCCGCGCCGTCCGTCACGGCGGGCGTCTCCTCTCTCGAGGTGCTCCCGAACCCGATGCGTCACTCCGCCCGGATCCGCTTCGCGATGCCCGGCGACGTTCCGAGTCACGCTCACATCTACAACGTTCGGGGGCGCCGGGTCCGCGCGCTCTTCGAGGAGCCCGTCTCGGGGAGCACGGTCACCTGGGACGGCCGGGACGACGCGGGCGAGCGCGTGCCCGCGGGCGTGTATTTGCTGAGAGTCGAGTCGAACGACGGCGAAGCGCTCACGAAGAAGCTGACGGTCGTGCGATGAGCGAACGGTCGGCCCGGCGGGGACTGTGAGATACCCGTCCACGCGCTCTCATCGCCACCCCGGCATTGGGCGGGATTCGGATGTCTCGCGTCAGACTCATGGTCCGGTCTTCGTTCATGCCTGCCCCTCTGCCTTTGAGGCGCGCGAGCCGCCCTACTCGAGCGACAGCACCCGATCGATGCTCTCCGTCCGTCGGCCCCACAGGCTGTCCTGCTCCGCGGCGTACCGGATCAATACCGATGTCGGTACACTGCCAGCGTCGCGCATGCCTCCGCTCGAAAGGTACCCGCCCCACCTCCCCCAGGGAGTGACGCGCAGGGATCCTTGGTAGAAGCGGGTGTCCTTGACGTCCGAATCGCCCGCGACGCGCACCCGGAGCCCGGGCCAGGCCACGAGAAGGAACCCGTCTTCTCGCCGGAACAACCCCCGGAAGTTGTCGGGGGTCAGGACCTCGAACCCTTCCTCACGCAGTCGCCCGTGCATCAGGGAGCGCATGAAGTGGACCGTGGAGCCTCGATAGGCCTTCCGTCGTGCAGCTTCCCACTCGGCTTCCTCCTCAGGGCTCGAGGGAGGCACCTCTTCGGTCCGGTTGACTCCGTAGGGTCCCGAAAAGAAGGACGGTCCATCCGCGGTCATACCTCGTGCGGTGAGGAGTTTTCTCGAGCCGTAGAGCCGGTTCACGATCCGGAGCGTGTCCGACGGAAGCGTTCCGGCCAGAATGTGGTCGTAGAACAGTCCCCGGTGCAGGGAGAGCGCCTCGGGATTCTCGAACATCGCCTTCGGACCGAGGTACTCGTCCCGGAAGCGATCGAGAAGACGATCCCATCCGGGTCGGCCCGGGAGAACCGTCTCTCGGACCTGCAGGGGCCCGGGATCCATGAGCGCGCCCGGGAACCCGCTCAACTGCCGCCAGACCAACACGGCGAAGAGTGCCACGCAGAGGAAACCGGGGACACGGGCGAGCGCGCGCCTGTCCGTTAGAGCCTGGACGAACTTGGCGCGCGGGGTCGTACCGGCCGAGGCCCCCCGCCACCGTCGGCGGATCTCGAGAACTTGGGTTCGCGAGAGTATATCCGCGACGTGCCAGCGCCTCGGGTGCAGGTACGGCATCAGGAGAAGGGCAATTACCCAGATTCGCACGAGCAACCAGGGGACATTGGCGTCGCGAGCGGCGGGCGGCCAATCGGTCTGGATCGACATCCCGAGCGCGACCGGGGCCCAGATCGTCAGGGCCCGCACCGTCCGCCGGCCGCGAGTCGGAGCGTCGTCCTCTCGCGTCGCGGTGCGGACTCCCTCCATCCGCTGGCCGACCGACCGTCCCTCCCGATCCGTCAGCAATGCGGAGTACGCGGTCGGCCAGACCAGCAGGATCAGTCCGAGAAGTGCACGGCCCGGCCCGGAATCGTACAGAAGGGTCGTGGGGAAGTACCCGGTGATCGCCTGAAAGACGGCCCAGGATGCCACGATCGGAAGCCCGATGAGCAGGAGGTCCAGCGCTCCCGCCCATTGACGTCGCTCGACATTCGCCGGAACGAGTTCCCCGGGTGCGGCCTCCTCGATCTCGTGCCGGAGCTCCTCGCAGCTCGGATGGCGATCGGCGGGGTCCTTCGCCATCATCCGCCGGACCAGCTTCCGCACCTCCTCGCCGCACGCGATCTCCGGCGGGATCTCCGGCACCGGTTTGAGAAGGCGATCGGTCAGGACCGCCAACGGGTTTGTTCCCTCGAACGGAGACTTCCCGGTCAGCAGCGCGAACAGAACCTGCCCCGTCGAATGGATGTCGGAGCGGTGATCCACCGTTTCGCCTCGCGCCTGCTCCGGGGAGACGTAGTGCGGCGTTCCCAAAAACGTCCCCGTCGCCGTCGCGCCCGCGTCGAATGCAACCGAACGCGCGATCCCGAAGTCCAGGATCTTCACCACCCCGTCCCGGGTCACCATGACGTTGGACGGCTTGATGTCGCGGTGGACGATTCCGGCCCGGTGTGCCGCCTGCAAGCCGATGGCCACCTGCCGAATCATCTCCAACGCCGATGCCACCGGAACCGGCCCTCGCCGCAGCCGTGCCTCCAGGCTCTCTCCGTCGATCCACTCCATGGCGAAGAAGAGCCGTCCCTCCGACCGCCCCACGAAATGGATCTGCGGGAGGTTCGGGTGCGCCATCCGGGCGATGAGGCGCGCCTCCCGCACGAAGCGGTCGCGGAGCTCGGAATCCGCGCTCAGCTCGTCCGCCAGCACCTTCACCGCCACCTGGCGATCGAGAAGCGTGTCCTGAGCCCGGTAAACCGTACCCATCCCCCCCCGGCCGATCTCCTCCTGCAGCCGGTAGTGAGCGAGAAACGTCTCACCCTCCCGCGGTCGGACCAGGGAGTCCAACGTTCCCAGACCCGCCGGAAGGTCACGCGAACCAGGGTCCCCTGCTTCCGGTCCCGGCGCCGGGAGACGGATGGGGGTCGTGCGCTCGTCGGCAGATGGGAATGGGGGGCGGGATTCGATCGGTGTCGTGGGTTGATCCGGGGGACGTGCAGGTCCGTCCTCTTCGTTCATCCGCTCGTTCCTTCGACCACACCGGGACAGGGTGCGCCGCTCTCCGGACTGGACGATGCGACGTGATGATACGGGATCTTCGGGGGCGACAGGGACACGGATGCGCGGGTACCTCGGGTCGATGGCGACGGCCTCGATTTCCCCACCCCTCGCCGGCTGGGAGGACTACACCGGCGACCTGCCCCGGGAAGCCTGGCCCTTCAACGGCTCGTCGCTCACGACGGCCGGTTCTTCAAGTCCGGGGAATGGCTACCGAATTCCGCGCCCCGCATCGCGCCGGGAGAGTACATACGGTAGGCGGGCTTGAGGTGCCCTCGCCCGCATATCCCACCAGCCACTGCTGCGACAGCGGCTCGCAGCGCCTGGCTTCGTCCTCGGCGCGCTTCCGCCCTGCGATGGGGCTATGGCCCCGCCTCGGGCGAAAGCCCCCAATCCCCTTGCCAGACACGACGATCCGCAGTCTCACGACGAGCCGGATGAGAAATGCGGCCTACCATCTTCGGCGGCGCCGCTTGACCCTGCAGGAAGAGGGTACTATTCTATAATAAGAATAGGAGTTTATCGATGGGACCGACCCCAGGGGTAGATCAGATCGAGAAGCTGGGACTC
>JALGZR010000199.1 GCA_025774805.1 bacterium
CCCGGCGAAGTGCTCGCGGAGCCAGCTCGCGGCGGCGTCGCGGTCGCACGTCCGCGTGTAGCGCCGGACGCCGTCCTCGTCCTCCCCCCAGATCTCGCCGCGGACCCGCGCGACAAGGTCGAGGAAGTTGCTCCCGGAGAGCCCGGGGGCGGGGTGCGACCAGCAGTTGAACGATCCCAGGCGACTCCGCCCGTCCCGCGTCCGGACGTCCTCGACGCAGACGTGGAAAGAGGGGTTCCGGTCGTCGTGGTCCGGGTCGTGGCACTCGGCGTAGACGTCCGCCCCCTTGCGGTCGACGGCGTCGATCCCGAGGTAGTCGAGGACCTCCTCCAGGTCGATCCGCCGGAGGAGCCGCTGCGCGCGGTCGAGCTCGCGGTCGCGGCGCCGGACGGTTTTGCAACGTTCCCCCCCAAAATCGGTCACCGCGCGTCCCTCGGGTCCCCAAAATCGGTCACCGCGCGTCCCTCGGGTCGAAGTCCGGGAGGTGCTTCCCGACCCGGCAGACGGTCGGGTCGAACTCGAAGCCCACGCGGACGTTCTGCGGCCCCCGCCGCTGCTTCGCGACGTCGATCTCCAGGACGTCGTTCTCGACCTCCGGGTTGTAGTACTTCTGCCTGTGTAAAAGTAGAACCAAATCGGCCACTTCCTCGTAGCCGCCGGAGTTCTTCAGCTCGTGGAGCTGCGGCCGCGGGTTCTTGATCCGCCGGATCCGCTTGATCTGGTGGACGACCACCGCGTGGAACCGCCGCTTCTTCGCGAGGAACTTCAGCCGCCGGAGCGCCTGCGTCACAACCCGCGGGTCGAGGTCGGGCATCAGGTACTCCCAGAGGTCGATCGTCACGAGGTCGTAGGGCTCGACCGCGACCAGCGCCTCGAGATCGTCGACCGTCCCGACCTGCTCTACGAGGTCGAGCCGCCCGTGGTCGAGGAGCTCGCGGGCGGCCCGCCGGAGGCCGAAGAGCTCCGCCTCCCCGAGCTTGTCCGGCTCCTTGATCACCCGCTCGAGCGGGACCCGGGAGCGGGCGCACGCCATCTGCTCAATCGCCGCGTCCCGCCCGGGCTCGATCGGGAGCCCGAGCGACTTCCGCCCGCGGATCGACTGCCGGAGCAACATGTTGGAAACGAAGGATGTCTTTCCCATGCCCGGCCGCGCGGCGACGATCGTCACGTTCCCCGGGCGCATCCCCTCGTAGAGCAGGTCGTCCAACCCACTGAAGAAGAACGGTCGAAAGTTATCCTCCCGGTTCTCCACCGCGCGGAGCAGCTCGCCCTCCCAGTCCCGGCGGAGCTCGGGACCGCGGAGCATGGTTGCCCCTGTCGCGCCCCCACGCGCCGCGTGGAGGATTTTCGCGGCGGCCTCCTCCACGGTCGCGAGTGGGGAGTGAACGTCGTCCAGGGCGGCGTAGAGCGCGTCGAACGCGTGCCTCGCGGACTCCTTGACCGCCGCCCGCTCGAGAAGGTCGAGGTGGAGCGCGAGGTTCTCATCCGGGAGCGCCCCGAACTTGTCCTCCAACTTCGCGAGGTACTTGAATTTTACTCTTTCTCCCGTGATCTGGACCACGGTGTCGGCGGCGTAGGGGACCCCGCGGCGCTCGAGGTCGCGGAGCGCCTCGACCAGCGCCCGGTGCTCCCGGTCGACGAAGTGCTCGGTCTTGACCCGGCGAAGGAACCGCCGCCGCTGGGCGTCGTCCGCTAGGAGCGCGCCGAGGACGATCTGCTCGTTCTCGACGTTGACGTCGAAGTTCACGCCCATCGGCTATCCCTTCCGGCGCAGACGACGCGCGGCGATCTGGCAGTACTTTCGCTCGATCTCGATCCCGACCGACTCGAACCCCTCGGCGCGGGCCGCGAGGAGGGTCGAGCCGCTGCCCGCGAACGGGTCGAGGACGCGCCCGCCGGGTGGGGTCACGAGCCGGAGGAGCCAGCGGAGAAGCGCCTGCGGCTTGACCGTCGGGTGGTCGTTGCCCGGTCCGCGTTCCTTGTGGGAAACCTTCGAACAGTAAAAAAATCGGGCGGCCTCGCCGTTCCCGGGGAACCCCGCGAGGACCTCCTCCGAGCCGTCGTGCGTGACGTTCGCCGGCCAGCGACCCTCCCGCTCGAACGGGGTCGAAGGGCGACCGGTCCGACCGGCCGCCACCCATGGATTCCCCGCGCCGTCCACACGGATCGTCTCGGTCCCGATCCGACACGCCCCGACGTTCAGCCCGCCGGTCCCGTGCCGGAGAACGTTCTCGGCGACCGTCCCCTCGAGCGGGCGGCGGGCGAGGACGACGTCTTCCCGGGCCGGCTTCAGCGAGGTGCCCCAGCCCTGCCACTGTTGAGGCTCAACAGTGGCAGGCTCAGTGATCGGGATTTTCGCTCTGAATCCGTACGACCCACCAACACCCGCATGTTTTCCAGTTCCACCAGCGATACCACCATTTTTCAAGCATAATATTTCGCGCTCAGCGCCCAGTCTCTTATCGATTGCCTTGGAAATATCCAATGATTTCGGGAATCCCGTCCCGTACAACCAGCAGACAACGTCCCTGACCTCCCATCCGGCGTCCTCCACCGCGCAAACCAGCCGGTGGAACGTCCGCGTCCCGCCGAACGCGAGCAGGTGCCCGCCCGGTTTGGTCGCCGCGAGGATCGCCCGCCAGAACCGCTCACCCGGAACGCCCCGGTCCCAGTCTCTCCCCATGAACCCGATCCCGTACGGGGGGTCGGTGACGACGGCGTCGAACGCCCCGCGGATCGAGGGGACGACCCAGAGGCAGTCGCCATGGTAGAGCTCGACGCCGGGGCACGGGAGGTATGGTTCGAGGAGCAGTCGCCGCGCCATCATCGCCCCCGGTGGGACTCGCCGTTGATCGGGAAGACCTCGAAGTAACGGAGGAAATCGGCGAAGCG
>JALGZR010000024.1 GCA_025774805.1 bacterium
CGCAGTTGACCACGTAGAGATCGAGCCAGCCGTCGCCGTCATAGTCGAAGAAGGCGCACCCCGATCCGGACGACTCGATGATGTTGCTCATCTCGTCGTCCCCGAACGTGTGGAAGAACTCGATCTGCGCCGTCTCGGTGACGTCGACGAAGGACGGGGCCGGGCACTCGGCGCTTCCCGCGGGCGCCGCAACGAGAACGGCGAGAGCGCCGAGGACAGGCGGAAGCCGGACGGCGCGGAGCCGAGGGGACGCGAGGGGCGCGCCGGGCGCGGAGTTCGGGGAGCCCGCGATGCCGGGACCAGGGCGGTCGTGTCTGCCGTTTCGATTCCGCATGCCGCCTCGAGGCCGTTGGAGAGGTCCCTGGAGAGGTCCCGGCGTCCGGCGGGGTTCCGGACGCCCGGATCGCGATTATATCGGGGTCGCGGTCCCGGGGCAATCGGCTCGCCGGGACCGGGCTCTGCGCGCTACGGTTCGATCAGGGCGAGGCAATTGGCCGCGGACTCCCGAAGGGCAGGATCCTCCGTCTCCAGGGCGCGCAGGAGATGCGGCCGGGCCTCCTCCGGCCGTCCGCCACGAACAAGGGCGAGTCCGCGATTGTAGGCCGAGAGGTGGACCGGTGCGCCCAGCCGCTCCGCCTTCTCGAAGAGGTCGGCCGCTCGGAGCCAGTCCTGCTTCGCGAAGGCCAGATTCCCTTCCAGCGACCAGTAGTCGGCGGTCTCGGGAGGAGAGCCCCGCACCGGAACGATCGCGTCTTCCGCCTCGTCGAGACGACCGATCTTCGCGAGATAGGAAGCGAGGATGACCGCGTTCCCTCCGAGCCGGACGGAGGTCCGAAAGGACGCGACGGCTCCCTCCACGTCTCCCCGTCGATCGAGGAGCGAGCCGAGCACCTCGTGGATCTCGGGATTCGCGGGATCGAGCTGCAGTGCGTCCCGTAGAAGTCGATCCGCTTCGTCCAGGTTTCCATGCCTCATCTCGATGAAGACCTCCGCCCGATCCAGTGGGCGTCTCGGGAGCGGCGCATCGCGCCGACGATCCCGGCGGTGCCGACGAGAAGCCCGAGCGCCAGGACCCCGGCCGCGGCCGGACGCCGGCGGAGGAGGCCCCAACGACGATGGAGCTCCGCGATCCCGCTTCCGACCCCCCAGGCGAAGCCGGGAACCGCGATCAACGAGTACCGGGCGATCGGAGTGTACATGACGGGGATCGCCGCAAGGGGCGCGGCGGAGGCGAGGGCCAGGACCCGGGCTCGACGGCCGTCCCGCCCGCCGAGGAGGAGGCCGACCAATCCGGCGATCCAGAACAGGTTGATCAGGAGCGGGTTCCGGTGAAACGCGAGACGGACGTTTCGCGGCCATGCCGCGTAGGGTTCGCGGCTGGTGAAGAAGCGACGGGTGTCGAACCCCTGCGCGAGTTTCCGGGGATCCAGCTCACCGTTTTCGTCCTCGAATCGCTCCGCGTACTCGTCCCACACGACGCGCGCCTCGACGAAGTCGGATCGCCCCCGGTATACGCTCTGCTTCAGGAAGTTGAACTGGGACTTGAGGGTGAGCGCCCACGCCCCTGAGACGTGGTGCAGGCCGACGACGTACGGGGCGACGATCAGGAGCGTGATCAGGCCGTACCCGATGATGCGGCGTCGCGCCTCTCTCGAGACCAGCCATCCGATGACGCCGTAGAGCAGTACGGAGAGAGCGATCTCCGGACGGCACAGGATCGCCAGCCCGCCGGCCGCTCCCGCCGTGACGGCCCAGCGGCGGCTCCGCGTTCGAATCGTCGTCTCCAACGCGAGGGCTGCCAGCACGCTGAGAAAGAGCGCCGGGGCCCCGGAGAGCGGAAGGGCGGAGGCATAGACGGCTTCCGGGTGGAAGGCCACGATCCACGCGGCGATCGTTGCGGTAAGGCGCAGACCGGGACGCCGTCCCGCCAGGAGGAGGATAACGGGAGTCGCGGCCCCGGTGATGAAGGAGATCGCCTGAAGGGCCGCTCCCGAGCCGAGGAGAGGTCGGAGCGGAATCGCGAGAACGGGATAGCCGGGAGGCCAGATCCACATCTCGGGTGTCGGCCGGCCGGCCAGCAGCCCGTCCAGGATCTCGAGGTACGTCTTCGGATCCCCGCCCCAGGTCTCCGGAGGCTCGATCGTTCGAAGGAGGACGACGGCGCGAAGGATGATCCCGGCGAGGGCGACGAGGGCCGGAACCATCCACGGCCGCGACCGATCCGCGGGCGAGCCCCGTGACGGGGCTCGCGCCGGGCCGGTTCCGGAGCGTGCCCGAGTCCTCGATCGCCTGCGAGTCATGCCGTCACTCCGGCAATTCGATCCGGGGTTCCTCGTCGTTCCGACGCCAGAGAAGCGCCGTGCGGCCCAGCACCTGGACGAGGTCGGTCCCCGAGCGGCGGGCCAGCTCGGCGGACAGCTCCCTCCGGTCGCCGACGACGCTGTTGAGAAGACGGACCTTGATGAGCTCGCGATCCGTGATCTCCCGCTCGACCGCCTCCAGGACGGAGTCGGTCAGCCCCTCCTTCCCGACGAAGACCACGGGCTTCAGGGCGACCCCGAGACCTCGGAGATGGCGGCGCTGCTTCCCGCGCAGGGAGCTCGATGTGCCCGTCATGACCCGCCCCACCCGGTGATGCGAAGACGGCCCGCGCCTCGGGCGCCGGCCGTCCTCTCCCGTCCGTGCGACGTCACGCTCACCGGGCGATCTCGGCGTACTGCTTGCGGTAGTACTCCCGGAACTCGCCCGACTTGATCTTTCGCCACCAGTCCTCGTTCTCCCGGTACCACCGCACCGTCTCCTCGATCCCGGACTCGAACGTGTCCCGCAGCTCCCAGCCGAGATGTTCCCGGAGCTTCGCCGAGCTCAGCCAGTACCGCTGGTCGTGCCCCGGCCGGTCGGCCACGTGTCGTATCAACGAGTCGGGCTTCTCGAGAGCCCGAAGGATCTTCTCCGTGATCGTGAGGACGTCGAGCGCGTTCTCCGCCGCGATGTTGTAGACCTCGCCGTTCACGCGCCCGTCGGCGAAGAGGATGAGATCGAGGGCCTCCGCGTGGTCCCGCACGTGAATCCAATCGCGGATGTTCCGGCCCGTTCCGTACACCGGAAGGGGCTCGTCGTCGATCGCGTTCGTGGCGAACAGCGGGATGAGCTTCTCGGGGTACTGGTACGGTCCATAGTTGTTGGAGCAGCGGGTGACCACGACCGGGATCTCGTACGTCGCCCAGTAGGAGTAGGCGAGACGGTCTCCGCCGGCCTTCGAGGCCGCGTAGGGATTGCGGGGCATCAGCGGCGACTCCTCGGTCGCGGGGGACTCCAGCCGCTCGCCGTATACCTCGTCGGTCGAGATCTGGATGAACCGCGTCAAGCCGAGATCCTTCGCCGCCTCCAGGAGAACGTAAACCCCGTAGACATCGGTCAGAACGAAGTGTCCCGGATCTCCGATCGAGCGATCGACGTGCGTCTCGGCCGCGAAGTTCAATGCCGCGTCGCACCCCTTCATCGCGGCGCGCACCGCAGCGTCATCGCAGATGTCGCCCTTGACGAAGGAATAGCGGGGATCCCGGGAGACGCTGGTGAGGTTTTCGAGGTTGCCCGCGTACGTGAGCTTGTCGAACACCACGACTTCGAGGTCGGGATGCTTGCCCATCGCGTGACGGACGAAGTTCGACCCGATGAACCCCGCCCCTCCGGTCACCAGGATTCTCATCCGCTCTTCTCTGTCGTCACCGAGGGGCGCTCGACGGCGTCGCCCGATTCCCGAACGAGCACGTCGCCCATGGCCCACGGCGCGCCCGCCTCGTAGCTCCGCCCCACACCGGCGTAGTCGAATCCGTGCTTCCGTACCTCGCGCGGCTCGTAGACGTTACGACAGTCCACGAGAGCGGGACGCCGCATGGTCTCCTTGAGACGACCGAACTCGAGATTGCGGTACTCGTTCCACTCGGTCAGGAGGAGGACGCAGTCGGCCCCCCGCGCGGCGTCGTAGGCATCCGAGCACCAGGTCACGTCCGTGAGTCCGGGAACGTCCTTCACGACCGGATCGTGAGCCCGGATCGTGGCTCCCTGTCGCCGCAGCTCGGGAATGATCGTGAGGGAGGGGGCCTCCCGCACGTCGTCGGTGTTCGGCTTGAACGTGATCCCGAGCACCGCGATCGTCTTGCCACCGAGCTCTCCGAGAAGATTCCGTGCCTTCTCCACCATGCGCTGCTGCTGGAGCCGATTGACCTCGAGAACCGCCTCGAGCGTCCGGAACTTGTAGCCGACCTTTTCGGCGATGTGGGTGAGCGCGAGCGTGTCCTTCGGGAAGCACGATCCGCCGTACCCGGGCCCGGCGTGCAGGAACTTGTCGGAGATCCGGCCGTCCAGGCCCATGGCCCTCGCCACGACTGCGACGTCGGCCCCCACGAAGTCGCAGAGATTCGCGATCTCGTTGATGTAGGAGATCTTGAGCGCCAGAAACGCGTTCGAGGCGTACTTGATCATCTCCGCGTTGGCGACCGTCGTGCGAACGATGGGCGTCCGGAGGAGGTAGAGCGGCCGATAGATCTGCTCCATGACGTCCATCGCCCGCTCGGAGGAGGCCCCGATGACCACGCGGTCCGGACGCATGAAATCCCCGATGGCCGACCCCTCCCGGAGGAACTCGGGATTCGAGACGACGTCGAACTCGCCGTCGGGCCGGCGCTCCTGCAGGATCGACTCGACCAGCTTTCCGGTGCCGGTCGGGACCGTCGACTTCGTGACCACGATCGTGTAGCCCTTCGCGTGGTCGGCGATGGCGGCCGCGACCTCCCGCACGTAACGGAGATCGGCGT
This sequence comes from bacterium, assembly GCA_025774805.1. Taxonomy (GTDB): domain Bacteria; phylum ARS69; class ARS69; order ARS69; family ARS69; genus JALGZR01. Next base: position 4,818 of record JALGZR010000024.1, read on the forward strand.
GACCCTGCTCGTCGGGGGGAGTCCCGACGGCGATGAAGACCACGTCGGACTGAGGAACCGCCTCGGCCACGTCGCCACAGAAGACGAGACGCTCTCGCGCCCGGTTCATCTCCACGAGCTCCTTGAGTCCGGGCTCGTAGAACGGGATCTCTCCCCGTTTCAGGGTCGTGAGCTTCCGGGGATCGTTGTCGACGCAGATCACGCGGTTTCCGAAATCCGCGAGACACGCCCCCGTCACGAGGCCGACGTATCCGGTGCCGACAACCGTGATGTTGACCATGCCGCTCCCCCGCTTCTCCGACCCGTTCCGGAGCTGAACCGAGCATTCTAGCTCGAAGGTGGGCCGCGATCCACCACGGCCTCACGGGAAACCGGCTCCCCGGGGAGTGGACCCCGGGGAGCCGGGCCTCGGGCTTCTCGGCCCTGGTGTCGGCGGTGTCTCTCCCCGGCTTGACCTTCCCCGGGCTGGCGCCGACCCGGGGGGGCCGGTATGCTCGGATCAGGATCAGGAGGTGCCCCGTGGACGTCACGATCACCTACGAAGAGGGTCATGCGCACGTCGCCGCGGTCCGGGTATTGACGTACCGGCTCCAGCGCCCCCCCACGCTGGAGGAGGTGGCCGAGGTCCTGGGATCCCAGGTGGAGATCACGAACCACCGTCTCCGTGCCCTCGAAAAGCTAGGAATCATAACAATCGTCGAGAACCCCTTCGAGGCCCACGTTTCCGTCGAGGACCATCTCGCCCTCGAGAAGCTGCCCGCGGAGGCATCCGCCACCGCTCTCGCCGATGCGGTTCAGGACTTTCGCAGGCGCCAAGAGGAGAAGGCGAGCGAGATGATGCGGAAGTTCGAGGAGGACGACGAGAAGGGCGAAAAGAAGAAAAAGCACGACCGCATCGCAGAGGACCTCCGCGGCTACAAGAAGAAGCCTGCCCGAAAGGCCCCCTGGGAGAAGTAGCGCCGGAGCGGAGCGGCTCCACCCTCCCGCCTCCCCCGGCGCCGGACCCTCCGCTCCCCCCGGACCCCGCTTCGGATCCTCACCGGGGCGAGATCCGAGCTTGGCCGTCCGCCCATTCGTGGGGATAGTTGCAGGGACGCCGTCCTGATTTCCATGTCTTTCGCCGATGACCGCAGCGGCTGTCATGGCGTGAGCAAGTTGGCGCAGGGTTGGCGTTCTCTTGAGAAGAAAAACCTCATCACCGTCAGGATTCCAGCCGACGAGCATCGGAGGGTGCGGGTCATGGGTTTCGGGAGGTCCGAGATGCTCTTTCGATTGAAGGTCCTGGCCGAAAGTCTGGACGCGACGAACCTGTCGTTCCAGGCTCGGGGGGAGACCCCCGATGCGACGCCGGAGCAAGTCGCGACGGTGGCGCGGGACCTGGAGGGGGGTGCGGTCGCCCGCTTCTATCGGGGGGGAGAGCCCCGGGGAAGATTGGTCGCGGCCCGTGCCGTCCCCGACGGTCTCTGGGTGAAGGTCCGGTTCACGAGCCGCGGCAGCGACAGTTGGCGGCTCGTCGAGACCGGAGCGGTGAACACGGTCGAGGTCCAGACGCTTCCCCGGGGCGTCGACGTGTTTCTCAAATCGGTCGCGGCCACCTATCCGGAGACGGTGGTCTGAGGGGGGGGCTCTCCCCCCCCTCCCCCCTACATCCAGATCCACCAGAGGAAGGCCCCGCCGCTCGCGATCGCCACGAGCGTGAAGGGAACACCGATCTTCAGGAACTCCACCGTCGAGACGGCGATCCCCTCCTTGCGCAGAAGCCCGACCGCCACCACGTTCGCGGACGCGCCGAAGGGCGTGATGTTGCCTCCCAGGCTCGCCCCCAGGACCATCGCGAAAATGAACGGAACGGGATTCGCGTCGATCCTCACGCCGACCTCCTGAACCAGCGGGATCATCGTCGTGATGTACGGAATGTTGTCGATGAAGGCGGAGAGCAGGACGGAAAGGGCGACCAGGGAGACGTAGACGACGATCGGCGAGTCGCCGGTGAGACGGGCGAACTGGTGCGCGAGGTCGTCGATCAGCCCGACCGAGACCATCGCCTCCACGACGATGAACACCGCGATGAGGAAGAAAGAGGTGTTCCAGTCGTAGCGGCGGAGAAGCCGGGCCGCCTGGCCCGGATTCCGGAACGCCGTCCAGGCCACCAGACCCAGACCCATGACCATGCAGATCGTCCCGCCGAGCCAGTGAAAGCCGGGATCGAATATCGGGGAGAGGGCGAGGAGAACGATCACCGTCACGATGGACCCCGTGGGCACCCAGGACTCGAGCTTCTCGGGCTCGATGTAGTGCACCGGTTGCCGGTACTTGCGGAAGATCCACCAGAGCACGCCGGCGCTGGTGAACGCTCCCACCTGCACCGGCCAGAAGATCGACGGTTTCCCCAGGTAGACGAAGAAGTCGTTGAAGTTCATCCGGAGAAAGCTCGCCAGGATCATGCTCGGGGGATCGCCGATCAGAGTGCCCGCCCCCTGGAGGTTCGAGGAGATCGCGATGCCGATCAGAAACGGGGTCGGGCTCACCCCGACCCGACGGGCGACCTCTATCGCGACGGGCGCCACGATCAGCACCGTCGCGACGTTCTCCACGAAGATCGAGACGAATCCGGAGAAGAGGCAGACGAGCAGAATCGCCATTCCCACGTTGCGGGAGCGATCGATGAGGAGATCGGCAATTCGCAGGGGCATCCCCGAGTCCGTGAAGACCTCGGCGAGCAGGAGAATCCCGGCGAAGATGCCCAGGACGTTCCACTCGACGGCGTGAAACGCCTCCCACGGCGTCAGAATCCGGACGGCGAGCAGGGCGATCACGCCGACCCAGAGGGCTTCGGTGCGTCTCCTCTTCCAGATGACGAGCGCCGTGTAGACCAGGATGAAGACGACGAGACAGTAGGCTTTGGGTCCGGTCATGGGATCACGGCCGCTCGAGGAGGCGAGGTCGGGCTCGAAACGCCGGCAAACCTATCACGGAGTCGTTTCGCCGGGTAGGCCGGCGACGAGCCGGGAGACCGACCGGCGGTCGAGACCCTCCCTGTTGACACGGTCCGAAGAACTCCCACAGAATCCGTGGCTGATTTCGCTCCCGTGTGGTCTGCCGGGACCCGATCCGCTTTCCCCCGTTGGTGCGATGAGCATGACGTCCCTGCGAGCTCTCTCCGTCGCGGTCTTCCTCTGCGGACTCGCGATGGCCGCATCGTTCCACGCCAGCGGCGCCCTCGACGTGGAGGATGCCGAGGTCGCGGCCACCCTCCGCGAAGGAGTCGCGGGTTCGCCTCCCGGGCCCCTGACCTCCCGCGGACTCGGCCTCGGGGTCGACCTCGCGCGATTGGTGCACGCACGCGTGGACCTCTTCCGCGCAATGCACCTGTCGGCGGGAGTCCTGCTCGCGATCGCCGCCGCCCTGTCGGCCCGCCTCGTGGCGGGTTCCGCCGGGCGCTTCCCCGACGCTCCCGTCGGTCCGGGGCTGGGGGCCGGCCTGGCGGTCGGGGTCGCTACGCTTCTCGGCGCCGATCTGGGCACTCTTGGGCTGAAGGGCGGACCGCTTCCGGTCCTTCTGGTCCTGCTCGCGGGGGCCGCCGCGGCCTGGACCGCCTCCGTTCCGCGGGCGTTCTGGGGCGGTCTCCTTCTCGGAGCGGCGACGGCGGAACACCCGGTCGTTCTCTTTCTCCTTCCGGGGTTCGGCGGCCTCGCCATGGGAGCGCCCCTTCGCATCCCGCCGAACCGGTCGGGGGGATTCCTGCGACGGGCCATGGGAGGATTCGTTCTCGGCCTTTTGGCGCTGGCCCTTCCCGTCCTCGACTCCGCCGGACACCCGCTTCTCGACTTCGGAGATCCCGAGACTCCCGCCCGCGCCGTCCGGCTCTGGTGGGGTGGCGACGACCCGGCGTGGAGCCCGGTCTCCCCGGGCGAATGGGGCCGAGGTCTCGTCGAGACTCTGGCCGCCGTCTGGAGGAACCTGGGACCGATCGGGATCGTACTGGCCTACGGCGGGCTCTTCGCGTTCTTCTCAGGTAGGGCCAGCCGCCTGCGGCCGTTTCTCCTCGTGCACGGTATTCTCGTGATCGCGAACATCGTCGGCGACTTCCGGTTCCCCGGTCTCGTCGACGCCCTGCTCGGCTGGTCCCTCCTCTTCTGGATCGCACCCGCGATGATGGCCGTGCACGCGCGCCTCGATGGTGAGCGGCCCCCCTGGCGATCACCGGCGCTCGCGTTGCTTCTCGGCGGGACGCTGTTGTTCCTGAACGCCGGGACGATCGATCGGTCGGCGGAGCGGGGGGTCGACTGGGCTCGCTGCGTCCTCGAGCCGCTTCCGCCCGACGCCGTTCTGATCACGAGGAACCCCGTCCACGTCGCGCTGGCCGCGGACGGCCTGCGATCCGACGTCGACGTGGTCTACGTTCCGGAGCCCTCCTCGTTGCGGGCGCGCCGGGAGGGTAGGACGCTCCCGGTTCCCGAGCTTCCTCCCGGAAGGGAGATGAGCGGTCCCTATCTGCATGAGCTGGTGAATCGGTTGCGGCCCTCCCGGCCGGTGGCCCTCGCGCCCGGTCTCTTCTTCGACCGGGGGATTTCGACGCCCTTGCTCGGGACCCGGTGGAGTCCTCGACCGTTCGGACTCGCGTTTCTCATCGAGCCCTCCGAGTCGAAGGGTGATCCCGAGCTGTCCGACCGGGCCGCGGGCATCTGGGATCCTCTGAACGTGATCCCGGGGTCTCCGGAGTCTCCGCTCCGCGATGGCCTTCGGGGATCCGAGTACTACGCACGGGGTCTCATGCAATCCGCGTCTCTCCACCTCGACCAAGGCCGATTGGACGACGCGGAACGCGAGTTCCTCGCCGCTCTCTCCCATCCCGACGCCAACCGGCCCCTGGTCGCCTTCGGACTCGGCCAGGTGTTCCTCAAACGCGACCAGCGCAAGGAGGCGCTCCAGGTCCTCGAGGACCTCGTCCGGGACGGGGACGCCAATGCGTGGATCCCCTGCCGACTCCTCGCGGAAACATACTTCCTCGTGAAGAGGGACGAAGAGGGGGTGGCCGCGTTGGAGCGTGCTTTACGCCTCGTGCCGCCGGAGAACCGCCGGGAGATCGAGTCGATGACGAAGAACCTCGAGAGGCGGCGGGCCATTCTCGGTGCCCGGACGGACGGCTAGCCCGGCTAGCCTGCATTTCTCACCAGGCTAGGAGACTTTCGCGCCCTTTCGCAGAGCGTAGACACCGGGCTTGACCTTCTTCAGTCTCCGGTCGCGCATGATCGTGATGGCGACGGTGGAGAGGAAGTTCTTGCTCCGGGTCCGGTAGCGACCCTCCTCGAGCAAGATCTCGGTGATCTCTTTGTAGTGCATCGGACGTCGTCGTTCTTTCAACAGCTTGACGATGGCGTCCTTCACCGTCAGCTCGTTGAGCCGACGCGCGTTCGGCCGTCGCAGCGGAGCAACGGAGGGGTTCCGTCGCCCGCGACCGAGTCCGAGGTCCTTGCGTAGACGCCCGATCTCCCGGTCGAGACCACGGATCTCGTTGTAGATCTTGCTTTGCTTGCGGCGGAGTCGCTTGACTCGCGGTGACGTCACTCTGGCAGGCAAACCGATCCTCCTTATCCTGCACGGGGTCGATCAAGTCGAAGTCGCCTGCAAAGATACGGCCGGAACGCCGAGAAGGGAAGTCAAGAGACAAGAAATGAAATGCGCCGCCTCCGTGACGGAGGCGGCGCAAGGGTGGGGCCGGCGGGGATGCTTCCTTACTCGTCGTCGAGGAGGATTGCCGGGAGAGACTCGCGAGTGTGCGGAAGCGTTCGGGAGAGGCCGAATCCCGCCGGCCCGGGTCGAGAGAGAAGCCAGGCGCCGGACTCGTAAGAAATCGTGCCGATCGGTGGCTTCCGGGCGATCCGTGGCGTCAGCCCCGGATGGAGAGGGAGAAAATGCCCCGGAACTCGAGAGTCCCGGTTCGAGGAAAGGTTCGAGGAAGGGGACGGGTCGATCATCAGGGCGATGCGTTCGGATGCCTCGAAGTCCGCCTGCGGGGCGGGCTCCCGGGAGATCGCGACGGATCCGGTGAGCGCGACCACGGCAAGGACCGCGACAGTGAGGGTCTTCGACTCGCTCGGACGCGACATACAGGGTTCTCCGCTCTCTTCCCGGACCGAGCCCGTGCCTCTCACCGGTCTCTGCTGCGGCGGCGGCCAAGCCGAGCGGTGGGAAACGCGGGCCAGGGGAATCTGGGAGGCTCGGTTCCGGAGGACGTGGGCGGGCGCGCTCATCGGAGTGGAGACCACCGGCGCCCCCAAACACCCGCAGTCCGCAATGAGCAACCGCTCCCGGCGCGCTCCGCCCCGTCACCACCGGAAACTTCCGGTTCCGGTGTTCGTGACAGCAGGAACCGGGCCAGGTGACCGCGGAGCGAGGGTGGCTGGGAGACCGCGGCAGAAACCGATAGATTCCGGGCAGGAGTGATCGGAATCGACGACCGGGCCGAAAACGCCGGAACCGCGGGCTGCTGGCCGGTCGAACAGCTTTTCGAGCGCCTGATTAACGCGTGAGCAACCGGAGGCGAGTTCCGGATGACCGGGACGGAAGAGGAAGTCGATTCTCCACGAGGGGTCGATCGGGAACGGGATGCCGCGACCGGGCCGTGGATCGCGGGAAGAAGGGTGTCCGGCGCCGAGGTTCTGGAACGACTTCTCCTCGTGGCCCGTGGCCTCGGGTTCGTCGTTCTCGTGTTCTTCCTCCCCGACGTCGCGCGCAGGATCGCGGCGCGCGAGTTGCCCGGAGGCGGATTCGCGGGGCTTCTGCAGAGTCACCCCGACGGCCCGCTCGCACCGCTCTTGACACTGGCCGCCTCGGTCCTGCTGTCCGGACTGATCGTGACCCTCCACGCGCGACTCGGTCGGGGCGCCGACCGGCCGCGTCCGTTGCTCCGTCCCGACCGGCACTGGGCTCTCGAATGGGGCCGAGGATTCCTGCTCGGCGGCGGGTTGGCCTCCGCCGCCGTGATCCCTCTCTGGGGCGCCGGCCTGGTGCGGATCCGAGGTCTCTCGGAAAGCTGCCTGGTGACGACGGGAGGACTCGGCCCTCTCGAGGCCGTCGGGTTTGCCGGGGCGATCCTCGTCGCTCTCGCACTCCGCGCGGCCCAGGAGGAGATGGGATTTCGCGGTCCGTCCCTCCGCGATCTCACCGGGGGGGTCGGGGCACCGCTCGGCGCGTTCTTTCTCGCCGCCTCCTTCGCGATCATTCACGGTCGAAACCCGGCCCTGGGGCGCGCCGGTCTCCTGGGCATCTTTCTCGCCGGATTCGCCCTGGCCGGAATCGTGCGCGCGCGCGGCGACCTGGGGATGGCCTGCGGGATCCACTTCGGTTGGAACGCGTTTCTCGGACTCGTCTGGTCGATGCCGGTGAGCGGTTACTTGCTGTCGGGCCGGTTGCTGGTCGTCGAGCCGTCCCCGTCGTCGGACGTCGCCCTCTGGACGGGGGGGGACTTCGGCGTGGAGGGAGGGGTCACCGGCATTGCGGTCCTCTTCCTCTTCGGTTTCTTCGCCTGGAGACTGCCGGCCGCCTCCGGTCGCGCGGTCGAGGGAATCTCGGGGAACCGCGGCGGTGCGTCGGCGGATGCGGGGTCGCCCGACGGATCGCCCTCTCCGTAGGCCGCGACGATTCGGGACACCCGGCGGCGCTCGACCTCTTCTTCCCACTGAGCCGTCTCGGCCGCGTGCCCCGCCGACTCCCCGAGAAACCAGCCGAGAAACGCGATTCCGATTCCGAGGAGACTTCCGCGCGAGAGGACGACGGCCCCGACGACGAGGAGCGAGAGGGCGAACACCGTGGTGACCCGCGTCGCGAGCCGGGTGGAGCGCGTTCGGCTTCCGTTGATGCGCCAGAGCATGGAACGAAGCACGCGTCCTCCGTCGAGCGGATAGGCGGGAAAGAGATTGAGAAGGGCGAGACCTGCGTTCACGAGCGCGATGAGTCCCACAAAGGCGGCCGGTGGAGCGGCGGCCGACTCGCGAAGCAGAGTGAACGCGAGCGTGAAGACCAGCGCCAGGCTGACGCTCGCGGTCGGACCGGCGACGGCGATGCGGAGATCCTCGGACGGATGCGCGGGTTCCCGGGGGATCGAGACCGCGCCCCCGAAGAGATAGAGAGTGACGCGGGCCTCCCCGAGGTCGGTGCGGCGGGCCGCGATCGCGTGGGCGATCTCGTGCACGAGAATCGATCCGGCGAGCGCCCCCGTGAGGGCGGCGGCGACGATCCCCCGGGTCAGCCCGGAGTGATCGGGAAGAAGAAGGGGAACAAGCGAAGCCCCCAGAGAGACCGCGACGATCACGGCCACGAAGATTCCGCTCGCGTGGATCTCGACCGGAACTCCGAAATAGCGTCCCGCCGGAAGCGCGGCCTCGCCGAGAAGGCGCGCGGCGAGATGGGGAAGTAGGCGGCTTCGGAACACGACGGATCCTCGGGCGCAGGCGCTCTCTCGTCTATCGGGGGATCCCACCCGGATCTGAACCCGCCTCCCGTCTCCCCTACTGGGAAACCCCTCCGGAAGGAGGGAAGATCCGCTGCCGTTCCCGACGAGACTCCGCCGCTCAGGACATTGGATGAGTCAGCTGTCCGTTCAATCCGCGCAGCGCGGAATCGTCGCAAGTTGGCGCGACCAGATTGGAGAGGGAACCGTAGACAGGGAGAGTAAGTCCCGCAATCGGCTTTGGACGTGATTGGGGAAGACCACCCCCGCGATCCGATGGAGCTCGGAGCCCTCTTTCCACCTTCCGATCCTGACGAGGGCATCCCCGCGACCGAGGAGTGCCAGGCATACGAGCTCTCTCTCCCTCGGGCCGGGTGCTGCCGGGTTGTCCTCGAGCCGCCGGAGGATCCAGTCACCGGGTGCAGGCGAGCGGTCGTCGTCGATCGGGACGGATCCCAGAAGCTCTCGGCAGAACCGGTCGAGCGTCTTGTCGGCTTCCTGAAGGTGTTCTCGCAGATAGCCGTACTCCAGATAGACCATGCCCCTCCGGAACTGTGGCCAGAGCCTGTCCAGGGAGGTCTCGCTGATCTTCGACAGGCAGTTCGGAAATGAGTCGTCCTTCACGTCTGCGAGCTTCCGCTCGAGCAACCGATCCGCAGCTCGCAGACTCAAACCGTCGAGGAATGTCCGTCCGGGCTTCGGCATACGATCCAGGGGAGGGGAAGCCACGGTCGACATCTCAACGGCGAGAGGAGAATACTGCGCTTCCTCTTCCAACCAGGGGAGCTCGGGAGCGGGGAGCACATCGAAGCCTCTCTCGAGCACACAGAAACCTTCGATCTCATCGATCGCCAGGGCAAGTCTCCGATGGAGCTCTTCGTTCTCGGGAAAGACCTTCACGCCTTGCTCCCAGACCGCCCTTGCCTCGACGGGTTCTCCCATCAGCCCGTAAGCATCGCCCAGTCCCAGGAACACCTCTACGAAGTGCTCGGCCTGCCGGCTCTGCTGCAGGCGCCGGCAAGTCTCCAGTGACGAAACGGCATGGCCGGTCTGCTCGAAGAAGGCGGGCCAGTAGAGAAGGTTGAGACCCGTCAAGAAGTGCACAATCCACGTGTCGGGATACATCAGGTCCAGCCGCTCCAACTCGAATACGGCATGGCCGGCGAACCTCCCCAAGTCCCGACCATCCAGTCGGGCATCATGCAGCGCAGAGACATAGGAATGAACGCGTTGAAGGGACCAGGCGAAGGGCGCCCGAGGGTCTTCACGTTCACCAAAGAACGCAATGGGCCTTCGGGCGAGACCACGTTGCAGACACGCCGCTCGGTAGGCATGGCCGAGATCGAAATCCGTCGGATCGGCCAGGAGGGCTCGCTCCAGGCGGAACACCGGATCTTGCTCGTCCGGACGGATCCGCGTCCGCTCGGGAAGCGATCTTTCGATTCCGGATCGATCCGGCGCGTCCGCACCGTCTCTCAGCCAGTGAGGCGGATTCGGCCTCGTGTCCGGGGGATCCTCCGTGATTTGGAAGCGCTGGGGTCTTCCCGGAGCATACCGGTTCTCCGGCGAAGCGGTTTGCCAAACTCCATGCGGCCATCGCACCGCCAAACCCAGAACCCTCCCTTCGCCCAAGCCGAAGTGCACCATACCCTCGGCGGCCCGAAAGTCGGAGCGGCCGGGCATGACGGTCCGTACTTGGACGCCGACCGTTGTGCGGAGGTACACCTTTGCTCCAATTCCCATCCGGTTCCGCTTCAAAGCCCGGACGGAAACTCGGGCGCTCGCCGCGCCTTCTCCCATTCTGTTCAGGAACAGATTGACTGCACCCCCCTGCTCGGCAACAAGCACGTCCATTCGTCCATCTTCGTCGGCGTCAAAGCACACGAGAGCTCGCGTCGGCCGCCGCTGATAATTCAAGGCACGTGAGTGCACCGGCTCCATCCATCCCGCGCCCTGGTTTCGAAGGAGGGTCCACGGACCGTCCTCTTCTCGAAACCGATTGCCCGGTCGCTCGTCGGGGAAGCGGGGTCTGAATCCGACCACGGGATCCTGCTCGATCGACATCCATGCGGTGAACAACATGTTCGGTCGAAGCTTCGACATGTCGACACACCTCCCGAAGAGGAGATCGAGGCGGACGTCGTTGTCGAAATCGAGAAACCGGGGCCAAGCGGCCATCAGATGGCGCGCCAGACCGAGACGGCCGTGTGCGTTCCGGCTCTCGCCTCCGGACAGCTTCACGCGGGTCTGCTCGAGGTTCGCTCCCGGATGCCCTGCCGAGGAGATCAGAAGGTCGGGCCGAAGATCACCGTCCAGATCCGCTGCGTCGGACCCGAGATACAGGATGGACGAAGAGTCGGCCTCGTGGAGAACGAACTTCCCGGTTCCCTCATTGAGATACGTGTTGGCCCCTCCCAGGTAATTCACCACCAGGACGTCCGGATCTCCGTCGCCGTCGAGATCGGTCACCAGGAGCGAGACCGTCATTCCGACTTCCCCGAGTCCCGACGAACTCGTTTCCTCCACGAATCCCGCCCCCGCATTCCGGTAGAACCGATTGAGCCCTCCGCGGAAGGGGGCCCTGGAATCAAGGACGTTTCCGACGTAGACGTCGAGATCTCCATCTCCGTCCGCGTCGAAGAACGCAGCGGTTGTCCCCAGCCCGTCATCGTCGAGACCGGATCGATTCCCTGATTGGGACGGCTCAAAGCGCCCGGAGCCATCATTGATGAGCACCTCGTTCCGACCCCATCGCACCAGATACAGATCGAGGTCCAAATCGTCATCGATGTCGACCGGGAGGATGGAGATCAATGGGGCGAGGGCCGAGCGCCTCGATGTGGAGACTGCCCTCGGCTTCCGGAACTCCCCGGAGCCACGGCCGGCGAGCAAGAGAAGGCGCCCGCCGATACTCGCCTCGCCGACGATGATGTCGGCGTGGCCGTCTCCGTCGAAGTCCCCGGCCGCCAGCCCCGAAGGGAGAGGGGGAAGATGAGGAAGCCAGTCCTGCCATGCCGCGGGCCAAGTTCGTTGCTGCTCCGGCCAGGGTTCCAGATGCAGAACTTCCACACGTTCCAGGGGGAGGAGCCGTCTGGATCCGGGGGGAGATGCGCGTACGGTCGAGTCTTCGGCCCGTGGACCGGGCGTCTCCGGCGCGTCCGCGCCGCACAGCCCCATCGCGAGAAACAGAGGCACGAAGCGGCGAAGCCCCAGCCCGACCGCGCATTTCAACCACGGCATCGAGAACCCGGATCGGGATCCTCGTCGCCCGCACCGATGCCGGATGCAGCATCCGGCATCGCGGCCTGCGCCTGCCAGGGGGGATTCCACACGGCCCTTCCCCGGACTCCGGACAGCCGCGACTGGGTCCTGATGCAAAGTCCCGTTCCCTCCGGCTGGCTGGCATCCCCGACGAGAATACTCCAGGAGAGTATCCCGGTGAGGACAACCGGGGAACGCGTTCTCCCGACCGAAGATGCACCATTGTATGTTATTGACATTGTATGTCTTAGAGCGACGCCCGATCGGCTTGAAGTCACTGGCACTTTGTGATAGAGGTCACTCGGCCGTGGGAGTGGCCGACATCTTCCCCCCGCATTTCCTCTGCACCTCTTCCCCGGGGGTCCGTGCCGCCCCGGCTGCTGACGCATCTCTCGCCCGGCCATGGGGCCTTTGACGCGAAGGCCGGCGAGAGACGGGAGAAGAGATCCAGCACCTCTCCCGACCGATGTTGTCCTCAGGGCCCCCGGGACGTGCGTGCCTCCCTTCAGGGCCAGGAAGGAGTAAGCAAATGAACAGGTCGACGGCAGGAATCATCCCGCTGATTCTACTGGTCGTGCCGGTCGGCGTCTTCGCGCAGGGGGGTCCCTGCCCGGACGGTCCGGGCGAAGATGAGTTTCCGAGCACCGTGGCGATTGTCTTCGATCTGGATGTTCCCCCTCTCGGCCCGGGAATCGTCGTCGCCAGCGGGCCGATCACGGTGTCCCGCGGGTCCAGCGACGGTGGCGATCCCTGTGTCATCGAGACGGAGATCATCGCGATGTCCTTGACCGGCACTTTCGACGCGGTGCCCGGGCCGAAGAACGTCACGATCACCCTGGACCCGGAGCCGAGCACCGGAACGATGACGTCCTCTCCGGGGCCGGCATTTCCCGTCATCAGTTGCTTCGACACCGTGTACGTTTCCGTCGTGGTCGAGGATGCGGAAGCTCCTGTCTCGCTCTCGGTCCCCGACATGTGTGCGATCCTGGGCGACGATAACCTGTGGAGTGGATCCCCGGAGCCGGACGACGACACGGTATACGAGAACCCATTCGGGGGTTACGAACTCCACTTTCCGGTACCGACCCCGCCGGGGCCCGGCAACAAGTGTCCCTGCGAGCTCCCGAACGGCGCGATCGTTCACACGACTCCCCTCCTCTGCCAGCTGATGGGAGGTGCATGCCTCCCCATTGCGACAGAGAAGGAGTCGTGGGGCCGGGTCAAGTCCGAATACCGGGAGTAGAGCCGGTACGCTGATCCGCCTGCTGACGCAGGATTCTGGGCGGCTCCGGGCGGGGCCGCCCTTTCTCGTGAGCCGGGTGCGCATCACCACTTCAGCCTGCACCTCTCAACCGGCCCGCGATGACACCAGGCGCGGCTTTCGCCGTTGCCGCAGCAGAGACCGGTGAGAAATGCGGGAGGGGGCTCGAGCGCACCCGGGAGACCGTCTGGGAACTGCGTGAGCACCGACGTCGCGAGAATGCCCGGCTCGAACGTCGCCGGCGGGGCCAGGATCCCCTGACCGAGAATCGCCGACGCGTGGTACCGGACCGTCACGACCGAGGCCCTACCATGGCCGCCGGCGCGGGCCACCTGCCCGTCCCGCTCAGGGCAGGAACTGCCGCGGGTTCGCGAGCTTTCTCGGCAGGTACTCGTCGATCACGTAGTTCAGCCCGTGCTTCGCGAGCGCCTGCTGCTCCACCCGTACGCCCAGCTTCACGATCTGCTTCAGCGCCTCCTGCCACGGTTTGTGGTGCCGGATGAACGGGTCGTTCTTCAGCGCGTCCTTGGCCCGCTTCACGTCCACGTCTTTGAGGGGGTGCGTGGGCAGCTCGTAGTCGGAGATGTCCTGGGGCGTGACGCCGAGAAACTTTGCCTGCGGAACACAAAAGAACTCGTTCAGGTGCGCGGCGTTGCCGCTGCCGACCTTCAGTGTGCGGTAGATGTTCGAGTACCCGTAGGGGTCGCCGTCGACGAAGACGTATACGGGCAGGGTGCAGTCGTCGGCGAGGCGGCGGATGAAGCGGCGACAAGCGCGGGTGGGCACGCCGCCCAGAGAGATCAGGATGCACTGCGCCGACCGCCAGTAGGCGTGCTTGACGAGCCGCTGGAACATGCCGGCGGTCTCGATCGCCAGCACGAACTTCGCCCGGGTCCGAAACCGGAGAGCCTCCACTGAGATGGGGATGGAGTACGCGCCGGAGCCGAAGCGCGTGCAGTCGATCTCCAGCTCTTCGCCGGTCTCGCGGTCGTGGTCCACAACGACGAGCTCGCCGGCGACATCGCCGCCTTTCTCCTCCGGGATGAATCCGAGCTGCTCCCGGTTCACGCCGAAGAGCGCCTCCACATCCTCCATGACGGCGTCGCTCTCGGGTTGCTCGTTGAAGCGACAGTCGTCCCAGTTCTTGCTGACGTAGTACGCTTCCCGCTTCGTAGCGATGTCGTCCGCCTCCACGAGCTCCTTGGAAAAGGACATCATCCGAAGGGTCTGCGCGAACGTCTTGACGGTGCCGACAGTGAGTGTGCGTTCCTTCGTCTTCCCCTTGATGCGGAAGTAGCCCTCCCGTGGGTGGTATACGACGTTCGCCAGCGACCGCAGGGGGAAGCGGAGCGAAGGCGTGCGTTTCTTCAGAATGCGATCCCGGACCCCGGTGGCCTCGGAGCGGATCCGGTTCACGATCTTCGTGGGGCTCACGACCGCGGCCCTTTCCGGGCTCGGCTTCGCAGCCCCTCTCGCGGAGCCGGACCGGGACCTCGGCTCGCCCTTGGCCTTCGCCTTGCCCTTCGTCTTCACGTTTCCCCTGGAACCGGCCCTGCCCTTCGCGCCGGGTCGCGCTCTCGGGCCGGCCTTCGACTTCGATTTCGCCGCGCTCCGCGTCCGTTTCGGTGGCATCCGTTCCTCCCGCCGAATCACATCTTCCGGCTGCGCTCGAGCGTGCCGGTCAGCGTGGTGACGATCTTCCGTTCCTCCCGCTCCGAAAACCCGAGGATCTCCTGCAGCGCGATGCCGATGTGCGGGATGTACTTCTCGATGTAGGCGCGCTTGCGCGCCGCGTCTCGCTCCCGGTGCCCCCGCCGAACGAAGCGACCGAGCCGGCGCCCCACGTCCTGCAGCCCGAGCCGGAGCTCCCTGATGATCTCGTCGTAGCCGGCGACGGCCTCCTTGCTCTCGCTCGTGAACGGAACCCACACGCTCGCGATGTGCACCAGCAGCGTCAGGGGCCCGGCCGGAAGGGCGCCTCGGCCCTGCGCGAGCCCGTACGCGCGCCAGTTCGTCGACAGAACGGACTTCGTGATCGCGCAGGCCCCCCGTTGGTACTGGAGCGGCACGCGGTTCGCGAACCGGAGGACGGACGCGAGCTCGTCCGCGGGCTGCTCGCCGCCGAACGCCAGCCCCACCTCCACCTGGAAGGGGTTGCCGCGGTAGACGGACGGCGCGCGCGTGACCGCCGTCACGAATTCGCAGGAAATCTGCTCCTCCAGGCTCGCGGTCAGCCGCTCGGCACCGATCGGGGAGAGGCAGTTCATGGGCGGCGCGGGGACCCTCGTCTCGCGGATCGCCGCGATGAGCCGCTCCGCCGCCTCCGTCGTGATCCGCTTGGGCGACATTTTCCCGTTCATCCCGGCGCCCTCCACGATCGCGGTCGCCGCCTTCGGCCCGACCCGGCTGAACTCCTCCCGGAAGAAGGCGCGCAGCTGGCGACACCGCGTGTCCTTCGCCATGCGCATCAGCGTGCCCACCTCCACGCCGTACGGGTGCGGCTTGATCTCCAGCGCCGGTTCGGGCAGCGCAGTGGTCGTGCGCTCCCAGGTGGTCTCCTCGCCTTTGGGGCCGCGGTACGTCAGCTTCACGTGCGGGTTCGCGAGCGCCGTCTGGCCAAGGTACGCCTCAGGACCGTGGCGGCCTCCCTTGTGCACCCCCTCCAGCTCGATCCCGACTCGCGTGCCGTGCGCTTTCTCCTTCCAGTCCACCTCGGTGTCCTTTCGGATGACCGGCTCGTTCTTTGCCGTGTCGATGACGAGCTCGAAGCGGTGGGCCGGCTTGCGAACTCCGGTCCGGCTCTCGATGACGATCGGCTTGCCGGTCGTGAGCTGCCCGTACATGCCTGCGGCCGAGATCCCGATGCCCTGTTGCCCGCGGCTCTGGCGCAGGCGATGGAACTTCGAGCCGTAGAGCAGCTTCCCGAAGATGCGCGGGATCTGGGCCCGTACGATGCCCGGGCCGTTGTCCTCGACGATCACGCGGAATCGGTTTTCGGCAACGGTCACGATCTCGACGCGCAATTCCGGCAGCAGCTCCGCCTCTTCGCAGGCGTCGAGCGAGTTGTCGACGGCCTCCTTGACCGTCGTGAGCAGCGCCTTGGTCGGACTGTCGAAGCCGAGCAGGTGGCGGTTCTTCGTGAAGAACTCGCTGACCGAGATCTCTCGCTGCTGCCTGGCCATGGAGCGCGCGTCGGCCCGCGCGGGACGGGTCCGGACGCGGGGAGCGGTGGGCGCCCGCTTCGTCGCCCGTTTCGCGGCGGGCCGGGCCGTGGTCTTCGCCTTGCGCTTCGCGGCCGTCCTCCCCGCCGGCTTCTCGGTGGAGGGCTTCCGCTTCGCCTTGGGCTTCGCCGCTCGCTTCGCGGCCCGCCTTCTCGTCTTCCTCATCGTCACCCCGCTTCCGGAAAGTCGGCATGCTAGCCGCTGCATCCCTCGATGTCACGCCCGGGCTGACGCTCCCCCGTCCTCACCCACCCTTCGAACCTCCTCTCTGCGGAGGAGACCCATCTTCCTTGTCCTCCCCGATCCGGTCCGCTACACTCGATACCGGTTTTCCTCGGCCGCGCCGTTCCGTCCGCGTCGTTCCGTCGTCGAACTCACCCTGGAGTGCCGCTCATGAAGTCCCCCAACTCGCTCTCGACACTTTGGTCGCCCGGTCTCTTCGCCATTCTCGCCGGTGGGCTCCTGGTCTCGGCCGTCGCCCCCGCCGCCGATCACCACGCCGCCCCGACCGAGGCCGTGAGGATCCAGCCGGTGCTGAAGGCCGATCTCGAGGCGGGTCGCCTCACCCACGAGAACTACCTGCTGCAGACCTTCCGGCTCGCCTTCGCCCCCGAGAAGGCCGACCCGACCTACACCGCCGTCGCCTATCTCCTGGAGCCGTGCCTCACCCCCTGGATCGCCGAGTTCGGAAGCACCCGCGAGTCGCTGGGCGCGGCCGCCGTCGCCGAGATCGAGGCCTACCTGCTCCCCGACCGGTCGATGCTCCTGACCTCGACCTACGTCAGCCCGTCGGGCATTTTCGAGCTCCACTACGAGACGGCGGGGGTGGACGCGGTTCCCCTCGAGGACGTCGATCCGGCCAACGGGATCCCCGACTTCGTCGAACGGTGCGGAGAGTACTTCGACACATCCTGGCAGGTCGTGATTACCGATCTCGGCTTCGCCGCCCCGCTGATGCCGGCCGACGGCACGTACGACGTCTTCTTCGTGGCACTCTCGCCGGGCCTCTTCGGCTACACGGCACAGATCGGCGTGGGGCGCACCGAGATCACGATCGACAACAACTTCACCGGGCCCGGGCACGTTCCGAGCCCCGATCCGGACGGCGCCCAGCTCGGCAGGGCGAAGGGCGTGATCGCGCACGAGTTCAAGCACGCGAGCCAGTGGAGGCAAAGCTCGTGGACCGAAGGCACCTGGAACGAGCTCGACTCGAACTGGGTGATGGACGTCGTCTTCGACCCCTCGGACATCTATCACGCGTGGCTCGGCCCCCCGTACCCCAGCCAGCTCAACTCCCCGCGGACCCGGCTCGACAACAACAACTCGGCCGGCAACTACGAGGACCTCCTCTGGGAGACCTACATGGGTGAGCGCTTCGGCGTGCAGTGCGTCGTCGACTTCGGAGCCCGCCGCGGATCCGCCGGCGGGGAGACCGTGAAAAAGTCCTACCAGGAGACGCTGGCGCTGTACGGCTCGGAATGGGACGTGGCCTATCCCGAGTACATGGAGTGGTGCTGGTTCACGGGGTCGCGGTCGATCGCCGGCTTCGGCTTCGAGGAAGCTTCCGACATGATGCGGATGAACCTCTACCAGAGCACGATCAGCACCTATCCGTTCAGCACGACCACGTCCGTCAACCAGCTCGCCGCCCACCACCGGCGGTTCAACCCGGGCACTTCGACCGGAAACCTCCGGATCCTCTTCGACGGCGACGACGCGCACGAGAACTTCACGGTTTCGGTCCTGGCGGTCGAGCCGGACAACACCATCACGATCGTCCAGCCAACCCTCGACGCGAACAACGATTTCGACTACACGATGCCGTTCGCGATCCAGAACCTCACGTACGCGGGGGTCATCGTCACGAACTCGAAGCGTGCGGGCGGGAACCAGATCTACTCGCTCGACGTCGAGCTCTCCGGCTCGGGCCTCGACGCGCCGGTGGTGGCCGCGCCGACACCCGCCCTCTCGCTCTCGTCCGCGACGCCGAACCCGTTCCGCGGCGCGACGCGCATCGCGTTCTCGCTGCCGACCGCGGGCCACATGCGCATCGACGTGCACGACGTGCGGAGCCGGCAGGTCCGTCGCCTGGTTGACGACACGGTTCCGGCCGGACCGGGCGATGTGGTTTGGGGCGGCGACGACGACGCCGGCCGCGCCCTTCCCGCCGGCGTGTACTGGGTCCGGCTCGTCACGGCGGAGGGCTCCGTCAACAAGAAGGTGACCATGCTCCGCTGACAGGGAACGGCTGAGGAAGGACCAGGGAGCGGGGGGATTGTCCCCCCCTCCCGCGTTCCGTCGCAGCAGAGCGTGGTGAGATCTCCAGGCCGGCTTCGCCTCAAACCGCTTTCGCGGCTCCCTCCCGACTTCCCGGCTTCTCCACCGGCCGGCCCTCGGCACAGTCGGGGCACTTCTCGGGAGACAGGGCGTCCACCGCCAGGCTCAGGAGCGGGTGGAACGGGACCCTGAAGTCCACCTCGCCCGCGCTCCGGTCCACGATCGCTCCGACACCGACCACGTCGCCTCCCGCTTCGATCAGGGCGTCGATCGTCTCGCGAGTCGATTTGCCGGTCGTCACGACGTCTTCCACGACGACGACACGCTCGTCCGGTCGAAGCGTGAAACCGCGACGCAGCATCATCACGCCCTTTTTGCGCTCCGTGAAGAGACCGCGCACGTCGAGCTCGCGGGCGACCTCCCACGCGATGATGAGCCCTCCGAGCGCGGGTCCCACGACGACCTCGGGACGCAGCGGTGCCAGCGTCCGGGCCAGCGATCGTCCGAGAATCTCCGCCCGATCGGGGTGCTGCAGCACCAGCGCCGACTGGAAGTACACCCCCGAGTGGAGGCCCGAGGAGAGCTGGAAGTGCCCACGCCGGAGCGCCCCCGTCTCCTGAAACAGCTTGAGCAGCGCCTCTTCTCTCACGACACCATCTCCTCGAGAGCTCTCTGAATGGAACGCAGGGCGGCCGCGGGATCCGGGGCCGCCCTCACGCCCCGCCCGACCACCAGGATGTCCGCACCGCTCTGCACGGCCTCCTCGACCGACACGACTCTCGTCTGGTCGGGGGACTCCGTACCGGGCACGCGAATCCCCGGAGTCGCGATGATCGACTCGGGGCCTCCCACCTCCCGGAGGACGGCGGCCTCCCGAGCCGACCCGACCAGACCGTGCGCCCCCGCACCGGAGGCGAGCGACGCGAGCCGCCGCACCGCGGACTCCACCGACTCCTCGGCCGGGGAGGGGCCCGCCCTCCAGTCGTCGATACCGAGGCTGGTCAGCACCGTCACCGCCAGAACCTTCGTCGTGCCGCCGTGGCGCTCGACCGCGCCGACGGCCGCCTCGACCATTGGGGCACCGCCCGACGCGTGTACGGTGAGGTAGTCGACCCCCTCGACGGTCGCCTTTTCGACGGCCTTGCCGACGACGCTCGGGATGTCGTGGAACTTGAGATCGAGGAAGACCTTCGTCCCGCTCTTCTTCAGCTCCGAGACCAGGCCCATTCCCTCTCGGACGAAGAGGGCCGATCCGACTTTCGCCAGGCCGAGGGCCGGTCCGAGCCGCTCGCGCAGCTTCCGCGCCTCGGCTCCTGTCTCCACGTCGAGGGCGACGGCCACCCGCTCGGTGGGGGTCATGATCGGGCTCACGCGTGCACTCCCTCCAGGATCAAGTCACCGCTCTCGAGGGCTCCGATCACCCCCGTGATCGACTCGTGCCCGTGTCGGACGCAGTACTCGTTCAAGCCGGCGATCATCTCGATCGGGGCGACGGGATCGCTGAACAGCGCCGTCCCGACCTGCACCGCCGTAGCGCCGACGAGCAGGAACTCGACGACGTCCGACCAGGTGGAGATGCCGCCGATGCCGATCACGGGCAGGCTCGTCGTCCGGCAGACCCGGTAGGTCATCGCCAGCGCCACCGGCCGGATCGCCGGACCCGAGAGCCCACCCATCCCCATGGCGAGCTTCGGGCGCCGCCGCTCGACGTCGATCGCCATGCCCAGCAGCGTGTTGATGAGCGACAATCCGTCGGCCCCTCCCGCCTCCGCGCCCCGCGCGATGGGGACGGGATCGGTGTTCGGGGTCAGCTTCGCGATGAGGAAGGCGGAGGTCTCTCTCCGGCAGCCCCGCAGAATCGACTCCACGACCCTCGGATCCGTGCCGAACGTCCTGCCTCCCTCCTTCACGTTCGGGCAGGAGAGATTGATCTCGATCGCGCGGACTCCCCCCGCTCTCTCCGCCTTCGCGCACATCTCGGCGTACTCCTCGGCGGCGCTCGCGGCGATCGACAGGATCGGCACGCAGGGTTTCTCGAGAACGGCGGGCCACTCGCGCTCCAGGAAGTGATCGATTCCGGAGTTCTCCAGTCCGATCGAGTTGAGCATTCCGCAGGGGGTCTCGGCGACCCGGGGATGAGGATTCCCGCGACGGGGTCGAGGGGTGACGCTCTTCGTGACGAAACCGCCGATCACCGAGTTGTCGAAGAACGCGGAGTAGTCGTCGCCGTAGCCGTAGGCGCCGCTCGCCACCAGGACGGGATTGCGCAGGACGATATCGCCGAGCTTCACCTCGAGACTCATCGACCGACCTCCTCCCAGAGAATCTCGCTCGCGTCGAACACCGGTCCCTCGCGGCAGACCCGCCCGTTGATCCGCGCGCGGTCCTTCCAGGCGACGATCCCGCAGGCGCGGCAGGCGCCCACTCCGCACGCCATGTGCGCCTCCATCGACACCTGGAGGTCGACGCCCCGCGCCGCGGCGACCCCCGCGGCCGCCTCCAGCATCGGTACGGGCCCCGAAGCGTACACGGTCAGCCCGGAGAGGGAATCCTCTCCCCCGTTCGCGGCCATCTCTCCGAGTCGCTCCTCCAGCAGGTCCACGACCGTTCCGGTGAATCCCGCGCTGCCGTCGTCCGAGGCGATTCGCCAGATCGGTCCCCCGGGCGGATCGATCAGGCCGGGGCCCGGAATCTCGTCCTCGGTCCGGACCCCGAAGAGCGCATCCACGTTCTCGACGCCTCCCGTCGCCCGGAGCTCGTCGGCCAGACCGAGGAGCGGGGCGAGCCCGAGACCGCCGGCGACGAGGAACACCCGCCGGGATGCCGGCACCAGCGTGAACGGAGTGCCGAGAGGACCGGCCGCATCGATCCGGTCTCCCGGTTCGCATGCGCCCAGCCACCCGGTGCCGGCACCGATCACCCGGAAGAGCAGGATCACCTCGTCGCCGGCGACCCGGGCGATGCTGAACGGTCGCCGGAGCGGAGTGGAGGAGTCGCCGGTCCTCAGGTGGACGAAGGTCCCGGGCCGGTAGGAGCGGGCGATCCCCGGCGCGGCGAACGTCAAGAGTCGCACGTCGGGCGCGACGCGCTCGTTGCGCCGCACGACGCCGATCTCAATCCCGGGAGCGAGGCTAGCCGGCACGTCTAGTACTCACGGTCTCTCAACCTCCGTTGGGGCTCGCGCGCCCTCTCGGGCACGGAGTCGGCCGGAGCCGCCGAGGAGTCGACGGCGACGGGCACGGTCTCGGCCCCCGCGAGTGAGTCGCTCGGTGCAGGGGTCTCGGTCGCGGGGAGCGAATCGCCCGGGGCCGCCGAGGAGTCGGGGGCGGCGCGGCCGGTCCCGGCCGCCGCGAGCGAATCGCTCGGCGCGGGTGTCCCCGTCGCCGCCAGAGAATCGCCCGGCGTGCCCGCGTCTGCACCGAGGGCGGCATCCCGCGCATCCAAGGTGTCCAGTGCCGCGTCGCGGTCGTCGGCGGTCGGCTCGCTCACATCCTCCCCGGGGATCTCGTCCTCCGGCGGGAACGAGTACTCGAGGACGGTGATCGCCGACCCGCCCTCGCTCGGAGAGAGGAAGGACGAGGCGCTCGCGGCCTCGACGACCGCGGCGTCGATCTCATCGCCCGCCGACTTCACGATCTTCACCTTTTCGACCGATCCGTCGTCATCGATGTGCAGCCGGGCCCAGACTCGGACCCGGTCGACCCCCGCCGGAAGCGGCACGTCCCGGGGCGGCACGCGGTTCACTGCGATGTCCGAAGGGGTCGCGCCCTCGCCCTCGGGCCGGATGAACACCACCTTCGGGGGCTCGAGCTTCTCGACTTTCCAGATGGGGTAGCCGAGTCGCTGCCGCGCGTAGGCGTCGACCGGTGTGCCCGAGTAGTAGTTCGCGAGGCGGTGCAGGAGCGCTTCCGCGGTGTCGGGTCGATCCAAGCGGTGCTCGAGCAACCAGGCCTGCGCGTAGAGCGCCCGCGCCCCCCACTCGGTCCGGAACGCGTCGTCCGCAAGGGACTCATACTCCGAGAGCGCCGCATCCACGTCCCCGATCTTCTCCAGGAGCTGCTCCGCGAGGAGATACCGCTTGTGCTCCTTCTCCTCGACATCTTCCGCGGCGATCTCCTCCCGGAGGTCGAGCACGCGCTGGATCTTCGAGATCCTCGACGACGCTTCCTGCCAGGCGGGATGCCCCGTCCCCTGGTCCTTCACGAGCTCGTACAGCTCCTTCGCCTTCACCAGATCACCCGCCCCGTCCTGGATGCTCGCGATGGCCAACTGGGCCTCCCCCGCCGCCTCGCTTCTCGGGAACTTCTCTATCACCTCGTCATAGGTGCGGGTCGCCTCCTTGTTGTCCCCGGCGGCCGCGGCGGCCCTCCCCTTCATCACGAGCGCATGCGCCTGGTCGTCCTCGTTCGTGGATCGTCTCGACACGTCGTGAAACGTGGTCTTCGCCCGCTCGAACTCCCCGTGTGCGAGCAGTACCTCTCCCTTTCGCATGCCTCCCCGGTAGCGCTCCTCGGGGGTCCTGCCTCTCGCGCGGACGCGCTCGTAGAAGGACGTCGCGAGCCCCGGATCGCCCTGGGACTCCGAGATCTCCCCGGCCTTCATCCCGGCATCGGCAAACCAGGGGCTCTTGCGGTGACGCTCGACGACCTCGGTGAAGGACTCCAGCGCCTTCTCCCGGTTCTCCTGTTCGTAGTGGACCAGACCGAGGAAGTAGACGACGTCGTCGCGCAGGTCCTTGCGATCGATCGCAGCGGCCCGGGTCAGGGCCTCTCTCGCCTCGGCGAACTCCCGGGTGGCGATCAACGAGCGTCCCTTGTTCAGATGGGCCTCCCCGACCAGCTTCGAGTCCGGGAAGAAGACCAGGATCTCCTCGAACTTCCGAAGAGCCGTGGAGTAGTCGCCCTTCTCGAACGAGGCCTTTCCCATCAAGAGAAGTGCGTCGTCGACCCACCGGCTGTCCGGGTGATACTTGACGACCTTGGCCGCCTTCTCGAAGGATTCGGTATAGAGCGTCTCCTCCTGCTTCGTGATCGTCTTCCGCTCGGGATCAGATCGCTCCAGGATCTCCTGGGCCTCCCGGAACTTGAGCCTCGCGTTGTAGAGCGTGTTGAAGTACGCGCAGCCGGTCAGCCCTCCCGTCAGAAGGAGGGCCGTCCCGCCGGTGAGCCCGATCCATCGACCGACCTCGCGGGTCGTCATCGCGCGCGCGCCTCCTCCGGGGAGATGACGTCCGGCTCGGGATTCGATCCGTCGCCGGAGCGGAGACCGGTCGAGGCCGGGGATCGCTCCCACGTCGGCCGTCCGGCCAGGAGCGTGAGTCGGACTCGTCCCGTCAGCTTCGTTCCGAGAAAAGGTGTGTTGTTGGACCTGGACACGATATCCGACGCGGCGAACGTCCAACGGTGAGCCGGATCGAACACCACCACGTCGGCGGGGGCGCCGTGGCGGAGCGTGCCCGCTCCGATCCCGAGAATGCGGGCGGGCGCCCACGTCATGCGCTCGATCAGCTCCGGCAATCCGAGACGCCCGGTCTCCACCAGGTGGGTCATCCCGAGCGCGAGCGCGGTCTCGAGCCCGATGATGCCGAACGGCGCCCGGTCGAACTCGACGAGCTTCTCTCGCTCGGCGTGGGGGGCGTGATCCGTGGCGATGGCGTCGAGGGTTCCGTCGACCAGCCCCTCGATCACGGCCTGGCGATCCGCCTCCGAGCGGAGCGGCGGGTTCATCTTCGTGTTCGCGTCGAAACCGGAATCCGCGACCGCCTCGTCGGTCAGACAGAAGTGATGGGGAGTGGCCTCGGCGGTCACTCGGATGCCGTGGTCTTTCGCCCGGCGAATCAACTCGACCGACCGGGCGCTCGACACGTGGCAGACGTGGAGACGACCGCCGGTGACTTCGGCCAGCCGCACGTCGCGCGCCACTGCGATGTCCTCGGAAGCGCTCGGGATTCCGGGAACCCCCAGCCGCGTGCTGACCGCTCCCTCGTGCATGTGGCCGCCCGCCGCAAGGGACTTCTCCTCGCAGTGGGAGATGATCGGTCTCCGGGTCATGCGGGAGTACTCGAGCGCCCGGCGCATCACGCGGGGGCTCTCCACCGGAAGCCCGTCGTCGGAGAACCCCACCGCACCCGCCTCCTCGAGCACCCGCATCTCCGTGAGCTCTTTCCCCTTCTGTCCCTTGGTGATGGCCGCGATGGGATGAACGCGGGTCAGCCCCGTCTCCTCTCCCAATCGCGGGATCCGCGCTACGAGCGCTTCGTTGTCGAGAACGGGATTCGTGTTCGGCATGCAGGCGACCGTCGTGAAGCCGCCGGCGGCCGCGGCCCGCGAGCCGGAGGCCACGTCCTCCTTGTACTCGTAGCCCGGCTCCCGGAAGTGGACGTGCATGTCGACGAGACCGGGCGCCACCACCAGATCTCCGGCGTCGAAGACCCGCGCGTCCTCCGCGGGGAGATTCGGCTCCACCGATGCGATCCGTCCATTCTCGATCAGGACGTCGGCGATCCCGTCGTGATCGCTCGACGGGTCGATCACGCGGCCGCCACGGATGAGGATTCTCAACTCGGCACCTCCCCCCCGCCATAGAGGAGATAGAGCACGGCCATCCGTACGGCCACCCCGTTCGAGACCTGGCGGAGGATCACGTCGGAGTGATCTTCGGCGACCTTGTGCGAGATCTCCGTGCCCCGGTTGATCGGCCCCGGGTGGAGGACCGTAATGCCCTCTCCCGACTCACGGAGCTTGTCCTCGGTGATGCCGAAGTACTGCGCGTATTCGCGGATGCTGGGGATGAGCGGCTCTTGTTGTCTTTCGAACTGGATTCGGAGGACGTTGACGGCATCGGCGTTCCGCAACGCCGTTCGCACGTCGCTGGTGCGCGTGACGCCGAGCCTCTCGATCTCCACGGGCAGCATCGTCGGGGGTCCGCATACGGTGACCTTCGCACCCAGCTTGGTCAGGAGGTGGATGTTCGACCGCGCGACGCGACTGTGCTCGATGTCCCCGAGGATGACGATCTTCAGCCCTTCGATCTCGCCGAAGATCTCGCGCAGCGTCGATGCGTCGAGCAGTGCCTGGGTCGGATGTTCGTGCTGGCCGTCGCCCGCGTTGATGACCGAGCCACGCACGTGACGGTCGAGGAAGTGACAGGCGCCGGCGCTTCCATGGCGCATGACGATCATGTTCGTGCTCATCGCCTCGATGTTCTTGGCCGTGTCGCGGAGCGACTCTCCCTTCTTCACCGAGGACGTGGAGGCGGAGAAGTTGAGCACGTCGGCGGACAGGCGCTTCTCGGCGAGCTCGAAGCTCGAACGGGTGCGGGTGGAGTTCTCGAAGAAGAGGTTCGCCACGGTGACTCCGCGCAGCGCGGGCACCTTCTTGATCTCTCGCGACTGCACTTCCTTGAAAGACTCCGCCGTGTCGAGAATCTCCAGGATCTCGTCCGGATCGAGTTCGCGGATGCCCAGCAGGGATTTCCGTTGGGAGATCACGCTTCTTCCTTCCACTCACAGACGACGACCGCGTCCCTATCGTCCACCTCCTCGAACCGGACTCGGACGGCCTCGTGCGGCGCGGTCGGGACGTTTTTGCCGACGTAGTCGGCGCGAATCGGAAACTCGCGGTGCCCGCGATCGACGAGAACCGCGAGCTGGATCGTCTTCGGACGGCCGAAGTCGATGATCGCGTCCATGGCCGCCCGGACCGTTCGGCCCGTGTAGAGCACGTCGTCGACGAGGATCACGTGCTGGTCGGAGATCGACACGGGGATCTCGGTCGATCGGACGACAGGTTGCTTCGCGGCGGTCTGCAGATCGTCCCGATAGAGAGTGATGTCGAGAATCCCGAGGGGCAGAAGCACTCCCTCGATCTCCTCGATCTTGCGCACGATCCTCTCGGCCATGAACTGCCCGCGGGTCCGAATGCCCACGATCACGAGTCCGGAGGGTCCTCCGTTTCTCTCGAGGATCTCGTGAGAGAGGCGCGTGATGGCCCGCCGCATGTCGTCGGCGCAGAGGATCTGGGCCTTTTCGACAAGTCGCTGAATCGGCGACGAGCGACTCGCGCTGGCGACCCGGGGGTTCGGTGTGGCTTCTCTCATGGTCCCTCCGCGGGAGGAGTTCCGATCGATCGAGGGCGGGGTCCGGCCACAAAAAACCGCCTCGGCCGTGGGACGGGACCGGGCGGACGAATTCCGGCAGGGGTACCGAAACGGCGCCGACCCTTCCCGGCCTCACGGGACCGGATTAAAGGTAGCTACGCCTTGTTGTTCTCGGCCTTGGCTGTTCCTGGCCTTTGGTTTGTAGCCGAAGAAGGGTAGTCCGCGGGGACCGCGAAGTCAAGGGGATCGGGTGTCCCGGAAGCGCGCCTTGACCGCACCCCAGCTGTCGGAGTCGACGGACACCGGGTCGATCTTGCGGTGGAGCACGACCCGATCGACGACGAGCTCTCCACCGATCCCGGTGGAGTCCTTGCTGAGCAGGACGCGGAGAGGAATTCGCGGCACCCAGGGGCGGGCGAACGCGGCGACGAGCTCTCCATCCACAAAGAAGCGGGCCGTGTGCCCGACGATGTCGATCCGGTAGGCGGCCATGATGTCGCGGTGGAAGATCGAGACCCACATCATCTGACCCAGCCCGTCTCTCCTCACCTCGGCCCAGAGCTCCGGATCGCCGCCGGGCGGTTCGATCACCCGGAAGCCGATGAGGTCTTGGTCGTCGCCTCGGCCGTGGGAGAGCCCCCAAAAGGCATCGAGAGTGGCATCGAGCGGAGACCGGCAGGTGGCTCGAACGGTGAGACGGTACTCGTAGGCCATGGACCGCAGGTGCTCGGTCCCGCTCTCCGCGGACGTCGAGGTCCCCGCGACCGAGCCCCCCCGCAGGAGGAGGCACGACTCGTTGCCGAGGATCACGCGGCCCCCGAAGGCGGAGTCGACCCGCCAGACCCACATGGTCAGGGGGTTGTCGAAGTCGTCGAAGAGCCTCGTTTCCCAGGCCCCGAACGCCGGAGTGGCGATTGCGAGTGCGGTCACGAGGGCGACGCTGCGTGTCAGCGCACTTATTCCGGAGAATCCTCCCGCCCCTGGCTGGATGCCGGCTCCGAAGTGCCGAACGGAGAGGAGGGGAGCTGCTCAAGTCGTGCGAACGAGGCTTCGAGTTATATTTTATCACAAATCTCGCCGAGCGTCAGGCAGAGAATCCCGAACGTCGGGCCGTAATCGCGAGGGAGACGACGGGGACGACGCGAGGTGGCCGCGGGGGAAGACCGCCCGAATGGCGACCGGCGGCCGCCGAGAGGGCCGCCCGAGCCCTCCGGACCCCATCGGGGGGAGAGGGAGGCCGAATCGGCGGGGGCTCTCGGATTCCCGCACCCCACCCCGCCGATCCGCTCCCGAGCTTCATCCCAGCAAGGCGCGTGCCCCCCCGGGACAGCCGGGGAGGCGCGCACCGGGGGCGTTTCCGCCTCCGAGGCACTCCCGTTACGGTACGGCGGGTGGCGAGGGCGACACCTCCGGTGCCGCAGCAGAGACTGGTGAGACATGCGGGCCAACCCGGACTAATACTCCAGATCGAGCGCTTCCGTCAGGAACCGGACGAATGGACCGGCCGTCCGGAAGCCGTCGGCGACCCGGTTCGTGAAGCCGGGCGAGCACGCCTCCTTCTGGGAGAGGTTGCGCACCGCGATGAAGTCCTTGCGCCGCAGGTCCTCGACGAGAGGATGCTCGGGGTCGAACCCTCGGGGCGGACGTTTCAGCGAGTCTCCGGCGAGCTCGAAGGCATCGCGAAACCGCTTCGCCTTCGAGATTCGCTTCCATCGAGCCGGATCGTCCACGATCGCCTCCCGGATCCGGAGCAGGGTCTTCGTCTCCGGATGCCAGATGCCCGCGCCGAGAAACACGTTTCCCGGCTCCAGGTGCAGATAGAACCCGGGGGCGTGGACGTCCTTCCCCCGCGCGTGACGAAAGTGAATGCCCACGTGGACCTTGTACGGGCTCTTGTCGCGGGAGAACCGGGTGTCCCGGTGGATGCGGAAGAGAGAGCCTCCCACGGGACGCGGGTCGGCAACGAAGTGAGGACTGATCTTGCGCAGGGGACCCGAGAAGGCGGCGACGAACCTCAGCGCGGGCTCCTTGACATCGGCGTCGTAGCGATCCCGGTTCTCGCGGAACCACTCGCGGTCGTTGTTACGCTTCAGGTCCGTGAGGAAACCGAACAGCGCGGGGGAGAACGGTGCGGACACGGGCGTGCTCCTCCGGAGGGGTGGGTGGTCGTCGTGGGAGGGGGCGACACGGGTCGAGACCGGCGACCGGCGACCGGCGACCGGCGACCGAGAATAGCGGCTGCCGGGCCCCGTGGGAAGACGAGCGGGTCCGGATCACTCAGACGAGGAGGACTCCGCGCAGCACGGTGTGCGCCCGGCCCCGCAGGAGTGCGCGATCTCCCCGAAGCTCCACCTCGATCACTCCCCCGCGTGACGACGCCTGGAACGCCTTGAACCGGGTCTTCCCCAACCGCGGACTCCAGTAGGGCCCCAGAGCGCAATGCATGGAGCCGGTGACCGGATCCTCGTCGATCCCCACCGCAGGAGCGAAGTAGCGGGAGACGAAGTCGAACTCCCCCGAGCCACGGGCGGTCGCCATGATCGTGGCGGAGCCCGACTCCCGCAGCGCCGCGAAGTCCGGTGAGAGGTTCCGCAACACCTCCTCCGACTCGAGCTCCACGATCCAGTTGTCCTCCCCGATGGATCGCGCGGGAACGAGAGCCACGTTTCTCGCGGTTACGCCGAGTGCTCGTCGCGCCCCGGCGGAGAGCTCGGCCGGGTCGGAGGGCAACGCGGGAAAGTCGAGCTCGATCGCGGTGCCGCGACGCACCGCCCGAAGCTCTCCGCTCTTCGTGTGGAAGACGGCCTCGCGGTCTGCCGCGAGACGTCCCGTCTCCCAGAGGACGTGCGCCGTCGCGAGCGTCGCGTGCCCGCACAGGGCGACCTCGAGGGCGGGAGTGAACCAGCGAAGCGCGTACCCTCTCTCGACGGGCCGGGGGAATGCGGTCTCCGAGAGGTTCATCTCCGCGGCGACCGCCTGCATCCACCCCTCGTCCCGCTCCTCGTCGAGCAGACAGACGGCGGCCGGGTTTCCCCGGAAGGGCTCCTCCGTGAACGCATCCACTTGGAAGATCGGGATCTCGCTTCGGGACATTGCCTGGACCCCCGGGGGTATGAGGCTCGCAGGGCGGGCCGCGAAGAAGCAGGATACCGCGAAGCGGCGGCGGGGGGGAGCGGCAGCGGCTCGCCTCGCCCGGCGAGACGCACTGGCCCGAGGTCGGCCCTTTCGCGGGGCAGGGTTCTGTTCTATCCTATGGGTCGAGCTCCGCGACGCTCTCTCGGGGGTGCGCGGCGGTCCCGATGGCTCGGGGCGGCCCGAGGGACCGGGCGGTGGGGTGCCGCCGGGAGCGACCACGCCCGGGAAGGAGGTGATCCAGTGGGTAGTACCAGTAGCGGCTCGGCGGAGGTGGCGTCCCCGTAGGGGCCTCCCGAGTGACCGCGAAGGTAGCTTGGATCGAGCCCCTTCCTGGGGGCACCCAGCGCCATCGAAACCGACCCGAACGACCCCGGGGCCGAACGGCTCCGGGGTCGTTCCCTTTCCGGGTCGATCACTTCAGTCGCACGAGCTTCGCGGTCGCCCGGGAGCCGTCCGCGGCGACCGCACGCACGAAGTAGGTTCCCGGAGCCGTCCCCCGAAGATCCCACGCCGTGGCCCGGACCCCCGACGCGTGGCCTCCGAGGTCCCGGCGGGCGACGAGCCGGCCGATCACGTCGTACATCGCGACCCGGAACCGTCCCGCGATCGGCGGGACGAAGCGGAGCTCGACGCGTTCGCGCGCGGGATTCGGCTCGATGCGGATCGCGAGAGCGCTGGGACGCGGGGCGAGCCCGAGCGCCGCCGTCGGATCCGACCCGTACGGCGAGATCTCGACTCCGATCGGACTCGCCCTCTCGGCGGCGAAGGTCTCTGCGAAGTCGGCCCCCTGATTCGGCGGCCCGTAGGCGATCGTGCGCAGGGGCCGGAAGCGAAAGTGCGGCCCGAGTGCCGGATCGGTGTTCGGGATCGGATCGGTCTCCCAGAGTCCGCTCGCCCCGTATTCGTACGCGTCTCCCGTGCACTGCGTCTCGGGCGGGGTCTCGTCATCCGAGTAGTAGGTCGTCCAGTCGAAGCCGGGGATGTCCGTGTCGATGGAGAAGTGATGGGCGATCGTCCCCGAGTCTCCCGAGACCTGCTGCCAGGTGACGGGCGCCGACGTAATCGCGTCCGGGTTGCCGTCGACGAGAACGCCGGCGGGGTTGGCCTCGTCGCGGTAGACCATCCCGGAGGCGGACGGCTCGTAGTCCCAGTAGTCGACGACCCCGGAGATGGCGTGGACGCGGAGAACCGTGAGGAGGTCCTCCCGTTCCTCGTAGAAGGCGTGGATGCGGTGCGTCGTGGGTCCGCTGTTCGCGCCGACGTATCCCCGCAGCGCCCGGATCGGACCCGTGCGATTCACGATCATCGCGCCCTCCCCCGCGCTGAACGTGTCCTCCGATCGCACGCAGACGCCCGGCGCGAAGAGCGACTTGTGGCGATCCAGGATGTCCACCCCGGTCGCACCACCCGCCGTCACCGCCGTCTCGTCGCGAATCCACCGGTCGGCGAAGTGCACGGTATAGGCCCCCGTGGTCACGCGCGAGTCTTCCGGGTTGGGACCGGACATGGTGTTGTAGGTGGCCTTGTATCCTCCCGACAGGAGCACGAACTGGTAGTCGATGGAGGGAACTCCCGCGGCCGGATCCAGGCTGCCGTCGCTCTCGAAGAGGTAGAGTCGCCCCGTGGATCCGCAGAGGGGGTCGGTGAGCGTGAGCTCGAGTCCGGTGCCGAGCACGACCCCGGAGGGGTGCCCGGTCCCGGGATCTCCCGCGTCGCCCGCCCGCAACACGATCTCGTCGTCTCCGTCGATGCCGGGGACGGGGTCCGCGCCGGTGAATGTCGAGGTATCGGCGTACGTCAGGATCTCGGAGCCGGTGGGATCGATGTTGTAGATCGTGCCGAAGTCCACGGTGGCCCGCTCGTCGACCTGAGCGGGGACGGGGACCCATCCCCCGTCGTAACGAAACGCCACGACCCTCTCCGTCGAGACCCCGTCGAGGGAGGGCACCTCCGCTCCCGTCAGGACCACGGGATCGCGGGATCTCGGAAACGCGATCGCGGAGGAGGCGGCCGCCACCAGCGCGAGCGTGGCGACGTAACCCGCGAGTCCGGGATATCCGTTCTTCACTCTCATCGGCTCTCCTCCCGGAACGGTCCGCGGGGGCGAGCCCCGACGCCGGCTCGGGGGCGGCCTCCCAGGGTCCCGTTCCCGTTCTCCGTCCCGCAACCATCATACGCCTCCGGACCGGACCGATTCCAACCGGTCGAGCACCGGGCCCGCGGCGCAGGGCGTGAAGTTGCCCTTCCCCCGGGATCCCGATAGATTCGGTCCGGCAAGAGACCCCGCGGCATCCGATTCTCTCGAGAGACGCTTCCGACGAAGGACGAACCCATGAGCGGAGACAAGGAGACGTATCCCCTCGCGAAGAGGGTCTATTCCGACCTCGCCGAAAAGCTCGCGCGGTTGCGCGGGCGCCTCGGCCGCCCTTTGACCTATGCGGAGAAGGTGGTCCTCTCCCACCTCGACGATCCGGAGAGGGCGGAGCTCGAAGCCGGAAAGGCGTTCCTCTTGCTGAGGCCCGACCGCGTCGCGATGCAGGATGCCACCGCCCAGATGGCGCTTCTCCAGTTCATGATGGCGGGGCGGAGGACGACGGCCGTGCCCTCCACCGTGCACTGCGACCATCTGATCCAGGCGCGGTCGGGGGCCGGAGAGGACATGATGAACGCCATCGAGGTGAACCGGGAGGTCTACAACTTC
>JALGZR010000200.1 GCA_025774805.1 bacterium
CGTGCGGACCGTTCGCGAGCTCGCGGACCCGCGCCCCCCGCACGTCGTAGACCGTCACCGCGACCCGGGCCGCCACCGGAAGGGTGTAGACGAGCTCCGTCTCCCCGCGCGCGGGATTCGGTCGGGGCGCCGTCAGCTCGATGCCGAACCCGTCGGCCGGTCCCGGCCCGCCGTTCGCGCCGTCCGAAACCGCGGTCGGATCTTGAAGAAGATTCGGCCGTTCGACCAGCAGCGTCTGTACGGCGCGGTCGACGCTCATCGACGTGAAGTTGTCCCGGCAGTGCTTGAGCGAATA
The DNA here is from genome assembly GCA_025774805.1 of bacterium. Taxonomy (GTDB): domain Bacteria; phylum ARS69; class ARS69; order ARS69; family ARS69; genus JALGZR01. The sequence goes on from JALGZR010000200.1 coordinate 296, forward strand.
GGACATGAGCTGGGTCGTGTCGGGGATGTAGTCGTCGCCGTTCGCGTCCTGCTCGTCTCCGAAGTAGACGCATTCGGTGTCGACGTTGCCGGTGCCCAGCCGGGGATCGGCCGGCGTGTCGCACACGAGGTCTCCCGCGATGTCACAGTTCGACCCGTCCACGAGCTCGTCGCCGTAATACGTCTCGTGCGTGTGGAACAGATCGAAGTAGTGCCCGATCTCGTGGCTGAACGTGGAGTGGTTGCCCGGTCCGGACGAGTTGGCGGTGCAGCTGTTCCGCATCGCGATCGACTGCACGGTGCTGAACGTGAAGGCGGAGATCCCGCAGAGCGCCCCCCCTTCGTAGTTCAGGTTCTCCGTGAAGTAGATGTTGATGGCGTCGACGACGAGATTCGTCGTCCGCATCTCGTCGATCTCGTCGAGGGTCTCCGTGGTGTAGTACTCGTCGCTGTCGATGTAGTCGATCGGCCCCAGGCGGTAGAAGATCATTCCCGCGGTCTGATAGTGGAAGTTCGCATCGTCGATCGCCTCCTCGAGACGCGACGGCGGCAACCCGCCGGTGCCGTCGGACGTCCGGATGATGTGGGCCGCGATCGGGATGTAGTAGGGAGGGTCGATGGGAACCCCGAGGTTCGTCGGGCCCCGGTCCTGCAGGTACTGCAGGTAGGCCGCCGCCTGCTCGGGAGTGAGGATCGTCCCGCACGCACCCTCACCGGGCGCGGTGCGATCGTCGTCGAACCGGAGCGGTTCGGCGTCGTGCCGCGAGGCCGCCATCGCCGGGGACGTGAGAAACAGGGCGACCGCGAGACCCGACGCCAGGAGAGCGAACGCGGAAGAGGCGGGATGCTTCATGCCGATTCTCCAGGGAGGGGGATCCGCGGAGGATCCCGGTGACGTGGGGGGGAGGCCCGACTCGAGCGGCGGAGGAAGAGCCCCGGATCGATCTCTCGATTTTACCTCCTGAGCGGCCGTTCCGCTACCGCCCCGGGTCGCGGGACCGGGGATCTCCTCGCTCGGGGCCCCCGGCACGCGGCCATCCTCCCGACCGTCGCCAGGAGGGACGCCTCCCGGCGAGAATGGACGAGCTCCGGCTAGTTCGCTCCCACCGTGTGCATGTGGACGTCCTGTTGCGGGAAGGGAATCGAGATCCCGGCGGCGTCGAACTCCTCCTTGATCGCGCGCGTGACGTCGAAGTAGACGGTCCAATAATCTGCCGTGGCCGCCCAGGGTCGAACGACGAAGTTGACCGATGAGTCGGCGAGCTCGGCCACCTCGATGGTCGGTGCGGGATCCTTCAGCACCTTCGGGTGATTCTCGAGAATGCGCGTCAGGACATCCCTCGCCCTGCCGATGTCGTCCCCGTAGCCGATCCCCGCCGTCAGGTCGACCCGGCGCGTATCGTAGGCGTTCACGTTCGTGATGGTCCCGCCCGTGACCGAGGAATTCGGGATGATGATCTTCTGGTTGTCCGGCGTGTTCATCGTGGTCGTGAACAGTCCGATGTTGACGACCTTTCCCTTGCTCCCCGCGGCATCGATCACGTCGCCGATCTTGAAGGGCTTGAAGATCAGGATCAGCATGCCCGCCGCGAAGTTCGAGAGCGAACCCTGCAGCGCGAGGCCGACCGCGAGACCGGCCGCGCCGAGCACCGCCACGAAAGACGTCGTCTGGATCCCGAACTTCGCAAGGGCCGCGACGACCGCGAAGAGCAGAACGGCGGTCTTCACGAGGTTGGCCACGAAGTTCGTGAGCGCGGGCTCGGCCTCCGCCCGGTTCAAACCCCGCCTCGTCAGGCCGGCGACGATCCCGGCGGCGATGCGTCCGATGACCAGGATGACGATGGCCCCGATCACCTGCAACCCGTAGTGAGTGACTTGCTCCATCAGTCCTGCAACGTTCACGTTCTCCATGGGATCACCTCGGGAAGACGAATGGGAGAGACGGATCGGCGCGGGGGACGGACGCGCGCCGTCCACCGGCCGGGCGGGGAGCCCGGCCGGTCTGGAGGCGGACTTCCTACTTCTTCGTGAGAGCGTCCCGGATCTCGGTGAGCAGAACCTCTTCCTTCGAGGGCGCGGGGGGAGCGGCCGGCGCCTCCTCTTCCTTCTTCTTCAGCGAGTTCATCGCCTTGATCACCATGAAGATCGCGAAGGCGATGATCAGGAAGTCGATGACCGTGTTGATGAACACACCGTAGTTGACCGTGACCGCCTCCGCCTCTTC
>JALGZR010000025.1 GCA_025774805.1 bacterium
GCGGGCCGACTACGAAGGGGCGCGGCTTTCCCTCGCGGCCCAGACGCTCAAGGCGTGGTTCACCTGTATGGAGGCGGAGCGCCAGATGCGCCTCGCGGAGGAGACCCTGGAGAGCTACCGGCGGACCGTGGACCGGGTGGGGGCGCGGTACCGAGCCGGTGTGCGTCCGGCGCTCGATCTCCGCCTGGCCCGCGTCGACCGGGCGGGGGCACAGGTGACGCTCGAAGTGCGGCGCGCCGCCCTCGATCGGGCGCGACGCCAGCTCGAGCTCCTGCTCGGCCGCTACCCTTCCGCGTCGATCCGCGTCGATGGAGATCTCGATCCGCCCGCCGGCGAAGTCCCCGCCGGTCTCCCTCTCGACCTGCTCCGCCGGCGTCCCGATCTCGTGGCCGCGGAACGCCGCCTGGCCGCCGCCGGAAGCCGGACGTGGGAGGCGAAAGCGAATCTCCTGCCGCGCCTCACCCTCACCGGGTCCGGGGGACGCACGAGCTCGGAGCTCTCGGATCTCCTCGACGGCGACTTCACCGTCTGGAGCCTCGCAGCGAACCTCTTCCAGCCCGTGTTCCAGGGAGGTCGACTTCGCGCCCGGGTCGCGAACGCCTCTGCGCGCGAGGACGCGGCCCTCGCCGACTGGGCGGACCGCGTGCTGACCGCCTGTGCCGAGGTCGAACGCGCGCTCGCCGCCGAGCGCTTCCTCGCCGACCAGGAGGCCGCGGCGAGGACCGCTCACCAGGAGGCCCGGGGCGCCTACGAGCTCGCGCTCTCCCGCTACGTATCGGGCCTCGACGACATCGTCACACTGCTCGCGGCCCAGCGTGCGGCCGTTCGAGCCGAGAGCGGACTGCTCGAGATCCGCCGCCGCCGGCTCGACTCCCGGGTCGATCTGCATCTCGCCCTCGGCGGCGGGTTCGTCCTGGAAGAGAACCCCACTCTCCGTTCCGCGAACGGGTCCGAAGAGGAGTCCTCATGATCGACCGCATCCCGAGACCGAAGATCGTCCTGCCGCTGCTCGCCCTGGCGCTCGGCGTCGTCGGCCTCCTCGGTCTCGGTCGGGCGAAGCGCACTCCCGAACGGCGCCCTCCCGAGATTCCTCCGCCCCTCGTGCGCGTGCTGGAGGTCTCGGCCCAGACGATCCGCCTCGACGTGAAGTCGCAGGGGCAGGTCGCCCCGGTCACCGCGAGCGACCTGGTCGCGGAGGTGCCGGGCCGCGTCGTGGAGGTGTCTCCGAAGCTCGCCGCCGGCGCGTTTTTCGAGGCGGGGGAGATCCTCGCGGTGATCGACCGACGCGACCACGAAATCGCGGTCACCCGCGCCGAGGCGGCGGTGGCGCGGGCCGAAGTCCGGCTCGCCCGCGAGGAGGGGGAGGCTCGCATCGCGCGGCGCGACTGGGAGACGCTCGGCGAGGGAGATCCCGATCCGCTCGTTCTCCGGGAGCCCCAGCTCGCCGAGGCGCGCGCCGACCTCGCCGCCGCCCGGGCCGATCTCGCGAAGGCCGGACTCGATCTCGAGCGCACCCGCATTCGAGCTCCTTACGACGGAAGGGTGCGGGCGAAGACGGTCGATCTCGGGCAGTACGTCCTTCCCGGAACCCCGATCGCCCGGGTCTACGGCATCGAGGGTGCCGAGATCCGCCTCCTGATTACGACCGAAGAGCTCGCGTTTCTCGACCTGCCTCTCGATCCTGCCGGCCAACCCGCCGGCCCTCCGGGGGGAAGAGGTCCGGAGGTCACCCTCGAGGCCCAGCTCGGGGGGGAGAGGGCGCGATGGGTCGGCCGGATCGTCCGAACCGAGGGCGAGATCGACCCCGTCACCCGGATGCTTCCGCTCGTCGCGCGGGTCGACGATCCCTACGGTCGCGACTCCGACCGGGACGGTCCTCCCCTGACCGTCGGGCTCTTCGTCGAGGCGCGCATCGCCGGCCGCGTCGTCGAAGACGTGTTCCGTGTCCCGCGCTCCGCGCTGCGGGGCCCGCGCCGTCTCCTCGTTCTCGACGACGGGGATCGCCTCCGGTTCCGGCACGTGGAGGTTCTTCGGCTCGACGGTGAGACCGCGATCCTCGAGGCGGGCCTCGAGGAGGGCGAGCGCATCTGTCTCTCCCCGATCGAGGTCCCCGTGGACGGCATGTCGGTCCGCGTCGAGCGGCCGGATCCGGAGAGCACCGACCGACGCCTCGACGCCGCGGAGGAAGACGCCTCGTGAACCGCCCGATTCGATGGTTCGCCGGCCACCACGTCGCCGCGAACCTCCTGATGTTCCTGATCGTGGTCGGCGGATTGATGGCCACGACCACGATCAAGCGTGAGTTCTTTCCGGAGATCCGACCCGATCTGATCACCGTGACGGTGATCTATCCCGGCGCCGCGCCCGAGGAGGTCGAGACCGGGATCTGCATCAAAATCGAAGAGGAGGTGCAGTCGGTCGAGGGGGTGGATCGGATCACCTCGTCCTCGGCCGAGGGCGCGGGGGCGGTGACGATCGAGCTGCTCCGGGGCACGGACGTCTCCCGGGCTCTCGACGAGGTCAAGAATCTCGTCGACGGGGTCACCACGTTTCCCGACGAGGCGGAGGAGCCGATCGTCCAGGAGGTCGTCAACCGACGACAGGTGATCGACGTGGTCATCGCCGGGGACGCCGACGAGCGGGCGCTCCGGTCTCTGGGCGAGCGGGTCCGCGACGACATCACCGCTCTCCCGGGAATCACCCACGTCGATCTCGTGATCGCCCGACCCTACGAGGTCTCGATCGAGGTCTCGGAGACCGCGCTCCGGGAGTACGGGGTCACGTTCGACGAGGTCGCGAACGCGGTCCGACGCTCCTCGCTCGACCTCCCCGGGGGCTCGGTCAAGACGCGCGGAGGGGAGATCCTTCTCCGCTCGATCGGTCAGGCCTACGACGGGGTCGACTTCGAGAGGCTCGTGCTGCGCTCCCGCCCCGACGGAACCCGCCTCGTCCTCGGGGGCGTCGCGACGGTCATCGACGGGTTCGAGGAGACGGGACAGGAGTCCTACTTCGACGCGAAGCCGGCGGTCATGGTCCAGGTCTTCCGGGTCGGAGATCAGAACGTCAACGACGTCTCCCGGAAAGTCCACGAGTACATCGAGCGCACGAACCGCGGGCTGCCCGAGGGCGTGTCGCTCACCGCCTGGAACGACGACGCCCGGATCCTGAAGAGCCGACTGAACCTCCTGGTCCGGAACGGGACCGCCGGATTCTTCCTCGTCTTCGTGATCCTGGCGCTCTTCCTGAAGCTCCGGCTGGCGTTCTGGGTGTCGCTCGGCATCCCGATCTCCTTTCTCGGCGGAATCTGGATGATGCCGGTGCTCGGAGTCTCGGTGAACATGATCTCGCTCTTCGCGTTCATCGTGGTTCTCGGTCTCGCCGTCGACGACGCGATCGTCGTGGGAGAGAGCATCTACTGGAAAATGGAGCGCGGGAAGCGCAAGACCGAGGCGGCGGCGGAGGGAACGCTGCGGGTGCTCACTCCGGTCGTCTTCGCCGTGCTGACGACGGTCACGGCGTTCACGCCGCTCCTCTTCATTCCCGGAACCATGGGCCAGGTCTGGCGGCAGATCCCGCTCATCGTCATCCCGGTCATTCTCTTCTCCCTGATCGAGTGTCTGTTCGTTCTCCCGGCCCACATCTCCCGGATCGACCCCGGCAAGCAGGCGCGGGGTGGGGTGCGGGCGGCCTGGCAGGGGTTCCAGACGCGGTTCGACGAGGGCTTCAAGGGGTTTCTCCGCAGGGCCTACGAGCCGAGCCTCGACTTCGCGCTTCGGTGGCGCTACCTCACGATCGCAGTCGGCGTCGCGACGTTCCTGCTGACGGTGGGTCTCGTGAGAGGAGGGTGGATCAAGTTCACGTTCTTCCCCCAGGTGCAGGCCGAGAGCGTCGTCGCCGCCCTCACCATGCCCCTGGGCACGCCGCGCGAGGTGACCGCGTCGTCGGTTCTGCGAATCCAGAACGCCGCGGTCGCCCTGCGCGAGGAGGTCGAGGAGGAATACGGCGCGGGAGCGGTCCGGCACGTCCTGACCTCGGTCGGCGAGCAGCCCTTCGGCGCCCGGCAGGCCCATGGGCCCCGGGGTCAGGGCGGCACGTTCGTCGGAGAGCACCTCGGTGAGGTGCACCTCGAGCTCGCGCGCGGCGAGGAGATCGAGATCGATGCGCGAGCCGTCGCCCGCCGCTGGCGGGAGCTCGCGGGACCGATTCCCGACGCCGTCGAGCTCACCTACTCCTCCTCGCTCTTCCGGTCGGGGGATCCCCTGCACTTCGATCTGGCGTCGAACGATCTCGGCGCGCTCCGTTCGGCAACGGAACGTCTCAAGGCGGTGCTGGCCGACTTTCCCGGCGTCTTCGACATTCGCGACTCGTTCCGAAGCGGGAAGTCGCAGGTCGAGCTCAAGGTGAAGCCGGAGGCCGAGGCGCTCGGCATCGGGCAGATCGACCTGGCCCGGCAGGTGCGACAGGCGTTCTACGGAGAGGAGGCGCAGCGAATCCAACGGGGCCGGGACGACGTCAAGGTCATGGTCCGCTATCCGGAGGCGGAGCGCCGTTCACTCGGGAATCTGGAGGGGCTGCGAATCCGGGGTCCCGGCGGCGTGGAGGTTCCGTTCGCCACGGTGGCGTCGGTGGAGATGGGGCGCGGATTCTCGACGATCCGCCGGGTCGACCGGCAGCGCGTGATCAGCGTGACGGCCGACCTCGACACCGACGTCGCGAACGCGAACGAGATCATCGCCCAGGTCCGGGCCAACGAGCTGCCCGGGATCCTCGCCGATCACCCGGGGGTGTCCTACTCGCTCGAGGGAGAGCAGCGCCAGCAGACCGAGGCGATGTCGGCGATGCGGCGCGGATTCCTGGTGGCCCTGTTCGTCATCTTCGCCCTCCTCGCCGTCCCGCTTCGGTCCTACGCCCAGCCCCTCATCATCATGGGCTCGATCCCGCTCGGTTTCGTGGGGGCGGTCTGGGGACACATGCTCATCGGGATGGATCTCACGATGCTCTCGGCCGCGGGCTTCGTCGCGCTCTCGGGAGTCGTCGTGAACGACAGCCTCGTGATGGTCGACTTCATCAACCGGTCCCGGCGGAAGGGAATGGCGGTGCTGGAGGCGGCGCGCACCGCCGGCGTCGTGCGCTTCCGGGCGATCCTCCTGACCTCGGTGTCCACGTTCGCGGGGGTGACGCCCCTGCTGCTGGAGCGCAGCCTCCAGGCGCAGTTCCTGAAGCCGCTCGCGGTTTCGCTCGGATTCGGGGTCTTGTTCGCCACCTTCCTCATCCTCGTGATCCTCCCGAGCTCGTACCTGGTGCTCCACGATCTGCAGAGCCGGATCGGGCGCCGTCCGGCGACGGATGAAGGCGGCCCGGAGCCGGTTCCCCTCGGTGCGGTTCCGGAGTCGGAGCCGTAAACCCTCGACCCGTTTCCGATTCGGGAGGTGCCCGTGAGAATCCGAGAACTCGCCCCGACCGCGGCCCCCGACCCGTCGAACGGCCGGATCGCGGCGACCACGACGATCGCCGCCGCCCTCGTGGGCGTGCTGCTTCCGTTGGCATTCCCCCGAGGAGTCGGCGCCGTCGAGCCGCTCGATCTCGGCGGCTTCACGTTCGAAGTCGAGACGACCGTTCCCGGGGATCCCGTCGAGATCTTCGACGCGTTCACCGGAGACGTCTCCGGATGGTGGGATCACCACCACTCCGAGAGCCCGAAGGAGTTGAGGATCGAGGCCCGGCCCGGGGGGGGCTTCTGGGAGATCTTCGATGACGAGGGGAACGGCGCGAAGCTCGCCGACGTGATCTACTCCCATCGCGGCGAGCTGCTCATCCTGCGCGGGCCCCTCGGCCTCGTCGGAAACGCCACGGACTTCGTCTACCGACTGGCGTTCGAAGCGTCGGAGGGGGACTCCGCGCGCGTCCACCTCACCGCCCGGGCCGCCGGTCAGATCGAGGAGGGCTGGGGCCCGACCGTCGAGAGAGTCTGGAACCACTTCCTCGTCGAGCAGTTCCGGGAGTGGGTGGTCGCGGGAAAGCACCGCGAGGAGTAGCCCGCCCATCTCACCGGCCTCTGCTGCGGCAGAGGCAGGCCGCGCCCGGGCCGGTCACGGTAGTGCCGTGCCGGCGCTCTCTCACCCGCCCAGCAGATCGGGCAGATCGCGAATCGAGTCGATCACGTGATGGGGGGCGCGCTCCGGCGGGGTCGCGGCGAGACGGTCCGCGTCGAACTTCCCGGTGCGGACGAGAACGGTCGTGAGGGCGGCATCGAGACCGCCGCCGACGTCGGCCTCGAGGTCGTCCCCGACCATGACGAGGGATCCCGCCTCCTCGCCGAGAAGGTGCGCGGCCATTCGGAAGAAGCCGGGCGAGGGCTTTCCGATGACCTCGGCCTCGACCTCCGCAGCGAATTCGAGCGCCACGACGAACGCGCCCGCGTCGAGACACCAGCCGTCCGCCGTCCTCCACCGGCGGCCCTTCTGCGTCGCGATCAGGCGCGCTCCCCCGCGCAGACTTCGAAACGCCGCATTCAGGACGCTCCACGTGAACTCCTCGCCCATGTCGCCGACCACCACCGCCTCCGGGCTCTCGTCGACGATGTCGAACCTGGTGAAATCGGTGATCGCTCTCGGGGAGAGGAGAAGCTGGGCCCGCTCGACTCCCTCCTCCCGGAGACGGGCGGCGGCCGCGAAAGCCGCGCTCAGGATCTCGTGATCCTCAACGGAGAGGCCGGCGACCCGAAGCGATTCCGCGATATCGCGCCGGGACTTGCGGCTCGTGTTCGTGGCGAACAGAAGGCGGGCACCCCGCGCACGCAGCGACTAGATGGCCTCCACCGCTCCGTCGATGAGGCGGCCGCCGGTGAGAACGGTCCCGTCGATGTCGAGGAGCACGCCCACGCGGGAATTCCGTTTTGCCGAAGGACATGGAGAGGACGTTGATCCGTGCGGGCGCGAGGGTGCGGCCGAGATCCCGCCCTGTCAAGACGGCCGCGAATCCGGGATAATCCGGAGCGATCCGCGCGGGGCCGACCTGTCCGAATCCCCGGGAGAAGCTCACGATGCCGTCGCCGACCGACCCACGCTCGACCCGTTCGCGCCACCGGCCCGACGCCCCGAATCCGGTCGGGTTTCCCCAAGACGACCGGCGCATCTACGACTACTACATCGCCGGCCGACAGAGTGCAGCCCTTGCCGTCGCGGTCCGGGCCGGTCTGTTCGATCTCCTCGACGTCTCCCCGCGCCCCGAAACCGAGATCCGAGAGCACCTCGGTTGCGCGGCCCGGCCGCTGCGGGCGCTCCTCGCGGCTCTGATCGCGATGGACATCGTGCGCCGGGACGGGGATCGGTACGAGCTCACCCCCGACGCCTCGAGCTATCTCGTGGAGGGGAAGCCGGGATGGCTGGGGGGACTCATCGACCTCGAGGTGGAGCACTTCCTGAGTCCCCGGGCCCTGCTCGATGCGCTCCAGCGCGACGAGTCCTCGGTCTACCGGGGCCAGGATCCGTGGGAGGCGCACGCCGAGGACCCGGAGAAGGCCCGGCGCTTCACGCGCGCGATGCACAGCATCAGCGAGCGACCGGCCGCCGGACTGGCGGAGGTCGTCGACTTCTCCGGAGTCACGAATCTGCTCGACGTCGGCGGGGGATCGGGGGCGATCTCGCTCGCGATCGCCCGCGTCTGGCCGAACGTCCGGTGCACGGTTTGGGATCTGGAGGTCGTCTGTGCCGTGGCGCGCGAGTACGCCGATGCCGCCGGTCTGGCGGAACGCGTGATCGCGAGGCCGGGCGACATGTTCGCCGAGCCCTTTCCGCTCCGCCACGACGCCGTTCTACTCTCGCAGATCCTCCACGACTGGCCGCCCGAGAAGGGCGCGCTTCTTCTCGAAAAGGCGCACGCCGCGCTTCCCGACGGGGGGATCGTCCTGATCCACGAGAAGCTCGTCGCCGACGACGGGCGGGGTCCCCTCGCGAACGCCCTCGTGAACCTCGACATGCTCGTGTGGACGGAGGGCCAGCAGTACGACGAGAGGACGCTCGCCGCCATGCTCGCGAACGCGGGCTTCGCCGCGGCGGAGACCCGCCGCACGGCCGGCTACTGGAGCGTCGTCACGGCCCGGAAGGGGGGGTGAAGGGTTCGTTCTGCCCGCTCGATCGCCGGCCCGCGCGTCAATCCGGGAGACGTCGAGGGACCGGTCCGACGAAACCGCTCGAGCTATCTCAACAGCACCGCACGTCCGCCTCGGACTCCGGCGTTCGTCTGCAGTCGATAGAAGTAGACTCCCGCGGGGACGGGTCGCCCGGCCTCGTCCGTGCCGTCCCAGGGGAGGCTCCGGTAGCCGGTCCCCACCCGGCCGGTGAACAGCTCCCGGACCCGATGCCCCCGGACGTCGAAGATGCCCAGCCTGACGTTCGCCCATTCGGGGGCGGAGAATCCGATCGTGGTCCCTTCCCGAAACGGATTCGGGAACGCCGGATGCAGCGCGATCTTCCGTGACGACGCGCTCGGGTCGAAGAGAGGCACGTCGACGACCGGCGTCCGCTTCGTGACCGAGTCGATCACGGTGCCGTTCGGCTCCACCGCGGCCAGGGTGAGCCATGTACCGTCGATCTCCACCCTGCAGAAGTCGATCACGGTGCCGTCCGGCGTCACTGCGGTCAGTGTGAGCCAATCCCCGTCGATGTCCACCTTGCAGAAATGGTGCGCCGCAGCGGCGGCCCGGACCCGGGGGGCATTCGGATTCGGGGTGTAGAGAGGGGCGCCGCCCCCGCCGGTCGTGACGTGCTGCACGTGGTTGCTGACCGCACGCGCGTAGTAGTGATTGTGGCCCGCGAACACGAACCTGACGCCGTACTGCACGCACAGCGGCTGGATGTAGTTCTGGACGTCGGCATTGTTGGCGTGACCGCCCGCGGACCATCCCGGCTCGTGCAGGTAGATGAACCGCCAGGGCTTGCTCGTGGCCGCCAGGTCGGCCTCGATCCACTCGAGTTGGGCGGATCCCGGCCCGTAGGGCACGTACTGATCGACGACCACGAAGTGCGCGGGCCCGTAGTCGAAGGACCAGTATCGACCGCCCACGTGGGGGTAGGGGAAGTACTTCTGGAACAGGATGCCGTTTCCTTCGTGATTCCCCATGCAGGCCTGGTAGGGAAGGCCCCCGAGCATGGTCCGGATGTTCGTGTAGAAGGGATCGAAGAACTGATTGTGCCAATCGAGCTCGCTGTTGCCGTTGTTGACGAGATCTCCCACGGAGATGATCAGCGACTGGAATCCCTCGTCGGCGGTGTACGTGGCGATGATGCCCTCGGCGACGCTGTCGTGCACGGCGGGGAACGACCGCGTGTCGCCGTAGGCGAGAAACTTGACCGCGGTGGCGTCGGCGGCCGGCGCCGTGCGGAACGATCCGGCGGCGGTGTCTTCCGACGCGATGACCCGGTAGTAGTACCTCGTCACGGGGGCCAGATCCGCGATGGTGTGCGTGTGCTGATGGTCGGTTCCGTACTCGACCGTCCGGGTGCTTCCCAGGGAATACGACGTGTGCTCGCCCCACTCGATCGTGCAGGTCTCGGGCTGATCGAGCTGCCACAGCACCTGCATTTCCGTGTGGACGCCCGGGTAGATCAGGTAGGGGCCCTTGATGAGGGGATTGGACGCTCGCGCGGGCTCGGACCCGATGCTCAGAACGGCGAGAGAGAGGGAGAGAAAGACAGTAGCGGAAGGGGCCGAAGGAGATCGATGCATGGTCGGTGTCTCCCGTCGATGTGCGTTCGTACCCGTTCGCTCCGGCCGGAAAGTCCCGCGAGGAATCCGGGGGTCGGGCGCGTCGCGCCAGGTCGCGAATGGGGGGGCCGTCCGGCGGTCTCCTGCACCCATTATACCCAGGCGAGTGGGGCGGCGCCCGGAGTACGCGCCGCAGGCGCGAGCGAGGTGCCGGGCGGGCCGGCGGCCGTCCTGCCCGTCGACCGCACCCGCCCGGGAGCACACCCATTCCGGGGGGACCGGGGTCGAGGGCCCCTCGCCCGGCTCTCGGATGCGCTGTCTCGAAACCGGACACTCTCACCCGGGGCAGCGCCCGCGCCGGCCGGAGACCGAGGTGGATTCAAGGGTGATATAGGGATAAAATGGGAAGGTCTGTCCCCCCCAACCCGAAGGTCGACCAACTGGGCTTGCCGGGCGGGATATACCCTTGTCCCGGTTCTCCCACAGCGAACTCCCGGAGCCAGAGATGCGTATTCGTCTTTGTCACTACCTACTGACCGCAGGGATCCTGATGCTGGCGGCGGGCTCGGCTCATGCCTTCGCCCCCGATCCGCAGGTGGAGACCCTCGAATTCCCGCTGGCCTTCGAGGCCAACACCCCGGTACTCGAGACGCAGCCGCTCGAGACCCTCGGAATGGGCCGATCGGGATTCCTCGGATCCGGATGGCTGGCCCAGCTTGATCGTCGCACCGGCTACGTGCACATGGCGTACGGCGGCGACCTCTCCCTGCCGTCGGGCGTCGCGGATCAGGAAGCCGCGGCAACGGCGGTGCGTGACTTCCTGCTGATGAACGAGGACCTGCTCGGCACCCGTCCCGACAACATCGAGCTGCGAAACGTGGCGTTTCACCGCGGCAAGTACGCGGTCCACTACCGGCAGGTCGTCGGGGGCGTCCCCGTGTACCGTTCGAGCTCGTTCGCGGTGCTCGGCGAGAACGGCCGGTTCATGGCGTTCGGCTCGAGCTTCTTCCCCGATCATCACGAAATGCCGTCGAGCCCGGGGCTGTCCGAGTCCGACGCGATCGCCACCGCGGCGAGTGCTCTCGGCGCGGCGCCGCGCACCGACCGCCCGATCGCGACGGATCTCTACCTCGTCCCGGCGGAGTCCGGCGAGCTGATGACTCTCCAGTCGGCGTACCGTGTGGTCTTCGAGGCGGAGGAGCCCCTCGGCAAGTGGGAGAGCTTCGTTCACGCGTCGACCGGAGAGATCCTCTCCCGGCAGAATCTCTACCGGATGGTCAACGTGACCGGCAACGTCTCGGCCGACGTTCAATTCTACGGATACTGCGACGGGCACAGCGACCTTCCGATGGAGCACCTCCAGGTGAACGTCTCGGGCGGCAACAGCGACCTCACCGACGAGAACGGGGACTACGACATCCCCCACGGCGGCACCTCGCCCGTGACCGTGACGGCGGAGCTGCGGGGACCGTACTTCAACGTGAACCGGGCCGCGGGCCTCGGACCCGATGCGAACTACAGCAACACGGCCACTCCCGGCACGCCACACGACATCTACTGGAGCGGCGTGAACTCCCGGCAGGACGAACGGGACTGCTTCTACAACGGGAACTACATCCACGACCTCCTGCTGGCGGTCGATCCCACGTTCACCCAGCTCGACTACTCGATGCCCACCGTGGTCGGGCGCACCGACTTCTACTGCCCCGGCAACGCCTGGTGGGACGGAGTCGCCATCAACTTCTGCGCGGCGGGGGGGGCTTACGCCAACACCGGCGAGATCGGCAACGTGGTCTACCACGAGTGGGGTCACGGAGTGACCCAGGAGCTCTACGGGCGGAACGGCGCTCCCGAGCCGCCGAGCGGGCTCCACGAGGGGAACTCCGACGTCATGTCGAACTTCGGCGAGCGGGTCTCCGTGATCGGGTACGGGTTCTACCAGGGCAACTGCTCGTCCGGAATCCGCAACTCGGACAACGGCATGCAGTATCCGGCCTACGACGAGAACGGCGGCCACACCGCCGGCCAGGTGATCGCCGGATTCCACTGGGACGCCTGGCAGTCGATGCTCGCGAGCATGCCGCAGGAGGAAGCCGACGCGGCGGCGCTGAACGCGTGGCACTTCGGCCGGGACATGGGCACGCCGCAGACGTTCGTGGACCAGGTGCTCTGGACGTTCATCGCGGACGATGACGACGCCAACCTGGACAACGGGACGCCGAACCACGTGCACTTCTGCCTCGGCGCCACGAATCACGGGTTCACGTGTCCCGAGATCGTCGTGGGCGTGAACATCACGCACGAGAAGCTGCCTCACACGACCGAAGGGCTCGACGGCTTCGACGTGGCCGCCACGATCGTCTCGACCGAGGGCGCGGTCGATCCGACGCAGCTCAAGGTCCACTACCGGATGAACGGCGGCCCGTTCTTTACCCGTCTCATGACCGCGACCGCGAATCCGGACGAGTACAGCGCCCACCTCCCGTCCATCCTCGGCAATGCGTCGGAGGTCGAGTACTACATCTACGCCAAGGACATGCTCGGCAACGAGCGCACCCATCCCACGAACGCGCCGGCCGATCTGCACGGGTTCGACGTCTGTCAATGGTACGATGATCTCGAGAGCGGGATCGCCGGATGGACCGTGGGTCTTCCCAGCGACAACGCGACCACCGGGGAGTGGGAGCTGATCGATCCGATCGGGACCGCAGCTCAACCCGATGACGACTCCACGCCGGCTCCCGGGGTCCTGGCGTTCATCACCGGTCAGTGCGGGGGCCCGAATTGTTCCGGCGGGTGCACCCTCGGGTGCAACGATGTCGACGGCGGTACGACGACCCTGGTGAGCCCGGTGTACGATCTCAGGAACATCGCCGGGGCGCGTCTCAAGTACGATCGCTGGTACTCCAATAACACCGGCTCCGATCCGAACAACGACGACTGGGTGGTCGACGTATCGAACGACGGCGGGACGAACTGGACGAACGTGGAGAACACGACGGACTCCGACGCCCGCTGGGTCTCCCACACGATCGACCTGGATGCGCTCTTCGGAGAGGCCGGTCAGGTCCAGGTGCGGTTCATCGCGAGCGATCTCGGCAGCGGTTCTCTCGTGGAAGCGGGGGTCGACGAGATCCGGGTGCTCGGCACGTTCGCTCCGCCGGATCCGACGGACGCTCCGTCCGTCGACGCGCGGGTCCCGATCTCTTTCGCGCTCGAGCAGAACCAGCCCAACCCGTTCGAGCCGCAGACGAGGATCGCCTACTCGGTCCCCGAGCAGTCCGAGGTCGAGCTGGTCGTCTTCAACGTCCACGGTCAGACGGTTCGCACCCTCGCGAACGGAATCCGCGAAGCGGGCCGCTACGAGGTCGACTGGAACGGCCGGGACGCGTCCGGACAGCGCGTCTCCGCGGGCGTCTACTTCTACCGGCTCACGGCCGGGGAGCGGGTGCTCACGAAGAAGATGACCGTGATGAAATGACGGCGGCGGAGTGAGCGGCGGCGGAGCTCTTCCCGCCGCACTCCCGTCGCGGAGATGCGACGACGCCCGGGGCCGGGAGGCTCCGGGCGTTTTCGTGGGGCGGATTCGCCGTCGCCGACGGCTCCGCCGCGGTCCGTCCGCACGCCGCCGTCGAGAACGGCGTCCCCGGCCGTGCTTTCCCTGGAGACGGACGAGGAGAGGGTCCCTATTCTCGTCCTCTAGCCTGCGTTTCTCACCAGGCTCGTCGCGAGGCTGCGGACAGTCGTGTCTGGCGAGGGGGCCCCATGGTGATCTCGCTTCTCTGTTCCGATGTCGGACGGGGACATCCGTTCTACCTCGACGGAGTCCGGCGGGCGCTCGAGGGAGGGGGCCGCGGAGGACTGATCGCGCGCGAGGCGACGGTCTTCGAGGTCTCGCGGGGGACCTCGCTCCTTGCCTGGCGGGCCGTCCGATGGTCGTACCGGATCGCAGGTCGCGGCGGCCCGATCGGCGCCCTCTACCAGCGATTCCGAAGCGAGATGGACTACGATCGGGACTCCGCGGTCCTGAGGATCCTCGGCCGGGATCTGCGATCGTGGGCGGGCGACGAGGGACTCCTTCTCGTGGACCATCCCGCGATCGTGGGAGCGCTGGGAGGCCGACCCCGGGTGTGGTACGTCCACGGGGAGATGGTGGCGCCCCCGGAGGCGATCGTGCGCGGTGCAGCCGGGATCCTCGTTCCGACTCCGAAGGTGGCGGATCGATTCGCGGACGGCGGCGTTCCCCGGGAGCGGATCCACATCACGGGGATCTGCGTCGAGAACGAGCTTCTGCCGATCGCCCAGGCCGCGCTCGAGGAGCGTCGCCGCCGACTCGCGGCGGGAGGGCCGCTGACGCTTGGCTTCTACAGCTCGGGGGCCGAGCCGGGGGCCCACGTCGCGTCCCTGGCCGCCGGGGTCGCCGCGGCGATTCGCGGGGGGCACGCGGCGATCGTCGTGGCCCGGAGGGGAGGAAGGCTGGACCGCAGCGTGGGCTCCTCGCGGCTCGACCTCGGAGGAAAGGGACCGGAGATCGTCCGGTTCTCGACTCGGCGGGAGCTCGATCAGCGGACGGCCGAGATCTTTCCCCGTCTCGATGTCGTCGTCTCGCCTCCCCACGAGCGATCGAACTGGGCGGTCGGACTGGGCCTGCCCTTTCTCCTGGTCGGGCCCGACTTCGGGCCCTTCGCGCCCCGGAACCGCGATCTGTTGCTGCGGGCGGGGGTGGCGATCGAGATCCACACTCCGACCGACGCCGAACGCCTGGCGGAGATCCTCGGTGAGCTGCAGTCGCGTCACCTGCTCGAGAGGATGTGTGAGAGCGGTACGGGACGGCCGATCGACGGGTTCGCGCAGGCGGCGAGGATTCTGGTGGAGGAGATCGAGGGACGCGGGGACCTCACGCGAGGGCGGACCGCGTGAACGGCGACGCTAGCCTGCATTTCTCACCAGGCTCGGCGAGCTGCTGCCGTAGCAGAGTCCGGTGATATATGCAGGCTAGGCCTCTCCTCGAAATCGCCTCCCGCTTCGCCTTTCCCCGCTTCCCGGGCACCCCGGAGGAGGGGCAGGCTGCGGACTCGATGACCCGGCACTTCGAGGAGAGCGGTCTCGAGGTCGAGGTCGAGCCGTTCGAGGCGAATCCCGACGTCGTCCCCCGCCTGCGCCGGCGCATCCACGGGGCGGTTTCGTTCGCGATTCTCCTGATGGGCGCGCTCGGATGCGTCGCGCCCCCCGGCGCGGCCGTCGTGGGGCTCGCGATCCTCGCCTTCGTCGTGACCACGGCGCGATGGTCGGTCCGTGTCGAGCGCGAGTACGATCGCGCGCCGAGGATCACGAGTCGGAACGTCTCTGGACGCCGGTCGGCCGCCGACGGCGGGGCGCCCCAGCTCGTCTTCCTGGCCCACCTGGACAGCAAGTCGGCGCGCTTTCCCACCGCGGTTCCGGTCGGACTCATCCTGTTCGCAGTGGCGGTCGTCGTCGGGATCACGCTGTGGGCGACGGGCACGGTGATCCGCGGGGGCGACCCGGGTCCCGCCGGGGTGCTGCTTCCGCTGTCGATCGCGGGGGCGGCCGGCCTCGTCGCCGCCCTCTTCAATCCGGCGGGCAACGAGTCCCCCGGCGCCATGGACAACGCCTCCGGCCTCGCGATCCTCCACGAGGCCGCGCGGGTGTTTCCCTCCGACCCGACGCTCGCCGGGGCGGAGCTCGTCTTCCTCGCGACGGGCGCCGAGGAGATCGGACTGGCCGGCGCGGTCCGGTGGATCCAGGCCCACGCCGATGCGTACGACCGGGATCGAGCCGTGTTCGTCAACGTCGACTCGGTGGGCGTCGGAACGGGAATGGTGGGCGTGGACGTCCGCGGCGTAGCACCCGGCGGTCGCCCGATGGATCGGGTCGTCCGGGCGGCGGCGCGGGCCGCGGGAGTCCGGCTCCGCCTGCTGCCGTTTCTCCCCGGGGTGGGGGTCGACACGATGCCGATCGGCGCCCGTGGCTTCTCGACCGTCTCGCTTCTCGGAGACGTGCTGGGAGCTCCCGGGGCGCGCATTCACTCACCCGCCGACGAGATGCTGTACCTGACGGAAGAGGCCCTCGAATCGGCGATGGCCCTCGTCACCGAGGTCGCCCGGGACGTGGCGCGGGCTAGGCCCGAGGCGCGGGCGTCGCCTCCGGAGGAGCGCACCGATCGTCGGGGGCGGGGGAGAGCAGCGCCCCCAACTCGGGCATGAGCACCACGGTTCCGTAGCAGGGTCCGGCCCCGCCCGTCGAGTCGGCCGGGGCGGGCCGATCCTCGTCCGAGGACGGCGTCACGAGAGCCACGAACGCCAGAATCGCGACCTTCAGCAGCTTTGCGACCGCGATCAGGATCCACTCGAGCACGGCGTCCCTCCTGCAGCTGAGACGGACGAGCGGCTCGAAACGTTCAAACGCTCACCAGGCGCTCTCGTCCTCGACGGCCTCCCCGACCCACCGGAGATGCCACGGCTCGTGGGCGACGTCCCGGCCCGCGCACCGCTCCCGGGAGAAGGGGACCACGATTCCGTGCTCCTCTCCGTGCTCCGCGATCCAGATCCCGGCCGGGTCGCTCGCGAGGGCCTCGGAGAGGGTGGGGACTCCGGAGACCGCCACGTCGACCGCGGTTCCGAGCCGGTGATCGCTGCGGCCCGGGGCCGCGGAGTGGATCTGACCGGGATCCCGGGCGATCGCCCGCAGATAGAGGCGCCTCTGATAGGCCGCGCTCCGGTGCGCGGAGAAGATGCGGATCTCGTGACCCTTCGTGGCCGCGGCCTCGATCAGCGACCGGAAGGCCGCGACCGCCCCCGCCCGGAGCCGCATTCTCCGCCCCTCGTAGCCGGGGGCCCGGAACGCGACGGGGACCCTGACGAGATCTCCGGGAACATACTCCTCGGGAAGGACCCGGCCGGCGGCGAGCCCCTCCCGGCCGACCGGCAGATCGCCCGAGACCGGCTCGGGAGGACGATCGAGCCGGCAGGCCTCCACGTATCCACCGCTCGAGATCTCGATCCATTCGCGCCCTTCCGTGGTCAGGAGGCGCGCCGCCGTGACCTCGTCTCCGGTCCGGTGGCGGGCCCGAATCACCGCTTCGGGGCTCGGCTCCGTCCGGACGACCCCGTCCACGACGAATCGGAGGGTCTCGCCCTCGCGCAACGGCTCCGGATGGAGCGTTCGGGCCCCGCCGTCCGGTCCGAGGACGAGCAGCAGGAGGGTCGCTCCGAGGAATCGAAGGGATCGCCGGTTCACGGAACCGTTGTACCGCGGGACGGCGGGCGGACGCGAGGGTCTAGCCTACATATCTCACCAGGCTCTGCTGCGGCAGCGGCGAAGCCGCGTCTGGCTTCGTCGTCGTGGCACTTCCGCCCTGCGACGGGGCTACGGCCCC
Organism: bacterium; assembly: GCA_025774805.1. GTDB lineage: Bacteria > ARS69 > ARS69 > ARS69 > ARS69 > JALGZR01. Next base: position 17,102 of record JALGZR010000025.1, read on the forward strand.
GCCTCGGGCGAAAGCACCCCATCTCCTTGCCAGCCACGACTATCCGCAGCCTCACGACGAGCCTGGTGAGAAATGCAGGCTAGCGGATTCGGACGATGCGGGCCGTCGCCTTCCCGCGCCCCCCCTCCAGGCGGGCGAAGTAGAGGCCGGAGGGAACACGCCTCCCCGCATCGTCCCGGCCGTCCCAGGCGAGCTCGCCCTTGCCGTCGGCCCGGACCCGGCCCAGGTCTCGCACGAGCCGGCCGCCGACGTCGTAGATGGCAAGCCGGGCTCGCCCCTCCGCTCCCGCCGCGAGGGAGTACCGAAGGACGGCGGCTCCCGTCGAGGGGTTCGGGGAGACCCGCATCGCCGTCTCGCTCGGGGACGGCGGCCCGAAGGAGGGGGCCGTCGTCGAGTAGCCGGCGGCATCCGCGGCCCGGATCACGCCCCAGCCGTAGTCGTTGTCGGGGCTGGCGGCGTGCGTTGCCGTGCTTCGCAGTGCCTCGCGCACGTGCATCGGCGTCCACGTCGGGTGGACCTCGAGGAGAAGCGCCCCGACCCCGGCCGTGATCGGACAGGAGAACGACGTGCCGTCCGCGCGCACGTACCCATGATCGTCCCACGCGACGCCGACCAGGACGTCCTCGCCCATCGCGCAGACGTCGGGCTTGATGCGACCGTCGGCGGTGGGGCCGGGTGAGCTGAACCACGTCACGACGCCCGTCGAGTCGACCGCTCCGACGGTGATGACGCTGTCCCCGTCCGCCGGCGCGGCGATATGGCCCCATTCATTGGCCCGGTAGTTTCCCGCCGAGTTGAACACCGCGATTCCATTCGCGACGGCAAGGTCGGCGGCAATCGTGATCGTTGCCGTGTTTCCGTCCATGTCCGCGAAGTCGTACCAATCATAGTAGGTCAGCGAGGTCGAGAAGACGTCCGCCCCGAGGCTGTCGCCCCACTCGGCCGCCGCGACCCAGTAGTCCTCTTCGACCGGGGTCTCGCTCGTGATGTCCTCCGTCTTCGCGAGAAGGTACGTCGCCCCGTAGGCCGGACCGATCAGGGTGCCGGGATCCCATCCCCCGATCGACGAGAGAACCATCGTTCCGTGATTGTGCTGATTCGGGTCGTCGCTCCCCTCGTTCGCCGTGTTTCCGTCTCCGTTGACGAAGTCCCGTTCCGCCATCACGTCGACCCCGACCAGCGCGTCGTGGGTTCGGAGGAACCCGGTGTCCATCAAGGTGACGAGCACTCCCGCCCCCGAGTAACCCTGATCGTGGAGTTGATCGACCTGGATCGGCACGATCTGGGACGCGCACTCTCCGTAGTCCAGCACGGAGCGGGCTGGGGGCGGCGACGGCCGGGGGGACGGCGTCACGGGCGCGACCTCCACCGGATCCCTCCGAGTGCGGGCCACCGGCCGCACCGCCGCGACGAACGGCAGCGCCTCGACGGCCTCCGCCCGCTCGGGAGTCGCGTCCACCGAGATCGCGTTGAGCCACCGGGATCGCGTGCGGAGCTCGACCCCCGCGGCGAGAACCCGCGTCACGTAGGGCTCGTGGACGGGCACGTCGAGGAGATCCACGGTCGCCGTTCCCCGCGCCTTCGCCCGGCGCTCGAGACAGCGCGGGGTGAGCGCATCGCGAGCGCGCTCGATCGCAACCCGCTCGGTCTCCCGCGAATCGAGGCCCTTGTCGACGAAGTGGATCCAGTAGGGAGCGGTGGCCTCGGCCTCCGGGTTCTCCGAGGCGGGGGCGGTCGCCGGAGCCGCGACGACGAGAACCCCGAGGAGGATCCCGAGCGCGACCCCGCCCCGGCGGGCGCGGCTCGGGAGCCGGCGGGCGCGACCGGCGGCACGACGAGGGCCCCGGAGGGGGGAGGAGGGACTCGGGGCCGGGGACGCCAGGGAGGCGGGCATGGGGGACTCCTTCCGACGCGACCCGGGCGTCGAGCGAGATGCGGTTTCGGGGGGCGACGGCCGAACCGATCCGGGAGGACCGGGCCCCGGGACGAGTCCATTCTACCACCGCCGTCCCGGGCTCTCCGCCGCCCCCACCCGGGGTGCCGGTGCGCCGCCGCTCCGCGGACCCTCCGCCCGCCGGGCCTCGGTGGGCCCACGGCCCCATCGGATTGCCGTTCGCCGGGTCACGAATCCCGCTCCGGCCCGTAGTCCCCGGAAACGGGCCCGTTCCCGGGCCATCGGGGACGCCGGAGCCGGAGGAGGGTGGGTCGGAGCGCGTCGTGTACACTGGCGGCCGATTTGACCTGTCCGTAACCCGGGGTGTATCCATGGCTGAGACCTACTACGATCCCGCCGACCTCTCGCGCTTCGCCGAGATGGCGGAGGGAAGTCCGGAGCTTTGGAAGAAGTTCATCGCGTACTACGGTGCGGTTTTCGAGGAGGGCGAGCTCTCCGAGCGGGAGAAGGCCCTCATCGCGCTCGCCGTAGCGTCCGCCGTTCAGTGTCCCTACTGCATCGATGCCTACACCCAGGCCGCCCTGGAGAAGGGCTCCAGTCTCGAACAGATGACCGAGGCCATTCACGTCGCCAACGCGATCCGGGGCGGGGCCTCCCTCGTCCACGGTGTCCAGATGAAGAACGTGGCCGCGAAGGTATCCATGTAGGCCGCGATTCGAGGGCGCCTCCCGCCGCCGTCTCGAGGAGGGAGCGCGCATTCGCAGCCCGGGTCCACCGCATCACGAGGATTCCATGACCGTCACGACATCGACACTGCTGCGACGGGGAGACCCGCTGGCCTCCTCGGAGCATCAACGCGACATCCTGGAGCGGGAGGACGGGCTGGCCCGCTTCGAGGAGAAGCTCCGCGAATCGAATCTCCATCCGATGAGCGCTACGGAGATCAAGGTGCTCCAGATCAACGTCGGTAAGCTCTGCAACCAGACGTGCCGGCACTGTCACGTCGACGCGGGTCCCGATCGGACGGAGGTCATGACTCGAAGGACGGCGGACGCGTGCCTGCGGGCCCTGGAAAGCTACTCGGTGGAGATCGTGGACATCACGGGGGGGGCCCCCGAGATCCACCCCGTGTTCCGACACCTCGTCACCGGGGCCCGAGGACTCGGCCGGCACGTGATCGACCGGTGCAATCTCACCGTGCTCAATCTCCGGTCGCAGGAGGATCTGGTCGACTTTCTCGCGGAGCACCAAGTCGAGGTCGTCGCGAGTCTCCCGTACTACCGCGCGCGACAGACCGACGCGCAGCGGGGCAACGGCGTCTTCGACGCGTCGCTTCGAGCCCTCCGGAAGCTGAACCGGGCGGGCTACGGGAAGGGCACCGGGCGCCGGCTCTCCCTCGTCTACAACCCCGTGGGCGCGTTTTTGCCTCCGAGCCAGGCGGCGATCCAGCGTGACTTCAAGACCGAGCTGAAGCGACGCCACGACGTCGACGTCGATTCGGTCTTCACGATCACGAACATGCCGATCAGCCGATTCCTCGAGTTTCTTCTCGCCAGCGGCAACTACGAGAGCTATCTCTGCAAGCTCATCGAGGCATACAACCCGATGGCCGTGGAGGGGGCGATGTGCCGGTCGATGGTGTCCGTAGGATGGGACGGAACGCTGTACGACTGCGACTTCAATCAGATGCTCTCCCTTCCGGTCGAGGAGCGGGTCGGCCGGAACATCCGTGACGTGGACCTCGCCCGACACGAAGGGCGCCGCATCGTGACCGGTCGCCACTGCTTCGGCTGCGCGGCGGGAGCCGGATCGAGCTGCGGGGGCGAGACCGTTTGATCCTCGTCGACGGGCACCTCGACATCGCGTTCAATGCGCTCTGCTTCGACCGCGACCCCCGGGTGTCGGCGCTCGAGACGCGCGCGCGGGAGGGGGATCGAGCGGAGGAGCCCCTGCGGGGCCGCTGCATGGTGGGGCTTCCCGAATTGCGCGGGGGACGGGTCGCCGTGGCCTTCGGGACGCTGTTTCTCGGGCCTCGCGACCGCTGGAGCGGTTCCGGAAACTCCGAGCGCGTCACGTACGCGAGCGCGGAGGAAGCGGAACGGGGCGCGCTCGCGCAGCTCGACTTCTACCGTGAGCTGACGAACGAGGAGGGAAGCGGCTTTCGTCTCGTGGAGAGCCGGTCCGACCTCGAGGCGGTACTCGAGGGCTGGGAGGACGGCGCGACGGGCGACGTCGGAATCGTGCCGCTCATGGAGGGGGCGGATCCGATCCGGGATCCCGCCGACGCTCCCGGGTGGTTCGATCGCGGGGTGCGGATCGTCGGACTTGCCTGGGGTCGGACGCGGTACGCCGGCGGCACGGGAGCCCCCGGTCCGCTGTCGGCGGGCGGTCGGAAGCTGGTGCCGGCGCTCGAGCGGGCCGGGCTGGGGCTCGACCTCTCCCACGCGAGCGAGGAATCCTTCCACGAGGCCCTCGATCTCTTCGACGGGCCGGCGATCGCCTCACACTCGAATCCGCGGAGAATCTGTCCCGGGGACCGCCAGATCTCCGGCGCCATGATCCGGAGGATCGCCGAGCGGGGAGGGGTCGTCGGCACCGCTCTCTGCAGCAGAATGCTCCGGAAGGGATGGCTCGAGGAGGGAAAGCCGGAAATTCCGCTGCGGCGCGTCGCGGAATCGGTCCACCACGTCGCGCAGGTGGCGGGGACCCACCGGGCCGCCGGGGTGGGGAGCGACTTCGACGGTGGTTTCGGGGCGGAGGCGGCGCCCCGGGGACTCGACACGATCGCGGATCTCCCCCACCTGGCGGACGCGCTGAGCGATCTCGACTTCTCGGATGAGGCGATCGAGGACGTTCTCGGGAAGAACTGGCTGCGCTATCTCGAGGGACTTCTGCCCGCGGCGTAGCCCGCACGTCCCGCCAGGCCCGTTCCGAGACCGTGGCTCACCGCGCCCGTCACGCCCTCCCCTTCGACTCCCCCATCACCAGGGCCGCCCCGATGAGATGGGCGATGCGCAGCGGCTCGGGCAGGCGCGCGCGTCCGATCGACGCCCGGAGAATCGCGTCGGCGTCCTCGTCGTCCGTGCCCGCCGACGCGAGCCAGATCCCCTCACCCCACCGTCGGGCGGGCGGGAGGCGATCGAGGAGGGGAACCCGCTCGGGCACTCCGGCCGTCCGCAGGGCGTGCGCCAGAGCGTCCGGGCGGGGCTCGCGCCGGGTCACGGCGAGCACGGGGAATCCGAGTCGCGTGGTCAGGTCTTCGAGGTCCACGAGTCCGAGCCCGGCGATCGAGACGCCGCCCAGCAGGAGCGCCTGCAGGACCTCGCTCCAGCGAAGAGCCCCGATCCAGTCCGCGAGGAAGCCCGTGGCGCCGTCGCCGTCCACCGGGAACGTCCGGATCGTGACGCCTTCGACCTGGGTCGTTCCCGCCATCACGACGCCGACGAGGGGGACCTCGCCGTCCTGTCCCTTCCGGAAGGGCGCATCGTCGATGCCGAGCACGTGCGGATGGCGGCGCCTCACGGCATTTCTCCCCGTGTGGGTTGCCTCGTACGGCGGCCACCGCGAAGCGGACGCGTCACCGCCCGTCTCTCACGGCGCGGATTCGCGGGGGCGGACCTCGTCGTACGGGAGCACTCTGCACCGCGCGGCCCACTCTTCGTATGCGCCGGCCATCGCCCGCACGCGTTCCGGGTGCCGGTACGCGACGTCGAGCTGCTCGGTGCGGTCGGTCTCGAGGTCGTAGAGCTCCCAGCCCCCTCCGTCGGGACCGACCGCCTTCCACCGTCCCTCCCGGGCGGCGCGGTTCCCCTGGTGCTCCCAGAACAGGGTCTCCCTCTCTCGCGACTCTCCCCGGAAGACGGGGACGAGACTCTCTCCCTCGAGCGGGAGGACGCGCCGTCCTCCGAAGGTCTCGCCGAAGTCGATCCCGGCCAGTTCCAGACAGGTCGGCATCACGTCCATCACGTGGCCGGGACGGGACTCCCACTCCCCACTCCTCCGGATTCCCTCCGGCCAATATGCGATGAGGGGCGTCGCGATTCCCCCTTCGTAGACCGAGCCCTTCGTCCCCCGAAACGGAGTGTTCGAGACGATCGCCCAGCCCTCGCCGTAGCTCGCCCAGGAATCGGCGGTGCCGGTCCGGGCTCCAGGTTCCCCCTCCGTGAATCCGAGCGCTCCCCCCTCCGCCGTGCCGCCGTTGTCCGAAAGGAAGAGAACGAGCGTGTTCCGCTCTCGACCGAGGTCCGTGATCTTCTCGAGAAGGCGGCCGATCTCGCGATCCATCGCCTCGACCTGGGCCGCGTAGACGGTCATGCGCAGCTCCATCTCCTCCCGGTTTGCGAGCTCCGCCCAGATCTCCCTCTGGCGCTCGCTCGAGCCGGGGGACCAGCGCGGATCGGCGATTCCGAGCCCGATCGCGCGGCGGTGTCGCTCCTCCCGGACCGCGGCCCATCCCTCCGCGTACCGCCCGCGGCAGCGGTCGATGTCCGCATCGCGGGCCTGGAGCGGCCAGTGCGGGGCGATGTGCGGCACGTAGAGGAAGAACGGCCGATCATCGTCGCGCATCGTCTCGAGGAGCTCGAGCGCGTGATCGGTGATGAGCTCGGTGATGTACCAGTTGTCCGGTGGATCGTAGGGCTCGGTGCCCATCACCAGCGTGCGGTTCTCTCGCGTCCGGAAGTAGAAGCCTCCGCCCTGGGGACATCCGAAGAAGTCCTGGAAGCCGCGGTCCGTGGGCCAGAACGGACGGACCTTCCCCAGGTGCCACTTTCCGGACATCAGCGTGCGGTAGCCGGCGCTCGCCAGCGCCTCCGCGATCGTCACGCACCGATCGTTGAGACGACCACGGTAGCCGTCGAATCCGTCGTCCTGGGCCATGTTCCCGACCCCCGCCTGGTGGGGGTAGAGACCGGTGAGAAGGGACGCCCGGGTCGGCGGGCAGCGGGTCACGTTGTAGAAATCGGTGAACCGCAGCCCCCGCCGCGCCAGGTCGTCCAGCACCGGAGTGCGGATCTCGCCCCCGTAGCATCCCAGGTCGCTGAAGCCGAGGTCGTCGGCCAGGATGAGGAGGATGTTCGGGCGCGGATCCGACCCCGCCGTTCGGGGGGAAGCCGAGTCCCTCTCCGCCGTGCATCCGTTCGCGCCGGGCCCGAGAGGGAGAAGGGCGGCGGTGACGATCAGCGGCCGCGCGAAACCCCGGAAACCGGACAGCGGATCACCTCGCGGGAGTCGGGAAGCGGGGACCGGAAAGCGCCAGAATACCGCGGCCGAAAACAGAGGGGAAAGCGGGAAACCGGCTCGGGAAACCCTTTCCCGGGAACGCGCATCCAACGAGAATCGAGGAGGGATTCCTCAACCCCGCGACGAGCCTGGTGAGAGATGCAGGCGAAGGCCCGACTGATCGTCCTCGGAATGCACTGCGCGAGCTGTGTCCACAACGTCGAGCGGGCTCTGCGAGCCGTCGACGGCGTCACGTCGGCGAGCGTCGATCTCATGGGCGGGCGGGCGGAGGTCGAGTTCGACGACGCTCGCGGCGACGTGTCCCAACTGATCGAAGCGGTGAAGTCGGCCGGTTTCGAGGCCCGCGTGCATGAGCGCGCCGCCCCGGGCGCGGTCCCCGACGACGGGGCCGACTCCACGGCGCGACTCGGTCTCCGCTTCGCCTACTCGTTCGTCACCGCGTGGGCGGCGATGTTCCTCTCGATGCCGCTGATGCACGCCACTCTCGGAGCCTCTCCGGCGGAGGGCGGGGCGCCGGCGTCCACCGGCCTCCCCGGCGCGTTCGGCTTCCTCACCGAGCCGATCCATCGTGGGACCGATCTGCTCTTTCCCGGACTCGCCTCCGTTCCCGCGCCGACGCTCCACTGGATCCTGTTCGCGATCACCGTCCCGATTCTCCTCTGGTCGGGGAGCCATTTCTACGTCCGCACCCTCCGGGGGATTCGACGTCGCGTCCTCGACATGGACACCCTCGTCGCCGTCGGAACGGGGACCGCCTTTCTCTGGTCCGCCGCCGTGACGATCACCCCGAGTCGGATCGCCGCCCTCGGGCTTCCGACGCACGTCTACTACGAGGCGATTCCATGGGTGATCTCACTCGTCACCCTCGGAAGACTCCTCGAGGAGCGGGCGAAACGGCGCGCGACCGAGGCCGTCCGGCGCCTGGCCGAGCGGGCGCCGCAGTCGGCCTGCGTGATCCGAAACGGCCGCGACGTGAGCGTGCGGGTCGAGAATGTGGTCGTCGGAGACGTGCTCCGGCTGCGAGCGGGGGAGCGGGTGCCGGTCGACGGAGAGGTGCTCACCGGAGACACGGCGATCGACGAATCGATGCTGACCGGAGAGTCGATGCCGGTGGAAAAGACTCTCGGTGATCGTGTTGCCGCGGGGACGGTCAACGGAACCGGGACGATCACGTTTCGGACGACGGGCGTCGGTGAGGACACGGCGTTCGGGCGCATCCTCCGGCTGCTGGAGGACGCGATGGCCGCGAAGCCGCGCATCCAGCGCATCGCCGATCGGGTGGCCGCGGTGTTCGTTCCGACGGTGCTGGGGATCGCCCTCCTCTCGCTCCTCGCCTGGACCTTCCTCGGGCGGGGCTTCGCGTTCGGGCTCCACACCTTCGTCACGGTCCTGATCATCGCGTGTCCCTGCGCGATGGGTCTGGCGGTGCCCGCCGCGGTCGCCGTCGCCACCGGCCGGGCGGCCCGACTCGGCATCCTCATCCGCAACGGGGTCGTTCTCGAGACCGCGCACCGGGTCGATCGCGTCGTGCTCGACAAGACGGGCACGGTGACAGCGGGCATGCCGGCGGTGGAGTCCCTCGAGATCACGGCCGGGGCTCTTCCCGAGGAGGAGCTGCTACGGCTCGTCGCCTCCGTCGAGGTCGGATCGGATCATCCCCTCGCGGGAGCGATTCTCGAGTTCGCGCGCGATCGGGGAATCGAGCCGGAGGAGGCCGATCGCTCGGTGACGCGCCCGGGGCGCGGTGTCCTCGGCCGCGTGGCCGACCGGCCCGTCCACTGCGGAACCGCGATGTTCCTCGAAGAGCGGGGGATCGATCCGTCGCCTCTGGCGGAGTTCGCCTCCCGCCTCGAGGAGGACGGAGCGACGCCGGTTCTCGTCGCGGTCGACGAGCGGGCGGTCGCCGCGTTCGGCGTCCGCGATCCCGCAGTCCCCGGGGTCGAGCGCGTCCTCGCCGCGCTCCGGGATCTGGGACTGACGGTCGAGGTTCTCACCGGGGATCGGACCCGACCCGCCGCCGCGCTCGGGCGAAGGATCGGAGTCGATCGGATCGTGGCCGAGGCCCTTCCCGAAGACAAGGTCCACCACGTCGTCACGATGCGTGAAGCCGGGCACGTCGTCGCGATGGTGGGAGACGGAATCAACGACGCCCCCGCGCTCTCCGCGGCCGATCTGGGAATCGCGATGGGTGGAGGCACCGACGTCGCCCGGGAGGCGGCGGACATGATCCTCGTGGGCGGCCGACTCGAATCGCTGCCGTCCGCGATCCGCCTGTCGCGCCGCGCCATCCGGATCATTCGACAGAATCTCGCGTGGGCCTTCGGTTACAATGTGATCGGAATCCCCCTGGCGGCGGGCGTTCTCTACCCCTGGACCGGGTGGCTTCTCTCCCCGGTCTTCGCCAGCGCGGCGATGGCAATGAGCTCCGTCTCGGTCGTGACGAACTCCCTCCGGTTGAGGCGGTTCTCGGGCTAGCCTGCATTCCTCACCGGCCTCTGCTGCGGCAGGAGCTCGGGATCGTGGGCCGGGGACGTCATCGGAGGCGGCCACCGGAGGCCGCGGCGGGAGGCCGGAGGCAGCCGCCGGAAGCCCGCTCGCCCCGGACCCGTCCCGAGGCCCGGCCGGCCCTCGCGCGCCGCGATCCGGCCCGCCCCCCTTCCCCGCGCGGGATCGATGGGGCTATCGTGAGGGGGCTGGCCTGCGTCTCGCGCCGGGTCCGTCGCGGACCTCTGCCGCAGGAGAGGCGGGGGAGACGCGGCGGCCAGGACGCCCGCCGAGGAGAGCGACCCGCATGTCCGGTTCCCCCGCTCCGACACCGAACCTCTCGGTCCGATCCCCCCTCGGGCGTCGCCTGGTTCCCGTGATCGTCGGTTGGACGCTGGTCTGGCTCTTCTTCTCCCAGCGCCTGTACTACGCGTACCAGATGTCGGAGCACCCGATCACCTGGGGGCAGGCGCTGACGTGGTCGTTTCTCGACTGGTCCCTCTGGGCGGCACTGAGCCCTCTCATCTTCCGGTGGTCGCGGCGCTGGGGACTCGTGCGGGCCAACCGGGTGCGCAACTTTCTCCGTCACTTCGGTCTCAGCGTCCTGTTGGCCACGCTGCACACGCTCGTCTACGGAACCGCCGTCTGGATCGCGAAACCTGTTCCCCAGGAGAACCTCTCGATACCCACGTTCGCCAAGCTCCTCCTGATGGGGAAGTTCCACATCGGGGTGATCACGTACTGGGTGCTCGTCCTCCTGCGCTACTCCCTGGACTACTACCGCCGGTACCGGAGGGAAGAGCTGCGCGTCTCCCGCATCGAGACGCAGCTCGCGCAGGCCGAGCTCCAGGCCCTTCGCATGCAGGTCCATCCCCACTTCCTTTTCAACACGTTGAACGCGATCTCGGCGCTCATGCACCGCGACGTCGAGGCGGCCGAGCGAATGCTGGCCCGCCTGAGCGACTTCCTCCGGCTCACCCTCGAGACGAACGGTCTGCAGGAGGTCTCGCTCCGGCAGGAGCTCGACTTCCTCCGGCGCTACCTGGAGATCGAGCAGACCCGCTTTGCCGACCGGCTGCGGGTGGAGATGAACATCGATCCGGGCACCCTCGATGCGCGGGTGCCGAACCTCATCCTCCAACCGCTGGTGGAGAACGCGATCCGACACGGGATCGCCCCGTCGTCCTCGGCGGGGACGGTCGCGATCGCCGCGCACCGGGAGAACGGAACGCTCCGCCTCGAGGTGCGCGACGACGGGCCCGGACTGCCGGAGGGGAGCCCGGTTCCGCACCGGGAGGGAGTGGGTCTCTCCAACACGCGGGCGCGACTGCATCAGCTCTACGGAAACGCGAGCCGTCTCGACTTGACGAATGCGCGATCCGGGGGATTGATCGTGAGCGTGGACATTCCGTTTCGGAGCGCTGCGTCCGGGACGGACGCCGGGGAAGGTCGAGGAGCATGAATTCCCTTCGGGTCCTGATCGTCGACGACGAGCCGCTGGCCCGGGAACGGATCCGTGATCTGCTCTCCTCCCGACCGGAGATCGAGATCGTCGGGGAGTGCTCGAACGGAAAGGAGGCGGTGACCGCCCTCCGACGCGACCGGCCCGATCTCGTCTTTCTCGACGTCCAGATGCCGGATCTCGACGGATTCGGCGTGCTGGAGGAGATCGATCCCGACACGATGCCGGCGGTGATCTTCGTGACCGCCTACGACGAATACGCCGTCCGGGCGTTCGAGGTGCACGCTTCGATCGGGACCGGTTCCGGGCCGCTCTCGACCGCGCGAGAAGCCAGCTGGATCGGGAGGACCGTGACCCCGATCGTCGGGATCTCGATCAGCGGATTCTCTCCCTGCTCGAGGACCTGCAGCGGCGCAAAGAAAGGCTCGGCCGCATCGTCGTGAAGTCGGGGGGTCGGGTTTCCTTTCTGCGGACGCAGGACGTGGACTGGATCGAGGCCGCCGGCAACTATGTAGAAATCCACGTCGGCAAGGAGTCCCATCTGCTGCGGGAGACGATGAACAACCTCGAGAGCCGGCTCGACCCGAATCGGTTCTTGAGGATCCACCGCCGGATCATCGTGAACCTCGAGCGGATCAAGCGGCTCGAGGGGATCTCCCACGGCGAATACGTCGTCGTACTGAAGGACGGAACCCGTCTCAGCTCGAGTCGCGGTTTCCGCGAGGGGCTCCAAAAGCTGCTGGAGACCTGATCTCTCGTCGGGTTCCCGCCCTCCCGTCTCTCCTGGGCGATGGCGCCCTCCGCTGCTATGCTCCGTCCGCCGGACGACGACACACCGGTCTCGCTCCGTCCCGTGAAACGGATGGACTCGATTTCGATGACACGTGCGAGTGGGGTTTGCTTCCGATCGCGCATCCTCGCCCAGAGAGAGGAGAGCGAAATGTCGATGACCTCGAAGATCCTCATCGGACTGGCCGGTCTGGCGTTCCTGTTGGCGGTGTTCTCGGCCAAGTTCTGGCCGGTTCTCAACGTTCCGGCCGAAGGCTACTCGCGCGCGGCCAACAACCTGGCCCTGATTGCCATCGCACTGACCGTCTGTTCAAATCCGGGATCGAAGGGAAGCTGACGCATCTCTCATCAGGCGGGGCGACCCGCTGCCGCAGAGGACCCGATCCTCAGCCCGCCCTCTTCACCGACTCTTCTTTCTGGGTCGGGATCGGCTCGGGTGTCCCGGGTGCGTTCTCGCCCGTCATGTAGCGGTGCATGCTGCGGGCGGCGATCTTGGCCTGGCCCATCGCGCTGATCACCGTCGCCGCGCCCGAGACGACGTCGCCTCCCGCGAAGACGCCGGGGATCGACGTCTCGAGGGACCGATGGCGACGACCACCGTGTCGGCGTCGATGACGAAGTTGCTGCCCTCGACCGGAACCGGACGGCGCCGGCCCGAGTCGTCGGGCTCGCCGAGCTCCATGCGAATGCACTCCACCGCGGTGACCCGATTGTCCCCGTCGGTGAGAACGCGCACCGGATTCGTGAGCAGGTTCATCACCACGCCCTCCTCCTCGGCGTGGTGGATCTCCTCCGCGCGGGCGGGCATCTGCTCCCGGGCCCGTCGGTAGACGATCGTCGACTCGGAGCCCAGGCGGAGGGCACAGCGGGCGGAGTCCATGGCCACGTTTCCCCCGCCGACCGTGATCACGTGGCGCGCCGCCGGCGGCGAGGTCGGATTGCGCGGGAAGTCGTACGCCTTCATCAGGTTGATTCGCGTCAGGTACTCGTTGGCCGAGTAGACGCCGATGGCGTTCTCGCCCGGAACCCCCATGAACGTGGGCAGCCCGGCCCCCGTTCCGACGAACACGGAGTCGAAACCGCCGTCGTTCAGGAGCTGCTCGATGTTCTCCGTCTTGCCGATCACGTAGTCGGTGTGGAGCTCCACGCCCATCCTCTTCAGCGCGTCGATCTCGTACTGCACGATCTCCTTGGGCAGCCGGAACTCGGGGATGCCGTACATTAACACCCCGCCCGGCTGGTGCAGCGCCTCGTACATCACCACGTCGTGGCCCCAGCGCGCCAGATCGCCGGCGACGGTGATCCCCGCCGGTCCCGACCCGATGATCGCCACCCGCTTGCCCGTGGGTGGAGCGATATCGGGCGGAGGCTCGCCGCCGCGGACCCGCACGTAGTCGGCGACAAAGCGCTCCAGCCGGCCGATGGCCACCGGGTCGTGCTTCTTGCCCAGGACGCACCTCTCCTCGCACTGCGTCTCCTGCGGGCAGACGCGGCCGCACACGGCCGGCAGGGCGGTCTGGGTCTTGAGGCTCTTCGCCGCGGCCTTGAAGTCGCCGTCGGCGATCAGGCCGACGAACGAGGGGATGTCGATCTCCACCGGGCAGCCCTTCATGCAGAGCGGCTTCTTGCAGTGCAAACAGCGCGAGGCCTCGAGCATCGCCGTCTCCGGCGAGTAGCCCTTGGGCACCTCCTCGAAGTTCTGCGCCCGTCGCCGCGGGGCCTGCTCGGGCATGGGCTGTCGCGGAAGCACGGGTCTCTTCGGTCTCTTCTTGGCCGTTTTTCTCTTGGGGCTCACGGGATCGCCCGACACCGGCTTCTCCTCCTTCATTTGCACTTCAGCGTCGCGAGGGCGCCGTGCGAGTCGACATCCTCGAGAGCCTCCTGGGGCATGGCCTGAACCTCCAGCCGGACGAAGGCGCGCCGGCGGGCGAAGAGCTCGTCCCAGTCGACGGCGTGGCCGTCGAAGAACGGTCCGTCCACACATGCAAACTGGGTCTCACCGTCGACGGAGACCCGGCACGCGCCGCACATGCCCGTGCCGTCGATCATGATCGGGTTCAGCGCGACCTGCAGCGGGACTCCGAGCTCCTTTGTCTTCTCCGAGACCATGCGCATCATGAACGTGCAGCCGATGGCCACGAACAGATCCGGTTTCGGTCCCGCGCGGTCGAGCTCGACGAAGATCTCCTGCACACCTCCTTTGGTCCCGGCGCTGCCGTCCTTGGTGGCGAGCCGCAGATCGTCGCACACGGCGCGGAGCTCGTCCTCCATGTGGAGAAGGTAGCTGCTGCACGCCTCGATCACGGCGATCACCCGGTTGCCCGCCTCCTTCATCGCCCGGGCGAGGGGATAGATCGCGCCGACGCCGTAACACCCGCCCCCGAGCACGACCGTGCCGTACTTCTCGATCGGAAGCGGCAGTCCCAAGGGACCCGTGACGTGGGCCACGGAGTCGCCCTCGTCCAGGTCGGCGAGCTCGCGGGTCGTTCGGCCGAGCTCCTCGATCAGCAGGGTGATCGTCTCCTCCTCGGCGCTCCAGTCGACCAAGGTGAACGGCGTGCGCTCGGAGGATTCGTTCGGCATGAGGATGATGAACTGTCCCGGCTTGGCGTGTCTCGCGATGGCGGGCGCCTTGATCTTGAAGCGGTGGAAGTTGGGCACGACCTCGGACTTCTCGACGATGGCGAAGCCGTCCTTGGGCCGGACGCGCGGCGGCTTCGGGGTCGCCGGGAGTCCCATCGCCTCCAACGCGGGAACGGTGTCGGCGAGAGGGTGGCCCCGGAAGCGCGCCGGCAGCTCGCGCAGCGAGTCGCGCGGGCTTCCTCGGAACGGTCTTGCCGGGCCGTCCCCGTTCAATCCGGCGGTGATCTCGCCCACGGAACCGTCCGCGAAGCTCTCGTCGGCTCCCATGGCGAGAGCCAGATCCCCGATGATCGACCACTCGGAACGCGCCAGGCCGGGCGGTCCGCTGACCGGGACCGTTCGCCTCACCTCTCCGTCGCTCGCGCGGAACGTGCCCTCGACCTCGGAGAGCACCGACACGGGAAAGACCGCGTCGGCGATCTCGCCCGCCGCGGGCGACAGGAAGTCGGCGAGCACCAGGTACTCGATCTTCTCGGCGGTCTCCCGGTCGAGATAGTCCCCGGTCACGAGCGCCGCGC
Organism: bacterium; assembly: GCA_025774805.1. GTDB lineage: Bacteria > ARS69 > ARS69 > ARS69 > ARS69 > JALGZR01. The sequence continues at coordinate 32,133 of JALGZR010000025.1, forward strand.
GGACCCGACCTTCGGCGAAGTCGCGGCGCAGCCGCGGGGGGCGCAGGTCGTCGAAGCCGCCTCCGGCGGGCACCCAGGCGATACGCCCCTTCATCACCTCCTTGACGAAGCGCTCGTAGACGGCACGCGTCTCTCGCGACTCCGCCTCGTTGGCCACGAGCACGAACCGCCGGCGCACGTAGCGGCACAGGCGCTCGGCGACGGCCGGAATCGCCTCGTCCCAGTCGGCGGGGACGAGCTCGTCCTCGCTGCGCACCATCGGCCGTTGCAGTCGGTGGGTCGCGTTGACGAGTTGCGGATAGGCGAAGCGACCGAGAGCGCAGAGGCGCGCGTCCCGCTCGTTGCTCACCATGCGGGTGGAGACCAGGCGCCCGTCGTTGACTCTGGTCCGGAACGTGCAGCCCTCGGGGCAGAGGGTGCAGGCGGAGATCGGACCGTCCACGGAGTGCCCGTACCAGCGCGCGTATCGGTCGGTGAGCGTGCCGGTGGGGCAGATGTCGACGCAGGCCCCGCAGAACGTGCACCCCGAGTTCACGTAGCTCCGGCCGAACGCGGGACCGATCTTGGCCCAGCGGCCGCGGCGCACCGCGCTGATCGCCGGGGCGCCGTGGATCTTCTCGCAGATGCGCCAGCACAGGCCGCAGAGGATGCAGAGGTTGTGATCCCGATCCATGAACGGATCGTCCCGCTCCAAGTTGTGGTGCGAGTAGAGGGTGGGCAGGTTGAGGCGGTCGGTGGCCGCGCGAAGCGCGATCTCCCGCACCCCGCACCCGTCGCGGTTGCTGCAGAAGCCGCAGCGCGTGGTCGCGCCGGCCTTGGAGGAGCGGGGCCGGTACTTCTCGCAGTCGACTCGGTGGTCGCAGACCAGGCAGGCGTTCGGGTGACCGCTCATCATCAGCTCCATCACCCGGTCGCGCTGCTTTTGCAGCTCCGGAGTCTTCGTCTGCACGCGCATGTTCTCGCGGGCCGGCGTCGTGCACGACGTGGGGTAGCCGCGCACGCCGTCGATTTCCACGATGCACATGCGGCACGCGCCGTAGTCGGGCAGATCGGGGTGGGCGCAGACGGTGGGGATGTCGATGCCCGCTCCGCGAGCCGCTTCGAGCACCGTGCTGCCTTCCGCCGCGGTGACCTTGAGTCCGTCGATGGTCAGCGTGATCGTCTTCACGGCCGCTTCCTCTACTCCACCAGCACGGCATCGAACTTGCACGCGTCACGGCACGATCCGCAGCGAATGCAGTTGTCGACGTCGATCCGGTGGGGTTGTTTCTTCTCTCCGGCGATGGCGTCGACGGGACATGCGCGCACGCACATGGCGCAGCCCTCGCAGGCCTCCCCGTCGATGCAGAACGTGACCAGCTCGCGGCAGACGCCGGCCGGGCACTCATGGTCCTCGATGTGCGCCCGGTACTCCTCGGCGAAGTAGCGCAGGGTGGTGACCACCGGGTTCGGAGCGGTCTGGCCCAGGCCGCAGAGTGAGCCCTTGAACATCGCGTCGGCAATGCCCTGAAGCCGGTCCAGATCCTCCTGCCGCCCGCGGCCTTCGCAGATCTCGGTCAGCGTGCTCAGCAGGTGCTGGGTTCCGATCCGGCAGGGCACGCACTTGCCGCACGACTCGCTCTCCGTGAACTCCAGGAAGTAGCGCGCCACGTCGACCATGCACGAGCGCTCGTCCATGACGACCATGCCGCCCGAGCCCATGATCGAGCCGAGCTCCTGCAGGTGCTCGAAGTCCACCGGGACGTCCAGGTGCGGGCCGGGGATGCAGCCCCCCGAAGGGCCGCCGGTCTGCACGGCCTTGAACTCGCGGCCGTCGGGGCAGCCGCCGCCGATCTCCTCGACGATCGTGCGCAGCGGCGTGCCCATCGGCACCTCGATCAGGCCCGAGTTGTTGATCTTGCCCACCAGGCTGAACACCTTGGTGCCCTTGCTCTTCTCCGTGCCGATGCCGGCGTACCAATCGGCGCCGCCGAGGATGATCCGCGGGACGCTGGCCCAGGTCTCGACGTTGTTGATGTTGGTCGGCTTTCCGAACAGCCCCTGCTCGGCGGGGAACGGAGGCCGGGGCATCGGCATCCCGCGGCGCCCCTCGATGCTGGACATCAACGCCGTCTCCTCGCCGCAGACGAAGGCGCCGGCACCCTGCTTGATCTTGACGCGGAAGCCGAATCCGGAGCCCAGGATGTCGTCGCCGAGCAATCCCAGCTCCTCGGCCTGCTGGATCGCGGTACGCAGCGTGCGGACGGCCAGCGGATACTCGGAGCGGATGTAGACATAGCCTTCGATCGGGCTGACCCCGCCGGCGATGGCGTAGGCGCCGATGATCATTCCCTCCAGCACCGAATGCGGATCGCCCTCGACGATCGAGCGATCCATGTAGGCGCCGGGGTCGCCCTCGTCGCTGTTGCAGATGAGGTAGCGCATCGTGCGGTCGGCCGCTTCACGACAGAAGCGCCACTTGCGACCCGTCGTGAAGCCCGCCCCGCCGCGGCCCCTCAGCCCCGAGCGCTCGATCGTGTCCACGATGTCCTCGGGATCCCGGCCCAGCACCTTCCCCAGCGCGGCGTAGCCGTCCACATCGAGGTAGTCCTCGATCCGCGTCGGGTCGATCTTGCCGTTGTTGCGCAGCACGATGCGGTTCTGCCGGGAGTAGAACGGGATGTCCTCGTACTTGACGATCTTCTCCTTGGTCCGCGGATCCTTGTACAGCAACCGAGCCACGGGCTCACCCGCCAGCACCGACTGCTCGACGATCTCCTTCGCGTCCCGTTGCGGGTACCTGCGTCCGACCTCGCGGTAGAAGATCCCGTGGGGCTCGACCGCGACCACCGGCGCCTTCTGGCAGAAGCCGTGGCAACCGCTGATCGTCAGATCGACCTCGTCGGTCAGATCGCGCTCCCTCAGCTCCTCTCCCAGCGCGTGGGCGGCCTCCATGCTGCCCGCGGCACGGCAACCGGTTCCGCCGCAGACGATGATCCGGGGACGGTCGGGATGCCGCGCGGCCATCACCTTCGTTCGCAGGTCGTCGAGCTCCGCGACCGAGGAGAGGTGGCGGTCGCCGTTGCGGGCCACCCGGACGACCTCGTCGGCGCCGAGATCCTCCAGTCCGGTGGGGGCGGCGACCCCGCCGACCTCGAGCTGGTCCTTCTCCTGGATGAGCCCCTCCGCCTTCCGCGGAGTCATGCGGTCGTAGACCTTGTCGTTGATCACGATGACCGGGGCGAGGGCGCAGGAGCCGAAGCAGGCCACCCGCTCCAGGCTGAACTCCCGGTCGGAGGTCGTCTGCCCCGGCGCGATGTTCAGATCGCGCGAGAGCTGATCCAGGATCAGGCCGGCGCCGCGCACGTGACAGGCGGTGCCCTGGCACACCTTGATGCTGTGCTTGGCCGGCTCGTCGAACCGGAACTGGGCGTAGAACGTGGCGACGCCGTAGACGTCGTTCTCGGACACCCTCAGGTAGTCGGCGATCTCGCCCACCGCTTGCTCGGACAGGTAGTGAAAGCGGGTCTGGGCTTCCTGCAGTATGGGAATCAGGTTCTGCCGCGCCCGGTCGTACCCGGAGAGCAGACGCTTGAGCTCGACAGCAGGGTGGGGAACGGCCATCCGAACACCTCAGCGTTGCGCGACGTGATCGACGCGCCGAAGAGGCGGGACGAAGCCGGAGCGGGCTTCCCCCCGCCAACGGGGACGCCGCCTACGGAACCGGTCTCCCGGTCGGGGTCCGGATCGTCGCTCTCCGCCGGCCGGCTTCCGCCGGGGTAGAGGCCGAGGTCGGGGCTCCGCCGGGGCACTTCCTCAAATATAGGGGGACGGGGCGACGAGACCACCGTCGCCGCAAGCGAATGCCGGGAGAGGGATTCACCGCGCCGGACGGGGAGTGATCCCAGCCTCGGGAGATCGGGACCGCGCCCCCTCAGCGGGGGGGCGACCCGGCGGAAAGCCGCAGCCACTCGAGCCCCTCGGAGGCGCCGCGGTGACGGGGGAGGAACTCGAGGGTCCTCTCATACGCCCGCCGCGCTCCCGGCGCGTCTCCGCTCCGCCACCGGGCGTCGCCGGCCAGACCCCACAGGAGCGCCGAGTCGGGCGCTCGTTCGATCGCCCAGTCGAGCAAGCGCCGGGCATCGTCGACCCGGCCGCGGCCCAACCACCTCTCGGCCAGGACGGCCACCTCGTCCGCCGACACGTCGTACCGGTCCGGCCGGCGGCGCATCGCGGTCTCGAGGCGATTTGCCGCCCCCACCCACCCGACGCTCTCCGCGTGATCCGACAGGAAACGGGCGGCCGACTTTTCGGGACGGACGCCTTCGAATCGCTCCCGCGCGAGGCCGCGGAGCCGAACGAGATCGACACGGGTCAGAAAGTCCCCGTGTCCGGGCACGACGAGGATGTCCTCCGATCCGGTTTCCAGGATCTCGTCGAGCACCGACACGAGACGGGGAGCGTCCGCGAGCGCATGGTGAGAGAAGCAGAAGCCGTGGCCGGAGCAGAAGACGTCGCCGGTGAACAGGACCCGCTCCTCCGGGACCCACACGAATACGTCGTGGTCGGTGTGCCCCTCCCCGCAGTAGATCACCTGGACCGTCACGCCATGCCCGGCGATCTCGGTCCGTTCGGCGAACGTTCGGGTCGGAGGGGTCGGCAGGTAGACTCCGTCCAGATCGGCCACGACCGCGCGCTCGATCTCCCGATCGACGCGGATTCTCTCGGCGTCGGGGGAGGTGGGGTCCGAATCCGCGAGCCGCTGCGAAAGACGGGACAGTCGCCGTTCATGGCTCCATCGACTGCGGGGCGAACCGAGCGTGCTCGCGGCGACGTACTCCCGGCACCGTACGTGCCCGATCCGGATCGCCTCCGGGAACACCTGATTGCCGGAGGCGTGGTCCCAGTGTCCGTGCGAGTTCACGACCCAGCGGAAGTCGTCGCGTCCGAGATCGGTCGCGATTCTCTCGGCGAGAGCTCGCATGAGGCTCGGCGAGCGGTGCGTGTCGACGACGATCAATCCGGCGGCGGTGGCGATGACCCCGACGTTGTTGTTCCCGCAGCGAACCGCGATCACGCGATCCCGGAGGCGGTGCAATTCCGCGGAGAACTCACCGGCCGCGCCGGCGGCCGGAGGGGCGGCGGACGTCGGCGACCCGACCTGCGCCGTCGTGCCGGACAGGGTGGTGAGCACTGTGATCGCGAGCGCGAACGCCCCGACTCTCAGGGTCGCTGCCCCGATGCGGCGTTCCCCCGGCTTCTCCTCTCGATCCGTCGAGATGGCGGCTCCCCCTCAGCGCCGATACGGCTCCCCTCGCCGGTAGAGCGCGAGTCGCGCTCCGATCGCCTCGGCGTCTCCTTCGTCACCCGCCGTGAGATCCAGGGCCCTCTCGGCAATCCCGATCGCCTCGGAAAACCGCCCCGCCTCCGCGTAGGCCGCCGCCAGCGTGTCCAGGAACCTCGCGCTTCGGTGCCCGGTCGCCTCGCAGACCGCCTCCGCGAGCTCCGCCGCCCGGGCTCCGTCTCGGATCTCTCCGGACGGACTCGTGGCGAGAAGCCAGGCGAGGTTGTTCATCGACCGGATGTCCGCCGGGTCGATCTCGATCGCCTTCTCGAACAGATCGGCCGCCTCTTCCGACTGCCCCTCCCCGAGAAGCAGAATGCCGAGATTGCAGTAGGCCATCGGATCCGGCCCTCCTCGAATGGCCTCACGGTAGTGGTGAATGGCCTCCTCGGTTCTCCCCTGCCGCTCCAGCAGATTGGCCAGCCCGAATCGGGCCCGGGGAAGGGTCGGGTCCAGTTCGACGGCGCGGGAAAGCTCCTCGATCGCATCCTCGAACCGGCCCATTCGGGCCAGGACCCTGGCCAGGTTGTTGTGGGCCTCCGGGAAGTGCGGGTTCTCCCGAATGGCATGCCGGTACTCGGTCACCGCGTTCGCGGACTGGCGGTCCAGAGCATGGGCGAGACCTCGATCGAACCGCCATTTGGCATGCTCCGGCTCGTACTCGATCAGAGGAATCCGCAGCAGGACGTACAGGACGACACCGGCCAGCACCCCGACACCGACGGGTCGAAAGGCGCGTTCCCTCAGGCGACGACCCAGGCGCCATAGGGCGTGGGCGGCGAAGAGGAGAAGGAACGGGATGACCGGTGCGCGGTAGACGGCGGTCACGAAGAAGGGAAGGAACGACAGGCACGAGGCGAGGACAAAGAGGAGAATCGCGATGGAGCCCTCGTGTGCGGCGTCGGGCGGGATCGAACGGGAGCGACCGGCGGGCGATGTCCTCCACCCGGTCCTGAACACCAGGATGGCCCCCAGTATCGCGAGCGCGAGAACCATGGAGAAGTCACCCGGAAGACGGCGCAGAGTCGGCGAGGACTCCCGGTCGAGCTGGACGACCCGGTTCAGGGTGATCTCGTGCGGACCCCAGAAGAGATAGAGCTTTCGAATCACCCTCCGCAGGAGCTCCCCCGGGTGCTCCACCACGTAGGCGAGCGCCTCGTTCCGGTAGAACTCCGAGACCTCCGCGTAACGAATCGTCCGGCCCAGACGGTCCTCGAGCTCCGAGACGATTCTCGGGTACTCGAAGCAGTTCACGAAGCGATGGAGGTACGGGGCCGAGGCGACGAACGTTCCGTCGGAGTGGCGGTTGTTCCCGATGTAGAGGTTGATTCCTCCATTGGAGGAGACCGGGATGAAATCGCCGGACACCAGGAAGTTCCGGACGGTCACCGGCGCGATCACGATCACCAGGCCGGCGAGCAGGCCCGCGGCGAATCCCCCGAACCGGCGGACGGCGGAGGCCCGTCGCGTCAGCCACCATCCCCACCCGAGGGCGAAGGGCACGAAGAGAAGCAGGTTCACGCGCACCAACGCACACGCCCCGAGAAGGACTCCGGCCGCGATCGACCGCGAGTACGTCCATCGACGTGTGAGCATGACGAGGTTCGAGACCGAAGCGAGGCTGAGGAAGATCAAGAGCGCCGGTTCGAGAAGCTGTCCCTCGAAGTAGATGAGAATCCAGTAGACGCTCATCAGGGCGGCGGAGACGAGACCCGTTCCCGGTCCGAAGAGAGCGCGTCCGAGAAGAAACGCCAGCAGAGCGTTCACCAGGCCGAGGCCCATGTGGACGACGCGCGGCGCCAAATAGCCGGGTCCGAAGACCTTGTAGATGGCGGCAAGAAAGAAAGGGTATCCGGGAGGCCGGAAGTAGGCATGTTTTCCGATATCCAGGGGGGCGTCGTAGGCCTGTTCGATCTGCGGAGAAGTCCACACGCCGCTGGCAAGGCCTCGCGCCCAGTAGTCGTTGAAGAGGGCATCCACGGTCGGGAAACGGAACTCCGGCGAGCCCGTGACCTCGTGGAGATAGGACCACCGCAGGAGAACCCCGACGGCAGCGATGAGGACGAGCCACCCGAGCTCGGTCCGGGAAAGCCCGCCGGCGGCACGTCGGTTCGTTGCAGTCGGAGAAGGATCTCGGGTGGCGGTTTCTTCCATTCGCGAAGCATCGGTGGGGGGGGAGTGGCGGTGGCGTCCAGTGTCATCGTATCCGGGGCGAAATGGGGGTTCAACCCAGAAGGGAGCACATCTCTCCGTGATGCCGATGACGGAGCGGGAAGCGTCGCGGGCCGCCGCGCCTTCCTCCCCCTTGACATCCGCGGCGGTCGTCCGATAGGGTCCAGCCCCTTCCGGAGATCTCGAGAATCCCAGTCGGACTCCCAGGAGGCGCGACATGATCGGCAAGAAGCCAGGGCCGGCACCGGAGAGTGGCCAGGCCGCCTCGGTGATCGGAGAGGGATCGGTGCTCGAGGGAACCTTCGAGGTCCAAGGCAATCTGCGGGTCGACGGCCGGTTTCAGGGGAAGATCGACGTGAGCGGGACGCTCGTGATCGGAAAGAGCGGTCTCGTCGACGCCGATGTAAACGCGAGAAGTGCCGTCGTCGCGGGAACGATCCGGGGAGACGTTCACACGTCCGAGAAGATCACCCTGCAGAGCGGGTCCCGCCTCGAAGGCGACATGATCACGTCGAAGCTCGTGATCGAGGAGGGCGTCACGTTTCAGGGGAGCTGCAGCACCGCGCGGGGGCCCGAAGCGGGGAAGGCTCCGGCGTCCGCCTCGGCGTCGAAAAAGGACGACGCGGCGGGACCTCGTGACATGAAAGAGGTCATCGAGAAGATCGCGAAGTAGGGCCGTCGCGCCCGTCTCTCTCCGGATCGGCCCCGGGCAACCGTCTCCGAGGGCGCGAAGCCGGGGGTCCGCCCTCCCGGGATCCTCCTGCGGCACCTTCCGAATCCACGTTTCCACCCGTCGAGAATCGCGATACATTGGGGTCCCGGACCCGATTCGATCGATTCCGCGCGGCCCGAGGGGTCGCGGGATTCGACTTCTGCGCCACCGCGGAAGGGGGCATGAATGGCCATCAAGCACCTGAGCGAGGAGCAGGTCCGCACCTGGTCTCTGGAAGAGAAGGACAAGTGGTGGGCCCGGGAGGTCTTTCGGGGCGACATGCCCCAGCTCACCATTCGCTCCGCGATCACCGGGATGATGCTGGGCGGAATCCTCTCTCTCACGAATCTCTACGTCGGGGTCCGGACGGGCTGGACGCTGGGGGTGGGGATCACGTCGGTGATCCTCGCGTTCTCCATGTACAAGATTCTCGCGAAGGCCGGGCTGGGGAAGGAGTTCTTCATCCTGGAGAACGTGCAGATGCAGTCCATCGCGACCTCGGCCGGCTACATGACCGCCCCTCTGATCTCGAGCCTGCCCGCCTACATGATGGTCACGGGGAAGGTCATCCCCCTCATGCACACGTTGCCGTGGATCATCGTACTCGGAGTCCTCGGCGTGCTCTTCGCGTTCCCACTGAAACGGCGTTTCATCAACGACGAGCAGTATCCCTTTCCCGAGGGGAGGGCGGCCGGGGTCGTCATGGACGCGCTGCACACGAGCAGCGGAGCGAAGGGACTCCTCCAGGGCAAGCTGCTGGCCGGCTGGGCGGGGATCTCCGCCGCCATCAACTTCGTGCGCGACGGCGAGCTGCTGACGTTCCTGCGACTGCCTCAGATCGGCGCGTTCATGAACACGTACTGGCAGCACTGGGACGATTTCCTCTACCGGATCGTGACGCCGAGAATCCTCGGCACCCCTCTAAGCGATCTCACCATTCGCTTCGACACTGAAATCGTGATGATCGGCGCGGGGGGCCTCATGGGAATCCGCACCGGCCTCTCGCTGATCGTGGGGGCCGTGATCAACTACTTCATCCTCGCTCCGATCCTGATCCAGAAGGGGATCATCACCGAGGTCGGATTTCGGGGCATCACGATGTGGTCGCTCTGGGGCGGCGTGGCGATGATGACGACGTCTTCGCTCTTCGCCTTCTTCTCCAAGCCGCGGGCCATCTTGAGCGCCTTCACGAGCCTGCGCCCCTCCCGGGACGCCGAGGGGAAGCTCACCGAGGACCCCCTGCGCGACGTCGAGCTTCCCATGAAGGTGTTCGTGATCGGGATCCCCATCGTCGGGGCGCTCGTCGTCTGGATGGCGAGCGCGTTCTTCGACGTGGCGATCTGGCTCGGCATCATCGCGATTCCGCTGGTCTTCGTCTTCACGCTCATCGCGGCTCACTCCACGGCGCTGACCGCAATCACGCCGACGGGGGCCCTCGGCAAGCTCACGCAGCTCACCTACGCCGCGCTCGCTCCCGGGAACACCCCGACGAACCTCATGACGGCGGGGATCACGGGCGAGGTGGCGTCGAACGCGTCGAACCTCCTGATGGACATCAAACCGGGCTACATGCTCGGGGCGAAGCCGCGCCAGCAGGCGTTCGGTCACTGTCTGGGAATCCTCGCGGGAGGGCTCGTCTGCACGCCGATCTTCTACTTCGCGCTCTTTCGCGGGAACATCGACATGTTCGGCACCGACCGCCTCCCCATGATCGCGTCGATGATCTGGAAGGCGGTGGCCGAGGTCCTCACGGAGGGCTTCGGGATCCTCGATCCGACGGCGTTGACCGCGGTCGTGATCGGGGCGTTCCTCGGCATCATCTTCGAAGTGCTGAAGATCACGACCGGGAACCGGTGGCCGCTGTCCGGCGTCGGCATGGGACTCGCGTTCGTGCTCCGTTTCTCCGACGCGTGGGCGATGTTCCTCGGCGCGTTTCTGTTCTGGGTGGCGAGCAAGCGCTATCGAGATCCCGCTTCGCGCGGACATCAGATCTACGTCCAGAACCAGGAGACGATCTGCGCCGGGGTGATCGCCGGTGGGGCCCTCATGGGCATCATCATCATGATCTTGAAGGTCGGGGTCTTCGGCGCGTAGACGCCCGACGACCGAGCGGGCCGGCGGGAGCGGTCGGCGCTCCCGCCGGCTAGCGGCAGCCGACGAATCGGACCGCGTTCAGGGACTCCCGCACGACGCTCGCCATCGCGTCCAGCGTGTAGTCGATGTCGTCGTCGGTGGTCGAGCTCCCCAGAGAGAAGCGCACGGCGCAGTGTGCCTGCTCCTCGCTGAGCCCCATCGCCAGGAGGGCGTGGGAGGGATCGGGGTTGCCCGCCTTGCACGCGGAGCCGGACGACAGGCAGACCCCGTGGCGATCGAGGAAGAGCACCATCGACTCGCCGCGGATGGCGGGCAGACTCACGTTGAGCGTGTTCGGCAGCCGTCGCTCGACCGGGCCGTTCCGCCGCGCGTCCGGAAGCAGTTCGAGGATGCCCGCCTCGAGACGGTCGCGCAGCGCGGCCAGCCGCGGGCCCTCCCCCGCCAGGAGCCGTTGCTCGGCCAGCTCGCAGGCGGCTCCGAAGCCCACGATGCCCGCGACGTTCTCCGTGCCGGCGCGCAGGCCGCCCTCCTGATCGCCGCCGTGCACCAACGGCGTGAGCTCGACCCCCTTTCGAACGTAGAGCGCGCCGACGCCTTTGGGGCCGCCCAGCTTGTGGGCGGAAACGGTGAGCAGGTCCACGTCGAGCGCGCCGACGTCGAGCGGGACCTTGCCGAGCGCCTGAACGGCGTCGCAGTGGAACCGCGCGCCGTGGTCCCGGACGAGGGCGGCGAGCTCTTCGATCGGCTGCAGCGCCCCGACCTCGTTGTTGGCGGCCATGATGCTGACGAGGCGCGTGTCTACGCGCAGCACCGCCCGGAGATTCGCCGGCGAGACCAGGCCCTCGCCGTTCACCGGGAGCACCGTCAGGTCGAATCCTCTCCTCTCGAGCGCCCGGCACGTGGCGAGCACCGCGGGGTGCTCGACGGCCGAGCAGACGATGTGACCGCCGGGATCGGAGAGGCTGCCCTTGAGGGCCAGGTTGTTGGCCTCGGACCCGCTGCCCGTGAAGACCACACGTCGGGCGGTGCAGCCGAGCAGGTGCGCGACCTGCCGCCGGGCGGCCTCGACCGCGGCGCGCGCCCGACTCCCCGGCTCGTGAATGCTCGAAGGGTTGGCGCAGGCCCCCTCGAGCCAGGGACGCATGGCCTCGAAGACCGCCGGGTCGAGGGGCGCGGTCGCGTTGTTGTCGAGGTAGACCGCGCGCGAGACGACGGGGCCCGCGATCGCGTCCTCTGCCGCGGCGTCCCGAACGTCCGGCCGGTCCACGGCGTGTCCTTCGGCCCTCCGGACCTCGCACAACAGCGCCTTGTAGACCGGGAAGCCCGAGACCGGATCGAAACGGGCGGGATCGGTGAGAGTGTTCACGTTGCACTGCCGCCAGGTCTCGGGGCCGTTGGGACCCCCGCCGCCCATCTGCGGATCCACGCAACCGCGAACGATGTCATCGGTGAGTCGGGCGTGGTAGCGGACGCGCCCGCGCGCGGTCTCGACCCACACGGGATCGCCGTCCCCGATCCCCCGGGCCTCCGCATCGGCGACGTGCATGAGCACGGTGGGGCTCGGCTGGGACTCGCGCAGACCCTCGACGTTGTGGTGCTGGGAACGGAAGTCGTACGCGGTGCGGGTGCCCGACGTGAGCACCAGGGGGTACCGATTGGCGAGACCCGGTCGCGCCAGAGGTCCCTCGCCCGGCTCCGTGTAGACGGGAAGCGCATCGTAGCCGTGCTCCGCGAGGGTGCTCGACGCGATCTCGAGCCGTCCGGAGGGCGTGTCGAAGCCGGGACGCCCGTCGGGCCGAAGCCGGCCCTTCTCCCATTTGCGGTACTCCATGGCGACCGCCGGGATCTGCACGGAACCGCCCGCCGCCCGAACCTGCTCCAGCGTGAACCCGCTGCCCTCGAGAGCGAAGCGCAGAATCTCCTCCTCGCTCTGCGGAAAGAGCTCACCGTATCCCAGCCTCCGGGCCAGCTCGCCCAGGATGAGGAAATCGCCGCGCGCCTCGCCCTGAGGCTCGATCATGCGCTCGCGGATCTTGAACATCCCCCCGTAGCGCATGTAGGAGACGTTCTCGTAGTAGGTGGTCGCGGGGAGCACGATGTCGGCGTAGGCGGAGTCGGCGGTGTGGTAGCGATCGATACAGACGAGGAACTCCAGCGCTCCCAGCGTTCGTCGCCAGAGACCGGGATCGGGCCACGCGGTGATGAGCGAGCCGCCGAGCACGAGGAGCGCGGTGATGGGGTAGGGGCGTCCCTCGAGCACCGCCTCGGGCAGCGCGATGGCGTGCGACTCGCCGCGGTACGCGCTGTACACGGGGAAGCGGTCGCGGCCCAGAGCCCGTGCCGGGTTCGGGTTCGCGATCAAGCCGGAGCGATTCTGCGGGAAGGCGTTTTCGCGCATCCGGATCACGAGCCCGCCCGGAACGTCGAGCTGACCGGCCAGGGCCCAGAGCACCAAGACCGCGCGGATGGCCTGGACACCGCTGTCCGAATACTCGAGGCCGCTGTACATGACGGGGCAGGCGCCCCGCGCGGTGGCGATGCGCCGCGCCCACTCCCGGATCCGCTCGGCCGGGACGCCCGTGATGCCCTCGGCCACCTCGGGTCGGTAGTGCTGCGTCAGTTGCGCGAGCTCGTCGAAGCCCACCGTCCACTCGCGGACGAAGGCCTCGTCGTAGAGCTCCTCCTCGATGAGGACGTCGATCATGGAGAGCGCCAGGGCGCCGTCGGTGCCCGGCCGAACTCCGAGCCATTCGGCCCCGGCCTGACGGGCCGTGCCGTTGCGGCGCGGGTCGATGGAGACGACCTCGGCGCCGCGGGCGCGAGCCTCGAGGATCTTGCGGTGCAGGAGCGGAGGAGAGTCGGTGGCGGGATTCGCGCCCCAGAGAACCACGAGCTCGGACTGCTCGATGTCCACGTCCATCGTGATGTAGAGCTCTCCGAGTGTGGTGTGCGGGGCGATCATGGCGAACGAGACGTAACAGAGCGCCCCGACCCCCAGCGTGTTGGGTGACCCGAACGGGAAGAGGACGCTGGAAGCCGAGGAGACCGCGGTGTCCGCCGGCTGGAACAGGTCGCAGAGCGCCATGTCGAATGCGCCTCGTCCCGTGTAGATGGCCGTGGCCTCGGCCCCTCGCTCGGCCTTCGTGCGCTCGAGCTCGGCGACGATGATCTCGAACGCGTCGTCCCAGGAGATTGCCTCGAAATCGTGGGTTCCCTTGGATCCCCTGCGCCGCAGGGGCGTCTTCAGCCGATCGGGGTCGTGGACCACCCGGGGCGAGTGGCGACCGATCGTGCAGATCATGCCGAGGGGGTGGTCGGGCAGAGGCTCCACGCGGGCCATGCGGCCGTTCTCCGAGCCCACGCGGACCCAGCAGCCCGCCGGGCAGATCCCGCAGAGGCCTTCGCGCCACGACAGCTGGCCAACGGTCACCGGGCAATCTTCCAGAGAGCATCGCAGAACCAGCGTCGCTTGTCGTAGAAACGGCCCTCCTCGACGAAGTTCGCGTGGGCACAGAGGTCGTCGATATCGCTGTCGAAGTACTTGTAGCTGTACTCGGTGTGAAGGGCCTCCCACGCCTCGAAGTGGAATTCGTCGCGAAGCTGATCGATGCGCACCCTCTGGTCCCGAACACTCACCAGGTAGCTCTTCATGGCGCTGGTGTGGACGTCGTAGGCGGCGAAGTGGCGGAAGGAAGAGACGTCGAAGTGGCCGCCCAACTCCCGGTTGATCCGTTCGAGGAGATTCAAGTTGAAGCGCGCGGTCACGCCCTTCGGGTCGTTGTAGGCGCGCATCAGGATCTCGATGTCCTTCTTGAGATCGAAGCCCACGAGAACCCGGTCGCCGGGAGACAGGGCATTGTGAAGGCGCCGCAGAAACGCCCGCACTCTCGGGCGCGTGAAGTTGCCGATGTTCGAGCCGAGAAAGAGGACCAGCTTGTGTCGCCGGCTCTGCTCGCCGAGCCGACGAAGGCTGTCGAAGTACTCCCCGACGAGACCCGCGATGGTCAGGGTCTCGTAGCGGCGACCCATCGCTCTGACCAAGCGTTCCATGCTCTTCTCGGAGATGTCGATGGGCACATAGCGGACGTCGTTGCCGGCGGCCACCAGAGGTTCGAGCAGGATCGCGGTCTTGTTTCCGTCGCCGGAGCCGAGATCCACCACGTCGACCGGGCCGCTGCGCACCGAGGCCAGCATGCGTTCACCGTGGCTCTCGAAGATCTGGCGCTCCGAGGCCGTCAGGTAGTACACATCCTGCTCGGTGATTTGCTCGAAGAGGCGGCTGCCGGTGTCGTCGTAAAACCACTGAGAGGCGATGTGCTTGGGTCGCTCCGACAGGCCGATCAGCACATCGTCGGCGAACGCCTGCAGTGACGCCGCCTCATCGGACCGTCCGTCGACCGAGAGAGCTCGGTAGCCTTGGTGGGACACGACGGGGCATCATAGCACCTTTGCGGGGGACCGAGACGTTCGATCCGCCGAGGGCCTCTCGATTCAGGGGACTCCGGGCTCACCTTGAAGCGGCCGCCGCCACGGTCGTCACCATGAAACGCGAGGCGGTGTCCCGATCGGCCCTCTTCCGAGCCGACCACCCCTTCCTCTTCCTGATCCGCGACCGGGAGACGGGCAGTCTCCTGTTCCTGGGGCGAGTGATGGATCCGGGGATCGGGGAGGCGTGAGAGGAGGGGCATCGCCCGCGCGGCCGACGAAGACGGGGCGGGAGCTCGGTCCCGCCCCGTTCTCGATCATCGGTCGATCTCTCGAGGTCTTCCCCTTGCGGCCGGGGTCAGCCGGAGGAGGCGGTCCCGGCCTTCGGCTCGGGCGCGGGAGCCTTCGTCCCTCCATCGAGGGCAAAGGCCGAGGTTCCGATCACGTCCCCCTCTTCCGTCACGATCTCGACGCGGCAGTCCCCGCTCCATCCGGGCCAGATCGTCTTTTGACTCCAGCACCTCCAACGGGGTCCCTTCACGGTGATCGGGATCTCGTTGACCAGGGTGTCCCCGACGTACCAGCGGTGAAAGATTTGGGTGGGGGTCCGGGCGTTCCGCACGTCCGTGAAGCAGAACAGCATACCGACGTCCGTCGTGAAGGAGGTCCCGCCCCCGACGGGCTGACGGTCCTCGACGTCCTTGCAGACGGCGACCGCGGCAAGCTCGAGCACGGGCGCGATCTCCGCCTTCCGGGCCGTGATCTCCTTGGCTTCCGCCGGCGACTCCACGCCCTCCACCTCTCGCACCGGCTCCGGAGCCGCCTTGCGGGCGGGGGTGGCCTTCGCGTCCTCTTCGGCGGCGGGTTGCGCGCTGTCGTCCGCGAGCACGGTGAAGACCGACCCGACGGCGACGATCAACGCGAGCAACAGAAACGGCTTCAGAGCTCTCATGTTCCCTTCTCCCAGATTGGTGATCTTCCCGGCCTCACGACCCCTTCCGAGGAGATCCCCCGGGAAGGAGGCCGATCATACGACCCATCGGCGGCCAGGAAGGTCGAATCAAGGCAAAAGTCGGCCAAGGAAGGCCCGAATCCCCCGGACGATCGGCGAACGCCGTCGCCCGATCCGGGGGTGGGGGGGGTCCGCGCCCGAGAGACCCCGCCGGAGCGGTGACGGGCCGATCTCCCGTGTGGAACGCCCCCGCCCCGCCCTCTATACTCCCCGCGTCGTGTCACCGCGTTCAGGAGCCCCTCGGCCAGTCCGGGCACCACCGGAGCGGTCCGCCGAGGGCCGGACCGGGACGGGAGGGATCGACCGTGTCGGACTCGTTCGAAACGAAACTGGAGAAGTATGCCGATCTGGCGGTCCGCGTGGGAGTCGGTCTTCAGAGCGGCCAGCGGCTCATTGTCCGGGCTCCCGTCGAAACGGCCCCCTTCGCACGTCTCCTGGTCAAGAAGGCGTACCAGGCGGGGGCGCGTTTGGTCGAGGTGCTCTGGGTGGACGACGCGACCAACCTCGCTCGCTTCCAGCACGCCCCGGCGGACTCCTTCGATGAGCTGCCCACGTCCTTGGCCGACGCCCTGTTGAGATGCGGAGAGCGAGGGGACGCCGTCATCACGGTCTATGCGACCGATCCGTCCCTCCTGAAGGATCAGGACCCCGAGCTCGTCGCGAAGACTCAGAAGGACTTGCAGGCCTATCTTCTGCCCTTCTCGAAGCGGATCGTCAGCAAGAAGCTCAACTGGTGCGTGGTCTCCGCTCCGATCCCGAGCTGGGCCGCCCACGTCTTTCCCGATGCGGCTCCCGAAGAGGGGACCGATCGGCTCTGGGACCGGATCTTCCGGATCTGTCGCATCGATCAGGCGGACCCGTTCCGGGCGTGGAAGGATCACATTGCCGGGCTGGCCCGCCGCCGGGAGTATCTCGATCAGAGGCAGTTCTCGGCCCTGCGGTTTCGGGGACCGGGAACGGATCTGACGGTCGGTCTTCCCGAACGTCACCTGTGGCTGGGGGGAGAGAGCAAGACCGCCGGGAAGAAGATCCCCTTCGTCGCGAACCTGCCGACGGAAGAGGTCTTCACGGCTCCTCACAGGGATCGCGTGGACGGAGTCGTACGATCCACGAAACCTCTCAGCTATGCGGGAGCGGTGATCGAAGGTTTCGAGTTCCGATTCGAGAACGGACGCGTCGTCCACGTCGAGGCGGAACGGAACGCCGCCGTTCTCCGGCAGCTGATCGACACCGATGACGGCGCGGCGCGCCTCGGCGAGGTCGCGCTCGTTCCTCACAGCTCCCCGATCTCCCAATCCGGCATTCTCTTCTACAACACGCTCCTCGACGAGAACGCCTCGTGCCATCTCGCCGTCGGGAAGTCGTACCGCGTCTGCATCGCGGGGGGAGGCGAGATGTCCGACCAGGACTACGCGCGCGCGGGAGGGAACGAGAGCTTGGTCCACGTCGACTTCATGATCGGATCGGGGGAAATGGACGTCGACGGCGCGGGCTCCGACGGATCGACGCAGGCCCTGATGCGGAGCGGCGAGTGGGTCGACTAGGTTCCGCCGCCACGATGAGCGTGGCCACCTACCACAACCACACGAGCTGGAGCGACGGATCGGTGTCCGTCGCGGAGCTCGTGGAGCGCGCGGGCCGTCTCGGTGTCGACGAGCTGGGGATCTCAGATCACTACGTGCTGCACCCGTCCGGGCGGACGCCGCCCTGGGGAATGCCCGTGGATCGTCTCGCCGACTACGTCGAGGACGTGCGCACTCACGCGGGCGGGACGTCGCCGGTCGTCCGCCTCGGGCTCGAGGTCGATTGGTTTCCGGGCCAGGAGGAGGCAATTCGCGACGGCCTGGACGGTTTTCCATTCGACTTCGTCATCGGGTCGGTGCACGAAGTGGACGGGTTCCGGGTCGACGCGTCGGCACTCGACTGGGACGAGCTTCGACCTGAAGAGCGGAACGAGCGGTTTCGGCTCTATTGGGTGAAGGTCCGCGCGATGGCGGAGAGTCGTCTCTTCGACATCGTCGGTCATGCCGATCTGCCGAAGAAGTTCGGCCATCATCCCACGACCGATCTCGGCGCGGTCATCGACGAGGCGCTGGACGCGGTCGGCCGGGCGGGAATGATCGTCGAGCTGAACACGGCCGGATGGCACAAGCCGTGCGCGGACGGCTACCCGGCGCTCGAGCTCCTGAGGGAATGTCATCGACGGAAGATCGGCGTGACCCTCGCGGCGGACGCCCACGATCCCGCTCACCTTCTGCGCGATTTCCCCCGAGGCATCGAGCGGATTCGCCGGGCCGGCTACTCACGGATCGCGCGATTCCGTTGCCGAGAGATCGTTTACGAGAGCTTCTGACCCGGGCGGCGGACCGCCCACGGGCGGCCGTCTTCGGGGCCTGGGAGGTCGGCTCTCATTGTGGTATTCTGAGGAAGAACGGTCGAGGTTCATTCCCCTCCCTCCGAACCTGCCTCACTCACATCCCGGAGTCGCATCATGAGGTGGATAGGTCTCGTCGTGGGGGTGCTCACGGGGCTCTGGCCGCGGGGCGGCACCGCGGATCCGGCTCTTCGCGCCGATCCCGACACCATACCGCCCACGATCGCTTCGGCTCGCGTCGTCTACGATCCGGCGAATCCCGAGGAGACCGCCCTCCTGGAATTCGTCTACAGCGAGCCCGTCGACTGGTTCGCGGCGGTCCACTTCACCAGCTACATCGACGTGAACACGGGTCAAAACCCGATTCAGGGTTTCTGGTATCCGCCGAACCGCACGGAGATCCGGTTCCCGAGCGGGTTCTACGGCTTCGGAACCTGCGAGCAGGTCAAGGTGATCAACGTTCAGGACCTCGCGGGAAACGTGATCGTCGACGACGGTGTCGGAAACGTCTTCACGTTTCACCTCGAGCAGCTGCTCGTGAAGGGACGGATGAGCGAGCGCATGAAGAGCCACGACACCCCTCCTCACACCTTTGCGCTCGAGGGGAGCATGGAGCCGCTCACGTGGTCCCCCCTCTGCGACGTCCAGCTCGAGGACGCGGACGGGGACTCGACCTGGGCCCAGAAGGTCTTCTTCTGCGTGCCCTGCACGAGTGCGACCGGCGGCCCCGAGACCGCGGACGTCGAGTTCCGGTTCTCCCACCAGTGCAGCGATCTCGAGACGCTGCCCGGGAATCGCATGGTTACGCTCGATTCCGCGGCTCATCCCGATGGCCGGGACACGCTCGATCTCTGGTGGGAGGACGCGGCGCCGGTGAACCATACGAGCCACGACATCGACGTGATCTTCCGGGTCCAGGCCGCACCGATGGACCCCCCCTTCGGCCCGGGCGACTCGCTCGGCCTCGGCGGCAGCGAGCTTCCGCTGGCCTGGGACGTGCCGCCCGGGACACGCCTTCTGGATGACGGGGTCCCGCCGGACGGGATCGCGGGCGACGGTATCTACGCGACCCGGTTGACGTTTCCGACCGGCACGTTCCGCAATCTGCAGTTCCGCTTCTTCCGGCGAGCGGCGGCGGAAACGGCATTCGCGCCCGAGTGTCCGGGAGATCCCAACCGATCGGCCTTCCTCGACGACTCCCTCTACTCGACGTCGGTTCCGCTCGAGCTGGACCTCCTCTTCGACGACTGCCCCTCCGCGACGGGTGCGGGCGAGCTTCCGCAAGGCGCGACGCGATCCCTGCTCGGCTCCATCTTCCCGAACCCGGCCCGGTCGGAGGCGACGGTTCCCTTCGCCGTTCCCTCTCGAACCCGCATCTCCCTCGAAGTGGTCGATGTGCGGGGCCGCCTCGTGCGCCGTCTCCTGAGCGAGGATCGGCCTGCGGGGAGCCATCGAGTGACCTGGGACGGCCGCACGGAGCGCGGACGAAACGCGCCCTCCGGGGTCTACTTCGTGAGGCTCGTCGCCGGAGACCGGGCGGAGAGCCGCCGGTTCGTGCTCACCCGCTGAAACAGCGACGGGCCTCGATCGGGAGAGGACCCCGGACCGGAGTCCCCGGCCCGACGCCTACCTCAGAAGGACCATGCTCCGGGAGACGGTGCGCTCACCGGCCTGGAGACGGAAGAAGTAGATCCCCGAGGGACACTCCGCTCCTTCCCGATTCCGGCCGTCCCAGGGGACACTCTTTGAGCCGACCTTCTGGTGCTCGTTCACGAGCTCCGCGACGGTCCTCCCGTGAACGTCGAAGATCTCCAGACGGACCCGGCCGTCCGCCGCCAGGTCGTACTCGATTCGCGTACCGGGACCGAAGGGATTCGGGAAGTTGGCGGGCGAGGTCCCCCGCTCGACGAACGTGTCCAGCGACGAAACGTCGACCGCGCTCGAAACTCCCTCCCACACCAGGGCCGGATCTCCGTACAGGTTGTAGTCGTACAGGTTCCAGTACTCGAAGTAGTGGTCCCACCCGTAGTTCACGTGGCAATAGTGCTTGGCGTCGTACAGGGCATCGCCGACCCTCCCGGCGCCGGACGGACCCGCGATCAGGTACCGGTTGAACTCGCAGCAGATCGACTCGGCTCCCCCTGGAGACGTGGGCCAATCTGCGGAGACCGCCGCGACTCGGGAGGAGCTGACCACCCCCGCGGAGGCGCCGAAGGAGGGAAGGGTCAACAGGTCGACCCCGAGACGTCCCTGGGCGTTCGGCTCCGGGTAGCCGACGTTGCAGGAGACGGCGAACACGATCGAGGGGTGATCGTCTTCCAGACTGACCCAATCCGCGACGAAAGCCTCGTGGCTGAAACCGTCCGAGCCGTCCGTCTCGGGCACGCCGTCCCCGTCGTCCCAATCCCAGATCACTCGCCACGCGCCGTTCGGCGATCCGTGGCCCGCCCAGTTCACGATTCCGTACTTGCCGTTGCGCCACTCGCTCGTGAATGAGGCCTGGGTCAGGGCCAACCAGGGATAGGTCGACGGGCTCAGACCCTCGTGCTCACAGTACCGGGCCATGGGCCATCCTCTCATGAAGCCGGTCTCGATCAGGTTCAGGCAGTCGGCCCCGTCGCGAAACGGAATGCCCATGTAATCCTGGTTCTCGTAGAACAGGATCGCCGCGCCGTGGAGCGCACAGTTCTTCCAGGCGCCGGTGTCCTGCTCGAACTGGACCAGCTTGTCGAGGGCGTACGTGATCTTGGTCAGGTTGTTCGTCGGAATCCGGCCGACGGAGATCTCCGCCAGGAAGTCGGGCGTGTCCTGACCGTACTCTCCGTAGTAGCCGTCCCCATCGGAGTCCCAGGACACGTCGTCCGGAAACGACAGGTCCGCATAGTAGTAGTCGGTCGGAACGGATCCACCCGGGTTGGACGGGTTGGACGGGTTGTGCGCGTGATTCGTCGGATCGGCGAAGCAGTAGCGCATGGGGACGCGGGCGTAGTTGCCGATCAGCAGGACGTACTCGATGCCCCAAGGGCCGTAGGAGGCGCGAAGGAAGTTCCGGATCCTCTCGGCGAAGTCACCGCCGGGCTGATCGCCGATCTCGGGTCCGTTGCTCAGAACGATCCGGACATCGTGCCCGAGACCCGTCTTCCAGCTCACGAAATCGGAGGAGGTCACGGCGCTCACCATGTCGTCCCGCGCGATGATCACGTAGTCGTGGGTGTCGGGATTCGGCGGGGAGGGCGAGCCGCTCGGTTCGTACAGAGACGCCATCTGCGCGTAGTTCACGAACAGCCCCTCCGCCCGGTCGTCGGCGACGGTGTCCCGGAGAAGCCGGGCGACGGCCTGCCCTTCGGGGCCGGCGGGATCCGGAAGCGCGAATCGAATCCGAGCCCGCACCGATTCGTGGTGCGTCAGACGGCCCGAGGCGGCGCGATAGGTGAACGGACAGAACGAGATCGAGACGTAGGAGTACTTCCGCAGCGTGCCCGATCCCGTGATCCGCGCGACCACCGGCGGATAGGCTCGATTCGAGCCGAAGACCTCGTCGTGGTTGCGGTTCCACTCCCGCCGCATCTCCTCCATGACTTCCGGAGAATGCGTCAGGGGCACCAGGAGGGGAGTCGCGACGATCCGGTGGGTTCCCGGTACGTCGCGGGCACCGGTCTCCTGCACGTCCAGAGACAGGACGCGCGCGCCGGGGGGCAGGAGAACCGAGAAGTTCCGCGCCGGGAGCATGGGTCTCCCCGGCGCCATGAGGTGGCCGAATCCATCCATCTCGATCCGGGTGCCGCAGGGCTCGGTCACGAGACGGAATTCACCGGACGTGAGATCGATCGTCTGCACTTCGATTCGCTCCTCGGCGGTCGAGACCGACGCGAGGCCCGAGCAGGCCAGGCCCACGACCGCGGCGAGCAGGGCGGGTCTTTTCACGATCCTCTCCTCGTGTTGATCGACCCGGCGGCGCCGCGGGGTCCGGGCAACCGGTCCGGCCTCTCGTGCTCGCCGCGGGGGAGTGCGGATCCGCGAAAGGCGGGACGGGTGCCGGCACCGGGATCCACGGGTCGTGTCATCACCTTACGAACCGGCCGAGCGACCGCCCGGCGATCCCGACTCGATTCTTGCACGAGGCGGGGCTCGGCCGACATGACCTTCGTCGTGCAAAGAACTGATATATGTCAGTTTTGGTGCCTCCGGCGCCGCGGCATTCGGTGGACCCGGAGACGGAGGCGGGAACGCCTTTCAGCGCCCCCGCCAAGGCCTTTCCTCGCGACCGGAGTCTACGGGCAGGACACGGTCGAGCAGTCTACGGTCAGACCGCTGGCCCAGAAGCCCAGATCGTACACGTCCACCGTGCCGTCGCACGTGTAGTCCATGTAAACGTCGTAGCCCGGCGGAAGGCCACCGGCCCACAGGGCGAGGCTGAACACGTTCGTGACGCCGCTGGGATCCCCGCGGAGGTTCGTGCTCGTGAACGGGATCCAGGTCTCTCCGCCAATGGGGATGTCGTACGGGCACCGGGCGGTAACGGAGTAGCTCAGGTGCCCCCGGCCCTGGACGAAGGGAAAGTAGAACTCGACGCGGCCGTTCGCGTCCGTGGTGCCCGTCCCGCGGAAAGCACAGCAGTCCCAGAACGCCTTGCCGCCCAGGCCGTATCCCGAGATCGTGTCGTCATACTGGAGGTGAGCCGTGGTCAGACATCCGGCGACCGGGTTCGCAAACTCGTCTCGAAGGGTCACGTAGACGATCAGCGTATCTCCGAGGGACCCGGGAGAATCGTGATTGGTGAACTTGTGATGACAAGGAGTGCTTCCGACGTTGTTTCCGACGCCGCAGAGAGGCGGGAGGGGGAGGACCGCGAGGGCAATCGAGCTGCAAGCGAAGAGGATCAGGGGGGAGAGGGCCAAGGATCTGCGCATCAGACACCTCCAATGCAAAAGCGCTCGGCCGGGTGAGGCTCGAACACGGACGGCCGCTCACTGAGGGAAGCGAGCTCACTGCAACGGAGTCTGACGATCGTTTCGGTACGCTCCTCCCTTCCTGGCCTGGTCAAGGACAATCCTACTATCATCGCCACGGCGGGGTCAATTCGACGCGCCTCCCGGCCCTTCGAGCCATCGTGGGTAGACCGTTCATCCGCATCCGCCGAACCCGGCTTCCAGATGCCGATCGACCGGATGCGGTCCTTCACGCGCCGGGCGTTACGCTCGTTGGCGGCACGCTTGGTGCACGCACTCGACACCGCCGGTGCGGCCGGACGGCAGTGAACTCTCGAGCGCCGACTGGAACCGTGGGGAGCGACGATTCACCGAACGGGGAGGCAGGACCCGAGCGGCCGGCTCTGCCCCGCGATTCTCGCCGGTCTCTGCTGCGGCCGTCCCCGCCCACCGTTCCGAGACGTCGGCCTCGGTATCGTTCCTGCTTGAGGTCCCCTTCCTGACGGGATCAAGCCACCCAGCGGCGGTGCGCTCTCGCCCGATTGCCCGCCGACCTCGGTTCCGTTGCCAGAAGACCCGCTCCCCCGTGGAGACCGTGAACATCATGACCCGACACGCGAAGCTCTCTCCTCTCCCCGTACGGTATGCCGTCACCGCCCTGCTGGCCGCACTCCTCCTCTCGGCCGCGCTCCTTCCCCCGACCGGTTCTCCGGGAGCGGCGCCGGAGTCGGTGCCCGAAGAGGCGACCGGAGCGGGGTGGAAGCTCTGCGCGATGGGAATCGCGATGGCCGTTCTGGGATTCGCGAGCAACAACGGGGCGATGGGAAGCGCGGGATGCGCGATCGCGTCCACCGGCTGCTGAGGGCGGCGTTCATCCGGGGCCGGGAGTCGGTGGGGCGCGCCGACTCCCTCCTCGGCGCTCCCCGCGAAGTCTCCGCGACCGGGACACGCCCGCGCTCGGCCGGGGCGAGAAAGCCGGCCTCCGAGGCCACGACCTGACCTGCATTTCTCACCCGGCTCTGCTGCGGCAGCGGCGAAGCCGCGCCTGGCTTCGTCGTTGGGGCACTTCCGTCCTGCGACGGGGCTACGGCCCCGCCTCGGGCGAAAGCACCCCATCTCCTCGCCAGACACGGCCATCCGCAGCCTCGCGACGAGCCT
Source organism: bacterium (assembly GCA_025774805.1). Lineage (GTDB taxonomy): Bacteria > ARS69 > ARS69 > ARS69 > ARS69 > JALGZR01. The sequence continues at coordinate 56,331 of JALGZR010000025.1, forward strand.
GGTGAGAAATGCAGGCTAACGATAGAGATTCTTGATGGCGGACCACGACGCCGAGGGGATTCTCGCCGACGTGGAGACCGAGGTCGCGTCTCCCGTGAAGCCGGTAACGGTCAGCACGTAAAGCCGTCCACAGGGGATCCCGGTGAAGACGGAGGGCCCCACCCAGAACCAGTAGACTCCGGGAGGGAAGGTGTACGAGATCGTCGCGACGTCCGGAAAGACGCCGGCTTCGGCCGACCCCAGGACCTCCGGGGGACCCTCGCAGCCCGCGTTGGCATCCATCACGACGATCAAGACGGGGAACTGAGCCGTGCACTTGAACGTGATCGTGTTCTCTTCGACCACTTGGAGCTCGTACCAATCCGAGTCCCGGAAGCTGCTTCCCTCGAAGAGGAAGGTCCCGCTCGTGCCGCAGACGGCGAAAGAGCGGCCGTTCGCTGTTCCATGGAGGGTGCTGAACGCGGGTTGGGGATACGCCTTGCAGCCGCTGTTGAACTGGTCCTCGTACCCGTCGTAACAGTCCGGCTCCCCCTCGGCGATCGCATCCGCCGGACACTCGAGGGTTTCGAAGACAACCTCGTCGATCTGCAGGAAGAAGTCGCCGCAGAGCTCGCCGTATCCGTCGACGACGATGTAGTACGTGTTGCCGGCGATCACGGGCAGCGAGAAGATCTCGGAGCGATAGCCGTCCGGTCCACATGCGTCGTCGTTGCAGGCGACGAGGTTCGGCCACGCGTTCTCGTAGACGTAGACCTTCGTGTCGTAGGCCGACTCGCACAGACTGACGCCGATGTGGGAGTCGTGACCGGGCGTATACGCGTAGACGACATCCGGCGCCGTCGAGCCGTCGAAGGGACAGACTTCGTCATAGTCGTCGAGGAAACCGCACGTGGTCCCGAAGTCGGCATACGGAAGAACGGCGATGGGGAGAGCGGTGGCGATGTCCTCCCCGGCCACGACCGGCCGGGGGACGTCCCGGCCGTGAAGTGCTGCACCGTTCGCGGGGGAGGGTCTCTCGGATTCGACAGGCCGTCGCGCGGTCAGGTCCGAAGCGGACGCTCCGGCGAGTGAGGTCAGGAGAACGGCCAGCAGTGGAGCGATGAGCGCGTTTCTCATCAGGGTCCTCGCACGTCCATCGTGGCGTCGGGGACCGGAACGCCTCCTACGATTTCCGACGATACACACACCGGCGTGATGAATGCAAGCGAAGCCGGGCGCGATTTGCCGTTACCGCGGCGGAGGCTCGTGAAAAACGCAGGTCAGGCCGACTTTTCGAACCGCCGCAGGCACTCCGGCTTGAAACGATGCCGCTCCAGCCCGAGCTCGTCGTAGGGAACTCCCTGGGCGAAGGCGAGGAGCTGCATGTAGTAGATCGAGGGGATGTGGAAGTCCTCCTCGAACCGCTGCGCGATCTTCATCTGCCCGTGATCGAACTGGCCGAAGCAGGTGGGGCAGATGAGGCAGAGAAGCTCGGCGTCCTCCTCCCGGACGGAGGTGAGCAGGTCGCGCATCATGTTCGCAGGGAGGTCCTCTTCCTGGCAGGCCTTTCCGCAGCAGAGGTGCCAGTTGTGATGGCGCACGGGCTCGGCGCCGAGGGCACCGACGAGGTCCTCCATCATTCTCGGGTCGTTGGGATCGTCGACGCGCATCACCGCGCTCGGCTTGAGAAGATGGCAGCCGTAGTGGATGGCGATCTGGAGACCCTCCAGAGGGCGCACCACCGAATCCCGAATCCGTCCGATTCCGATGCAGTCGCGGAGAACCGTGGCCACGTGGCGAACCCGGGTGGTCCCGTGGTACCGGCGTCCGATGCGGCGAAGCCGCCGGTCCACCTTCTCCAGGAGCTCGGAGTCATGCAGCAGGTGCCAGGCCTCGGAAAGGGTCGCGGTGCAACCCGAGCAGTTCGTTACGACGTCGAGCCCCAGCTCCTCGGCGAGTGAGAGGTTGCGGGCCGCCACGGTCAGCCAGCTCAGCTTGTCCTTCGACTTGAAGTAGATCGGATCGGGGCAGCACGAGGCCCCCTCCATGTCCACGAGCTTCACGCCGAGGGTCTCGAGGGTGCGGCGGATCGCCTTCTCCATCGCGGGATAGCGCGCCGGAATCAGGCAGCCGGGGAAGAATGCGAAGCGGTCGGTTCTCGTCACCGGGTGCGGAGAGATCTCCTTCTCCACCACCGGGTCCGGCCCGTCCTCCGGCGGCTCCTCCAGGAGCGTACGGATCTCGTCGACCGGGACGGCCGGCATCGGGGAGAGCCCGAACTTCTCGCGCTGCCGGTCGACCGCGGTGGAGGCCGGCACCGTCCGGCCCGTGGTCTCGAAGGTCTTGATGACCCGCTCCACCCCGGCGGAGATCAACCCCCGATCGGCCAGCATGTTCTTGAGGGAGAGGATCACCTCGACCGGTTTGACTTCCTGCGGACAGCGCTCGTGGCAGTTGTAGCAGTTCGTGCAGAGCCAGAGGACGGACTCCTCGCCCAAGAGCTCCGGCTCCAGCCCGTACAGGACCTGCAACATGATCTCGCGCGGGTTGAACTTGTCGCTGTAAATGGCCGCGGGGCAATCGCCGACGCAGGCGCCGCACTGGTAGCAGAAGTTGGCGAGGTTTCCCTCCACCTTCTTCGCCAGCTCCCGCCGGAACTCGAAGTCGACGTGGACGACATCGCCCTCGGGTCTCGCCCCGTCCTCCGACTTCGGCGTGTCCTCGGTCTTCGGTGCGGGCTCGGGTTTCGATGCGGGCTCAGGCTTCGGTGCGGGCATCGGACTCTCCCTTCGCCGCCGGCTTTCGCTTCAGTTGACGGATGCTGTTCGATCGGCAGTCGGGGCAGGACCGCTCCTTGTCCTCGTCTTTGCGCACCTCGTTCTCGTACTCGTGGCCGCACGCCATGCACCGGAACAGCCAGATCGTGGCATCCATCGCTTGTCCTCTGTTCGCTCAGGACGGGGTCGCCGTCTTCGTCTTCGCCTTTGCCCTCGTCTTCCGAACTTTGGGTTTCAGCGCCTCCATCGAGTGCTCGATCTCCTCGGGCGCGACGGTCTTCCGGAGCTCTTCCATTCGCCGCATGACCTCCGCGAACTTCTGGCCCTCGGCCGCGCTGATCCACTCGAGCTGGAGTCGCTCGGGCCGAACACCGGCCCTCTCCAGCTTGCCCCAGAGCTTCTGGACCCGCTTCACCGTCTGGCGGTTCGCGTTGATGTAGTGGCAGTCCGAATAGTGGCACCCGGACACCAGCACGACCGGCGCGCCGCACCGGAAGGCCTCCAAGACCATCTCCTCGGAGACGCGCCCGGAGCACATCGTCCGGATCAGGTGGGCGGTCGCCGGGTACTGGAGACGCGAGATGCCGGCCATGTCGGCGCCGGCGTACGAGCACCAGTTGCACGCGAACACCACGACCTTTTCCGCGGGCCGGGACTCCAGCATCGCCCGGACCTGAGCCAGCAGCTGATCGTCGCTGAAGTGCAGCATGGTGATCGCGCCGAACTGACACGCGGCCCCGCAGGTGCCGCAGCCGGCGCAGAGGGCCTCCACGATCTCGGGCGTGGTCTTCTTCTCCCATTGGATCGCGCTGTAGGGGCAGACGCCCGCGCAGATGCCGCACATCTGACACGGATCGGGGTCGAGGCGGGCGATCGCCGGATGTTGTTTCGCCTTTTCGTGGGACAGGAATACCGCGGCCTTGGCCGCCGCCGCCGACGCCTGCGCGACGGAGTCCACGATGTCCTTCGGTCCCTGGGCCGTTCCGGCGACGAACACGCCTTCGACGGTCGTCTCCACCGGAGCGAGCTCGGGGTGGCGCTCCATGAAGAAGCCGTCCAGACCCACGCTCGCCTTGAGCATGACGTGGAGTCGATCCGTATCGGGTTGGAGCGGCCTCATTCCCACGCTCAGGACGACGAGATCGGTTTGGACCTCGATGCGGCGCCGGAGCAGGTCGTCGAAGCAGCGCACCGCGCCGACCCGATCCTCGCCGATGATCTCGGGCTTCTCGCCGTCCGGGATCCGCACGAAGAGCACGCCCATGCCGCGGGCCCGGCGGTACATCTCCTCGGCGCCGGAGGAGATCGTCCGGATGCCCCGGTGGAAGACGGTGACGTCCACCCCCTGCTCCCGCAGCTGGATGGCCTGCTTGATCGCGGTCGGGCAGCAGTAGCGCGAACAGCCCCGATGGCTTTCGAGATCGCGCGACCCGACGCAGAGAATGAAGGACGCGCTCTGCGGGCCCTGGCCGTCGGCGTGCGGCAGCTTCTTGTCGAAGAGTGCTTTCTCGAGCTCCGCGCTCGTGACGACGTTGGGAAGCTCCCCGTAGCCGTACTCACCGGTGGGGTCGTGGAGGTCGGCTCCCAGGGCGAGCACGATCGCTCCCACGCGCAGCGAGTCGGCCTTTCCGTTCGTCAGGGTGACGTCGAAGTTGCCGACGTATCCGCTGACGTCATCGACCTCGGTTCCCAACAGGATCTTCGCTCCGCTCGCCTTCAGGCGCTCGATCTTCTCCGCCAGAACCTCGGCTGCGGGGCGCATCGTGGGGTACAGGAGCATCAGGCTCTCTCCCGCCAGCCGCCCGCCGAGCCGGTCCGTCTTCTCGACGAGCGTCACGGGGAAGCCCTGCTCCGCCAGGTCGGTCGCGGCCTGGATGCCGGCGATGCCGCCGCCGATGACGAGGGCCTCACGGGTCATGGGAACCTCACGCTCCTCGAGCGGATCGAGACGCGCGGCCCGGGCCACGCCCATGCGCAGCAGGGACTTCGCCTTCTCCTGGGCCTCGGCCGCCTCCTTGACGTGGACCCACGAGCACTGGTCGCGGATGTTCACCATCTCGAGGAGATAGGGATTCATCCCGATTCGACTCAGCGTCTCGCGGAAGACCGGTTCGTGGGTGCGGGGGGTGCACGCCGCGACGACCAGACGGTTGAGTCGGTGCTCCCGGACGATCTCCGCGATCTGATCCTGCCCGGTGGACGAGCAGGAGAAGAGATCCGTGTCGGCGACCACGACGTCGGGAAGTGACTCCGCGTAGGTCGCGAGCTCCTTGACGTCCAGGAGGCCGGCGATGTTCACCCCGCAGTGGCAGACCACCACGCCCACCCGGGGCGGGCCCGACACGTCGATCGGCTCGACGGGCTCCGTCTCCTCGGGAGCGCGGTGTCCCGTCAGGTACAGGGCCGCCCGGGACGCTGCAGCGGAAGCCTGGGCGACGGCATCGGGAATCACCTGCGGACCCACGGCGCTGCCGCACACGTACACGCCTTCGCGGGAGGTCTCCACGGCCGACAGGGCCGGATCACTCGGCTGAATGAACCCGTAGGTGTCGGTCTCGATGCCCAGGATCTCCGCGAGGGCGACGGCCTGGTCGCTGGGTGCGGCGGCCACCGAGAGCACCACGAGATCGGCCGGGATCCGCCTCAGCTCGTGACCGAGCGTGTCCTCCACAAAGACCTCGAGCGTATCGGTCTCGATGTCGCACTCGACCTTCGCGGGACGGCCGCGGACGTACTGGGCGCTCTTCTCGTCGCGGGAGCGCTGGACGAACTGGTCGAACCCCTTCCCGAACGCGCGGAGATCCGTGTAGAGGATCGTCACGTCCTCCACGTCGGGATCGTGCTCACGCAGGAGGAGGGAGTCCTTCACCGCGTTCATGCAGCAGAATCGGCTGCAGTAGGGCCGGCCGCCCTCTCCCCGGGCGCCCACGCACTGGACGAACACGACGCGTCGTGGCGTGCGCTGATCCGAGGGGCGCACGACGTGACCGCCCGTCGAGCCGGCCGGACTCAACATACGCTCCAGCTCCAGACTGGTCACCACGTTGGGGAAGCGGCCGTAGCCGTAGTTGCCCAGCTTGCGGGCGTCGAACTCCTGGAAGCCGACGGCGACGAGAACGGACCCGACGGTCCGTTCCGTCTCCTCACCGGGATCGTCGAAGTCGATCGCGTCGATGTCGCAGACCGCCATGCATCGGTCGCAGACCAGGATCTTGTCGTTGAGACACAGGTCCCGATCGATGGCGTAGGTGGCGGGAACCGACTGAGGGAAGGGGCGGTAGATCGCTTTCCGGGCTTTGAGCCCGAGATCGAACTCGTTTCCCGACACCTGGGGACATGCGTCGACGCAGAGACCACACCCGGTACAGAGGTCTTCCCGCACGTAGCGCGGGTGCCGGCGTACGCGAACCCGAAAACGTCCGGGCTCTCCTTCGCAGCCCACGACCTCGGCGTTGCTCAGGACCTCGATCAACGGATGCCGACCGGCATCCAGGGCCTTGGGCCCCAGGATTCAGATCGAACAGTCCATGGTGGGGAACGTCTTGTCGAGCTGGGCCATGCGCCCGCCCAACGACGGAGACTTCTCCACCAGAGTCACCGGGATACGGGCGTTCGCCAGATCCAGAGCCGCCTGGATGCCCGCGATTCCGCCCCCGATGACGAGGGCCCTGGTCTCGCTCGCCGGATGGGTCGAGCTCTCCCCTCCTTTTCCGGCGACCATGTCACCCTCCTCCAAGGGTGCGGCCGGCCGCGGACCGGGCGGGTTCCCGCCCGTCCGACAACCATGGCCGCGTCCACGGTTCTCGGTCTCGTTGCTCCTGCTGATAGTGATCCCAGCCGGCGTCGAAGGCCTTCCGATTCAACTCCACCGTTCCGGCCGGAACGGAGGCTTCCACCGCCGCGCGCATCTGTCCACGCGTGACGAATCCCGTGACCGCCGCGAAGAACCCCAGCATCACGATGTTCTGTACGATGGTGCGCCCGAGGTTCTCGGCGATGCGCGTGGACGGGACCCCGAACTTCGTGCGCGTCTCTCCCGCCGGATCTACGAGGTCCTGCTCGTAGACCAGGATTCCGTCCGAGCGGAGCTCGTGCCGGTACTTGTCGTACCCCTCCGCCGACATGGCCACGAGCACGTGGGGACGACGCGCGTACGGGTACAGGATCTCGTCCTCGCTCAGGACCAGCGTGGCGCTGCACGAGGACCCCCGGGCCTCGGGACCGAAGCTCTGGATCATCGTGGCCTGGTGCCCGGCCTCGATCGCGTAGGCGCGCCCGACGACGTAGCCGCACATGACGACGCCCTGTCCGCCGAAGCCGGTGATCCGAATCTCAGTCCGGGGCACGGATCCATCCTCCCTCTTCGGACATGGGAACGTACTTGTCTCCGAGAACGCGTCCGTAGTGATCGTGCATCATGTCGAGGAACGTGGGCCGCTCCTCGTCCACGAACTTGCCGCAGACGATCGGACCCTGGAAGTCGATGTCCATGTTCCGTGTGTCGGCGCCGTGTCGGATCTCCGAGTTCTCGTAGTAGTACTGCAGCAGGTCGTACCCCGAGCCCAGCTTGTTGAGCCGCGCGTAGAGGGTGGAGCAGGGGGCGATGACCTCGACGAAGCGGAAACCCTTGCGTTGGATGGCCTCCTGGAACGACTTCGTGAGTCGTCGCACGTGGAGACAGGTCCAGCGCGCCACGTACGTGGCCCCCGAGCTCGCGGCGAGATAAGGCAGGCTGAACGGCCGCTCGAAGTTTCCGAACGGCATCGTGGACGAGCGGGCGTTCACCGGCGTCGTCGGCGCGTTCTGTCCGCCCGTCATTCCGTAGATGAAGTTGTTCACCAGGACGATCAGGAGATCCATGTTGCGGCGCGCGGCGTGAATGAAGTGGTTGCCGCCGATACCGACCAGATCGCCGTCGCCCGAGAACACGGTCACCAGGAGCTCCGGCCGCCCGAGCTTGAGCCCGGTGGCGAAGGGGACGGCACGGCCGTGGGTGGAGTGAAAGCCGTCGAGCTTCATGTAACCGGCCACGCGACCGGTGCAGCCGATGCCCGAGCAGACCGCCACCTTGTCCAGATCGGTTCCGGTCCGCTCGAGCGCGGCGGCGAAGCACTTCACGACCGTGCCGATGCCGCACGTCGGACACCAGATGTGCGGCATCCGGTCCATCCGCACGTAGGGGGAGATGGGGTGCGCTTCCGGGCGCGTCTCGGCCGTCTGTCTCGCTTCGCTCATGCCGCCGCCCTCACGATTGCCCGGCGGATCGCCTCCGGGTCGTGGACGCCGCCGCCCGCGTGCGAAACGAGAACGACCGGAGCGCGACCGGCCGCGCAGCGCTCCACCTCGAGCGACATCTGGCCCAGGTTGATCTCCGGAACGACGAACGCCTTCAGGTTCCCGGCCAGCTCCCGCACCCGCTTCTCCGGGAACGGCCACACGACGATGAGCCGCAGTACACCCACCTTCACCCCGTCCTCCCGGGCCAATCGGATTCCCATGCGGGCGACGCGCGCGGTGATGCCGTACGTCACCACCACGACATCCGCCCCCTCGGTGTCCTCCTCTTCGAAGCGGATGATCTTGTTCGCGTTCCCGCGGATCTTCTGGACGATTCGCGTGACGTTGTCCTGCTGGCACTCCTCGCTCATCACGGGGTATCCGCGCTCATCGTGCGTGAGTCCGGTCGTGTGGAACCGGTACCCGTCTCCGGCGCGGGCGAACTCGGGAATCTCCATTCCGTTCGTCCCGTACGGCACGAACTCCTCGGGCGGGACGCGCGTGAGCTTCCGGGGAATGATGTCGATCTCGTCCGCGTCGGGAATCACCACCTTCTCCGTCATGTGGCCCACGCACTCGTCCATCATCAAGAGGACCGGAGTGCGGTACAGCTCGGACAGATTGAACGCGTCGATCGTCTGGTCGAAGGCCTCCTGCGGGGAGCGCGGGCAGAGGGCGATGACCTCATAGTCCCCGTGCGATCCCCATCGCGCCTGCATCATGTCCGCCTGTCCGACCATCGTCGGCAGTCCGGTGGAGGGACCGCCGCGCTGCACGTTGACCACGACGCAGGGCGTCTCCATCATCGCGCCGAGCCCGAGGTTCTCCATCATCAGGCTGAAGCCGGGTCCGCTCGTGACCGTCATGCTCTTCGTACCGGTCCACGAGGCGCCCACGACGGCCGCCATGCTGGCAAGCTCGTCCTCCATCTGGATGAACGTGCCGCCCATCGTCGGAAAGCGGCGACTGATGCGCTCGACGACCTCCGTGGAGGGGGTGATGGGATAGCCGGCCACGAAGCGGCAACCGGCGGCCATGGCCCCTTCGGCGCACGCGAAATCGCCGTCCAGGTAGTGAGCTCCCGTCAATACTCCGGATGGATCCGCCTTCATCGAGTGCCTGCCCTCCTCCTCACGCGGCGCCGGCGGCCCGCGGCGGGGACGAACCGTCCGTCGACTCCGACTCCTCCACCGGCACGCAGAAGATGGCGAAGTCCGGACAGATCATCTCGCAGAGGCCACAGTTGACGCAGTCCGCCTCCTTGAGCGCTTCCGGAGGGTGATAGCCCTTCCGGTTGAACTTCTCCGACATCACGAGCACGTCCTTCGGACAGTACTCGACGCAAAACGCGCACCCCTTGCATCGTTCGACGAGAATGAGCACGCGTCCTCGCGGGACGACCACCTGATCGAGGTCGAGGGGATTGCGCCAGGGTTTCACGATCGCTTCCTCTCGAGAGATATCGGCCGCTCGGGGCGGACGGAGAGGCGCGTCCTCGGCACGGAACGGACGAGCGGCGTTCGATGAGGAAGTGCGCGGACGGAGGCGAGGACGGCAGGGAAAGGGGAGGGAATAGGGGGGAGGCGTGGGAGGGGGGGGGAGGCCCGATCTCGCCCGTCGACCCGATCGGTTACCCGCGGGCCTTGCCGTGATTCGGGGAGACCACTGACTCGGACCATGGGCCGACCTGCCTCATATCGAGTCCGCTAAGTATGTTAGCCCTGCCGGGCGGTCGCATCAAGGGCGCCACGGGACGAGAAGAGTCGATTGTCCCACTAAAATGGTCGGGATCCCTCGCCGGGGTCTCGATCCCCACCCCGACCGATCCCCCCCAAGAGCCGAAACGGCCCGCGCGGCCAATCTCACCCGGAGGGGAGAGCAGACATGCGCCCGGTGAAAGGTCGATCCCGAGACTTCCTTCTCGGCACCCTTCTCCACCTCGCCGTCCCCGTCGCCGGCGCGGCGGAGTACCTCGATCATCCCGTCGCGTTCGGTCGCGGCGATCTCGTTCTCTCCTCTTCGGGCGGGTACGACGTCGTCCGCCTGGCGGGATCGGATCTCACTCAGGTGTCCGGCGAGCCGGAGGTCCCCGTCCACCTGATGCACCTCGCGATTCCCGGCGACGCCGCCGTGGAATCGGTGGAGCTGGTGGACGCCGAGTGGACCGTGATCCCGGGGACGTACCGGGTCCGACCGGTGCAGGAGCCCTTCGTCCTGTCCCACGAGGTGCTCGGTCTCCCCGGGCCCACGAAGACGGGCCCGATCGCCGCGATCTACGAGTCCGCCGGCGCGTACCCCGCGAAGGCCGTCGAGCACGCGGGCTCGGGCTACCTCGCGGGGGTGCATGTGGCCGGTCTTCGCATCCACCCCGTGCGGTACGTGCCCCTCGAGGGATCCCTCGCCCTCTGCGAACGGGCCGTCCTCCGCGTGCACTATCGGACCGAGGCCTCCGATGCGCCCTTCCGACCGGCCGGGGAGCTGCGGGAGCACGGGATGCGAAGGCTCGCGAGGCGTCTCGTCGCCAATCCGGAGGCTCTCGCTCACACCGCCGTCAAGATGGTGAGACCGAGCCGAATGCTCCGGACCGAGGAGCAGTACGACTACCTCCTGATCTGTCCCGAGGAATTCGTTCCGTACTTCACCCCCCTCGCGGACTGGAAGACGCAGAAGGGGGTGAAGACGAAGATCCTGACGATCGAGGACATCGACGGATCGTACCCGGGGATCGAGCCGGCGGCGGCGCGCGTCCGTCAGGCCGTGATCGACGCCTACGCGAACTGGGGGATCGCGTACGTGCTTCTAGGCGGCGACACGAACAAGGTCCCCTCCCGCCACTGCTTCGCCATGGCGAGCGGCATGATGGGGGGGAACGTGGACCAGATCCACGCCGATCTCTACTTCTCCGATCTGGACGGCGACTGGAACGCGAACGGGATCGAACCGTACGGGGAGGTTGCCGACGAGGTGGATCTCTATGCGGACGTGATCGTGGGTCGCTTCTCGGCCCGGAACACGAACCAGGCCACGAAGCTGACCACGAAGCAGCTCACATACGAGAGGAATCCCCCGACCGACTACGAGACCGAGATGCTCATGACCGGCGAGATCCTCTGGCAGAATCCGTACACCGATTCCCGCATCAGTCTCGACTGGGTGGACGAGATGTTCATTCCGTCTCGGTTCGATCCGATCGAGAAGCTCTACGAATCGCTCGGCAACGAGTCGGTGTCATCCGTGACGTCCGCCCTCAACTCGGGGAAGAGCTTCTGGCTCCACGACGGACACGGCAACTACGAACTCATGTCCGTGGGGATCGGAAACCTCTACTTTGAGAACATGACGGGCCTCACGAACGGGCCCCGCTACTCGATCTGCTACTCCGTCGCCTGTCTCTCCGCCGGGTTCGATTGGTGGAGCTGTATCGCCGAGGGCTTCGTGCGGAATCAGGACGGCGGCGGCGTCGCGTACGTCGGCAACAACCGCTACGGATGGGGAAGCCCCGGCAATCCCAAGTACGGTTACTCGGACCGGCTGCAGCACAAGTTCTTCGAGACGGTGTTCGTGGACGGGGAGAAGGGGGTCGGGAAAGCCCTGGCGCTCGTGAAGGCCCACTATGCGCCCCAGTCGCAGTCGGAGAACGTCTACCGCTGGCATCAGTACTCGGTCAACCTGCTCGGCGATCCCGAGTTCGAGGCGTGGACGGACACGCCCACCCCGCTGACCGTGCTCCATCCGGCCAGCCATCCGCACGGGGGGGGATCGTTCACCGTCACGGTCGCCCACGGAAGCCAGCCCGTCGAAGACGCCCTCGTCTGCGTGACGGACCTTTCGGCCCTCACCGACGTCCATGCCGCGGGACGGACGGACGCCACCGGACAGGTCCACCTCGCTGTCGATCCGGTCACCGTCGATCCGCTCCATGTGACGGTGACCGCCCCCGACCACCTCCCGTACCAGGGGCTCTGCACGGTTCTTCCCTCCGGTCCGTACGCCACGCTCGAGGAGTGCCTTCTCGTCGACGTCCCCGGGGGAAACGGGAACGGCCTCCTCAATCGGGGAGAGACGGTCAACCTCGCGTTGACCCTGCACAACCCGGGGACGGAGACGGCCGAGTTCGTCACCGGGATCCTCCGCACGACGGATCATCTCGTCGACGTCCTCGACAGCACCGTCACGTTCGGGGACATCCCCGCGGGAGAGAGCGCGGCCGGGACCGGTGACCTCTGCTTCCGTCTCGACCCGTCCGCCCCGGGAGGACGGATCTGCCAGTTTGAGCTCGAGATCAACGCGGTCTCCGGAGGCCCCTGGAGCGCGATCATCCCGCTGCCCGTCGCCGCCCCGCAGGTGGAGCACGCACTTCTCGCCGTGAACGACGACGGAGGAGGCAACGGCAACCGACGCGTGGAGCCGGGCGAGATCTTCGACCTCGCCGTCGTCTTCCGAAACGAGGGGACCGACCTCGCGCCGGCGACGATCGCCCGGGTCTCGACCGCAAGCTCGTTCGTCTCCTTCAGCGACTCCACGGCCGATCTGGGCGACCTGCCGGTGGGAGGCGTGGGAACGGCCCTCTTCACCGGAAGCGTGAGCCCCGGCTGTCCGGATCCGGAGTTCATCACTCTCCGGTTCGATCTGGAGACGTCGGACAGGTACACGTTCACCGAGAGCACGCTCTTCGTGATCGGTACGACGGGCTTCGAAGACGACATGGAAGGGGGGGGAGGCAACTGGACGCACGGCGGCGCGAACGACCTTTGGCACCTGACCTCGGTTCGGACCCACTCGGGGACGGCCTCCTGGTACTGCGGCCGGCAGGACACCAGTCGGTACGAGCCGGACATGAACGCGCACCTGGAGAGCCCGGTGGTGACCCTGGCCCCGTCGCCTCAGCTGACCTTCTGGCTCTGGCACGATGTGGCCACGTACGGCGTGGACGGGCTCTACGTGGTCCTGCAGGAGGGCGTGTCCTCCGACACCCTCGACTTCATCGCGTCCGGCGGAGCACTGCCCCACCTCACGATCGGGAGCGAATGGCTCCAGTTCCACTACGATCTCGGCTTCTTCGGCTACGAGGCGGGCGACGCGGTCCGGCTCTCCTTCATCTTCATCAGCGACGAGGACGACGACGTCGGCGAGGGCTACTACCTGGACGACGTGATCCTCACGGGGACACTCCCCCTGACCTCCACGGGGGTCGACGCCGCCCCGCAACCGGTCCGGATCACGAGCCTGCACGGGAGCGTGCCGAATCCGTTCCGACCCCGAACGACGGTTCGCTTCTCGCTCGCGGAGCGGGGACCGGCGCGGCTCGCGGTATACGACGTGCAGGGTCGACTCGTTCGCGTGTTGACGAGCGGCGCCCTGCCCGCCGGTCGGCACGAGGCCCTCTGGGACGGCAGGAACTCCCACGGGACCTCCGTCTCGAGCGGCGTCTACTTCGTCCGGCTGGAGGTCGGTGCGTTCGAGGACACGAAGAAGGTGCTTCGCCTGAAGTGAGCGCCGTCGAACCGGGACCGGAGGGAGCGGGTCCGGCCCGCTCCCTCTCGTCCCCGGAGAATCCCCCCTCGTCCCCGAATCCGCCACGCTGATCCCCGCGCGTTTGGCGCCGTTCCGAACCTGGACTAGCGTGATCCTATAGGAACCCTAGGAAGTGATCCCGCACGCGTGACGGGCTGGTCGGCTTCGGATTCGGGCTGGCCGGCGGGGATCCGGTCCGCTCCCACGGAAGGGGAAGGAGACCCGGGGAAGATCTCCGTGGGTCTTCGTGGCGAGTGGGGGACCGACCGACCTCCCCGCTCCGGCCGGCCCATCTTCCTGGCCCGGTGAGAAACCCGGGCCGGATTCCCACTACGGCTTCTTCTCCGACACCGTCTTGAGGAACCAGCGCGGGTCCGTCGGTCGTCTTCCGCCGCCTCGCCGAAGCGGCTGCCGTACGAAGTAGACGTCCCAGATCGAGTCGTCGTCCATGCGGAGCCGGTACCCGTGCCGCGCGACGTACTTTTCCCCGGACGCCGGTTCGGCCCGGACCTCCTTGGCCCTCTCCAAAACCTCGGCGATCCGGCGCTCTTCGCCCCGCCAGACGAAGCCTTCCGGAAGGCTCGGCTCCCCGCGGGCGAGGTCCTCGGTCGAAAACGTCCCCGCAAGCGGGATGAGGGCCTCGCTTACGAAGCGCTTCATCCCGCGAGCTCCTTGATCCGCGCCAGCGTGCGCTCGAGCTCGTCGACGAACGGGTGGCTCCAGCCGTCGCGCAACTCCCCGAGGATGGCCCCGTAGTACCACAGCGTCCCGTCGCGCCCTCCGCGAAAGCGGCTCCACGCCCCCTCCCCCTCGGTTCGCAGATCGGCTTCCAGGCAGCGCGCGTTGTGCAGCTTGTCGGCGACCGCCACGAGACGACAGTGCGCCGGCGCGGTCCGGAGTCGGGCCAGCCACGCCTCCTTGCGAGGGCGCCAGGGCGGCTTGGGCGTGACGTCGCTGTCCGTGCACGCGTCGACGATCCGCGCGACCGGCTCGCCGAACCGGCGGGCGATCTCGTCGCGGGTCCGCGCCCCCCCCGCGTCCTCCACCGCGTCGTGAAGCAGGGCGGCCACGATCTGGTCCTCGTCGCCCCCTCCCTCGGCCACCAGCGCCGCGACCGCGAGCAGGTGGGAGACGTAGGGAATCGGCCTGCTCTTGCGCGTCTGCCCCGCGTGGAGCCGCGTGGCCCAGACGAGCGCCTCCTCCAGACGTGAGGTCCTCACTTTCCCTTCTCCGCTCGAATCCGGTCGGTCGGGAGGTCCCTCCAGACGAGGATCGACCCCCCGCCCAGCTCCTCGTCGGGGGGGATGTCCCTCAGCCACGACCACGAGTCCGGCCGGGTCCATGCGAGGGTGCTCTCGGTGAGCACGGGTCTCTCTCTCACCCGGACGACGTACGGCCTTCCCACCGCCAGCGTCGCGCTGATGGCGATGGATCCCCGGACCGGGTCGGTGGGCAGGGTTCGCCACCGAATCCCGTAGATCGAGGGATCGATGCGCCCGAAGTAGGCGAGCTGCACGGTCTCCACGCCCTCGCGCTCCGCCCAATCCCGGAGGTCGGGCAGGGCCTGTCCCGCTTTCCTCCCCACAGCCTCTCGACACCGTTGAAGTAGGCCAGCGGAGCTCGGCTCGCCCCGATCCCCGAGACCGCGGCGAGAAGGAGTGCCGCCAGCCCCAACCCGCGCATCCCGGGGCGCCCGGAACGGAAGACCGCGGCCGCGACGACGTGCAGGAGGGGGAGGGCGGGAAGCAGGTAGCGCAGGCCGATGTTCTTCTTCGTCACGAGGCCGAGGCCGACGAGAAACGCCGCGGCCAACGCCAGGGGAAGTCCGAACGGACGCCGGCGCTCCGCGATCGTCGCTCCCACCGCCAGAGCGAACAGGACGAGCGCGCCGAGGGGAATCTTCACCAGGAAGGCGATCGGATAGTAGGCGAGCCACCCGCCGTGCCGCACTTCCCCCAGGAGATAGGCGGGATACGGGGGCTCCCGGAGCTGGGTCAGGATTCCGTGGACGTAGGGCGAAGGGAGCGGGGTCGGAAGCGCGCCGTATCGGCCCGGCCCCGGAAAGCCGTATCCCGCGTACAGAACGAACAGGACCACGCCCGCGAGCAGCAGCGGGTCGCCGATCCGACGGCGTCCGGTCGAGCCACCGATCGCGAGGGCCCCGGCGAGAACGGGGAGGAGGATCAAGCCGCTCATCTTCGACAGGCACGCGGCCCCGGCCAGCGCGCCCGCGAGCGCCACCGCGAGAATCCGAGGGCGCCCGGGCTCCGTCCGCAGGGCGCGATCGGTCGCCCACCCGGCCCAGACGACGAAGCACGCGAGCCCGATGTCGGGAGTCACGAGCCGGCCGTGGGCGAGGAGATTCGGCGAGAGCGCCGTCAGCAGGGCCGCGCCGAGGGCCGGCCACTCCCCGGCGAGGGTCCGCGCCCACACGTACACGCCGAGAACCGTCGCCAGAAGCAGAGCGACCGACCCGAGCCGCGCCCGGACCAGAAGCCGGTGATAGTCGGTGAAGTGGGCCTTCTCGAACCGATAGCCGAGATCCCACGACGTCTCGATCTCGGCCAGCTCGGAAGGAGTGACTCCGGGGTCGGGCGAGGCCGCGAGCAGCCCCACCCCCTGGATCCATCGCGTCAGGGGAGGGTTGCCCGGGTCGATGTGGAGCGTCCCCGGCTTCCAGTAGGCCACGGTGAGCGGGAGGTTGCCGAACTCGTCGACCGTGCAGGAGTCGCGGGTCATCGTGCGCCCGGCCAGCAGTCCGGCCAGGACCACGGGCAGGAGAACCGCGATCCGGATCGGGCCCGAGCCGCGGGTCGTCACGTCGGTCACGACTCGATCCGATCCCGATAGCGATCGCGAACGGCGAAGTACTCGGGCCGAGAGATCCAGAGAAGGTCGGCGATCCGTCGGATCTCCTCGATCTCCTCTTTCGAGGCGCGATCGTCGGCGACGGCCACCTCGAACAGGACTTCCAGATCTTCCAGCCGCTGCTCCATCGTGGAGATGCGACAGTACTCGGAGCAGATCCTCTGCAGATCCGTGTCCCGCCCCACCTCCTCGTCCATGACGGTGAGCAGCAACTCCCGCGCGAAGTCGTCCAGACCGAACCGGCCCGCGAGCGCCCTCTCGACGACCTCCCGCTCCCGACCGCTCCACCCCTCGTCGACGTGAACGATTCGCGCCAGAAGGACCCCGACGAGCGTCGCCCGGTTCCAGTCGGCTTCGTGCCCCTCCAGGGTCCGTCCTCGCTGGCGGGAGAGGTCCGCCAAGCGGGCGAGCGCGGAGTTCCGGACGCCTTCCGTCACCGTACCCGCGTGGGGATTCTCGGACCGTCCGCGCGCGAAGAGCGTCCGGGAGAAGAGTCCGCGAAACCTCTCGGTGAGGCCGTCCAGTACGGTGTGCGACGAGAGGATCGCCCGCACGTGCTCGAGCAGCTCCCCTTCCTCCGGGGCGCGCGACTCCTCGTCTCCGAGCATCGCCTCGATCTCGACGAGTAGCTCTCGCCTCGCCCCGGGCGGAGCGATCCGGCCCGCGAAGTCCTTCGTGAGAGCGACCGCCTTGTCGAACGAGACCGGCCGATCCAGCAGAGCGTCGATGGGCTTCCGCTCGGAGGGGTCGAGACCGAAACGGTTGAAGAGAACCTTGATCCGGTTCCGCTCGTCCGGCTCGACCGCGCCATCCGCCCACGCGACCGCCGCCAGCACCTTCAGGAAGGCGACTTTCAGCGCCCGGGACATTCCGGATCGTCCTCCACGAGCTGGCCGTCGCGCTCCTCGCGCAGGTAGCGGACCTTCCCCGGGTAGAGCTCCGCCACCCGACACAGTACGGCCTCGATCTGGTCCCGCGGCGTGGAGGTGCCCGCCCCGGTACGGCCTCGATCTGGTCCCGCGGCGTGGAGGTGCCCGCCCCGATCCCGAGCTGCCGGACTCCTTCGAGCCACTTGCGGCGAATGCCGTCCACCGAGTCGACGTGGTACGTCCGGTCCGGGAGATAACCGCGCGCGATCCGGGCGAGGTTCGTCGTGTTCGACGAGTCGAGCCCCCCGACGATGATCATCGCGTCGACCCAGCGGGCCAGGCGGTCGACCGCCCCCTGCTGGTTCTTGACCGGACGACAGCGCGTGTCGATCGCCTTCAGGCCCGGGTACCTCGTCCGCCGGATGCAGTCCACGAGTTGCTCGAACTTCTCTCGCGTGATCGTGGTCTGACAGATCGCCACCGTCCGGTCGAAGTCCCGGGGAAGAGCCTCGACGTCTTCCTCGGTATAGACGACCGGAACGTTCGTGCCGTAGGAGCGGCTCGCGATGATCTCGGCGTGATCCGGGTTCCCGATCAGGATGACCTGATAGCCCTCGGACTCGTACCGGTGAATCTTGCCGTAGACCCACTTCAGTAGAACCGGACACGTGGCATCGTGATACACGATGCCGCGACGCGTGAGCTCCTCCTTGAGTTCCTTCGGGTATCCGTGCGCGGTGATCACCAGCTCCTTCACGCCGTGCTCTTCGAGCTCGCCGAGGTCGGTGTACCGCTCCAGGATCGGAATGCCTTGCTCCGCCAGACGATTCACGATGATCGGGTTGTGGACGATGGGACCGAGAATCGGGTTGGCTCTCTCCTGTGCGGTCTCGATCGCCTCCTCCACGCCGAAGCACGTGCCGGCGCTGTGGGCCACGATGACGTCCAGCGTGGGGGTGGTCACGGTCGCCATCTCCGCTTCAGTCTCCGATGTACCCGAGGGTGCGAAGCTGCTCGAGGATGCGCTCGTCGCCCGCCGCGTCGGCGGCCGTCACCGTCAGGGCGTCCGGACGCTCATAAGAGGGTACGTAACGGATCGGGAACTCCTTCCAGAACCCGGGGTCGAAGAAGTCCCGCGCGACCTCTCCGTCCATATCGTCGGGAACGGGAACGCCGAGCAGGGCCAAGATCGTCGGAGCTATGTCGTAGATGGAGACGACCCCTCGCTCCGAGGAGGGGACGATCGGACCGCCCGCCAGGATACAGAACCCGTCCGGCTTCCGGCTGTGCCCCCAGAGCTGGTTCTCCCACCCGTGATCGGAGAGGACGATCACGACGGTGTTCTCATCCGCCTGATCCAAGGTATCGCGAAGCAGGTCATCGCAAAACCGGTAGTAGGCGTCGATCGCGTTCCGGAATCGCCGCTCCGGAAATTCGTCCAGGTCCTCGGGCGGCAGATTCCGCCACTTCCAGGTCATGTGGTGGGAGCCGTCCATCCCCCGGTAGTAGACGGCCCCGAGTCGCCAGTCGGGCACGCGGGGGAAGACCTCTCCGACGACGCGACAAGTCGTGAGGTCCCGGGACATCTCGCCGCCGATCGTCTTGAACCAGGGACGGAACGAGCTCGCGAGCTCGTCCCGCCTTCCGGAGTCCAGGTTGTCCACGTCGAGGAACTGCATCAGATCCGCCCGGGACAGGTCCCGTTCCGCCGTGATGAGCGGCGCGAGCTCGGGGACGAGCGAATCGGGAAAGACCGCAAAGGAAAGCGCATCCTCCCGCCCCTGGAGGAGGTGGAACCGGTCCGAGATCTGAATGCCTCGGACCGGCCGAACCGGGTGGGTGACGTACCACTCGAGCGAGATCGTCGGGAGCCCGAACTCCCCCAACACGTCCCAGATCTGACGGGCGCCCAGATTGCTCGAGGCGTAGATCCCCAGCGGAAGCAACCCGAGACGGTGACCGCCGCGCACGTTGAGCTTCATCACCTTCGTGAGGTGCTTGATGCGCTTCGGGTCGTGAGGGATTCCGGGGAGCCCGAACGGGGGCTGCGTGTAGACGTGACTGAAGATCCGGTGCTTCTCGAGGCTCTTCCCCGTGGCCACCCCGGTCCAAATGATCGGCGAGAACGTCGGCTCGACCGTCTTGACGACGGCGGTTCGTCCCCGGGCGGCGAGAGCGGCGTGGACCGGCATGCCCCCCGCCTCGAAGAGGGGATCGATCACCGACCACTCGCCACCGTCCATCCCCACGAGAAGGACCCGGACTCCCGTGTCGGGGATCGGGTCGAGATCCGCGGCGGCGACGGCGTCGACCGTCGGGACGATCTCGAATCTCGAGCGGGCGGTCGTGAGGCCGATGCCGCCCGCCACGGTCAGGAGGGCTCCGACCGCTACGAGGACCCGACGGATCCCCGCCGGACTCCGGTCGCGGGCCCGGCGACCGAGACCCAGCAGGATGATCGCGAGCACGAGCATCCCGACGACCGTGATGATGAGGTCCTCCCGGCTTCGTGCATGCAGGACCATGCGATCCCGGTAGTGGGAGACGGCCAGGATGAACGCGAGGAACCAGGGTCCGGCCCACAATCGCAGCGGCCCCGTGAGACTCCCCCACACGCGGCGGGTGATCCAGACCGCCACGGGCGCCGCGAGAGCGACCACCGTGTACTCCAGGACGAGAAAGACCGCCAGGAGCAGATGCCCGGTCCCGAGCGGAAACACGTCGTTCACGCGGGTGAAGTAGGCGGCCTCGAGGAGACCGAACCCCGCACCCCAGAGGAGGCATACCCCGAACACCGGGCCCCGGCCGAGGCGGGACCAGGTGCTCCGCGCGGAGCTCTCTTCGCCCCTGGCCCGCATATCTCACCAGCCTCTGCTGCGGCAGCGGCTCGCCGCGCCTGGCTTCGTCGTCGGGGCGCTTCCGCCCTGCGGCGGGGCTCCGGCCCCGGCTCGGCCGAAGGCCCCCCATCTCCTCGCCAGACACGACGATCCGCCGCCTCGCGACGAGCCCGGTGAGAAGTGCAGGCCAGCGGACGTCGAAGCGCGAGACATGCGGTCGATTCCTCTCCCGGAAGGCACGTCGAGGGGGAGACACCGGACCCGAGGACCGGATGCGAGCCCCGGTCCCGCTTCCGATCCGGTCAGCGTACGGAGCTGGGGGAGGATCGCAAGGTTTCCGTTCGGGCGGTCGAGAGGGAGCCCGGCCCTTGACACCCCGGGGACCGCCGCCCGAGAATCGGCGTCGGGGTATCGGTATAACTCTTTGGAACTGAACAGGATCTGGCCTGCAATGCTCACCTGCCCCGCGGCGACGGCGGCGGCGAGCCGGGGAGATCCGGGAGGGCCGGGGTGAACAGGTGCGATCGGCCCGGGCCCCGGGTCCCCCTTCTCCGAGTCGTGGTCCTCACCGGGGCAGTATTCCTCGGGGCCTCCTGCGGCGCGCCCGCTCCGAACAGGAGCAGCGTCCTCTTCGTCACGATCGACACCCTGAGACCGGACCACCTGGGGACCTACGGGAATCCCCGGGCGCGGACGCCGTGCCTCGACTCCCTGGCCCGCCGGGGGGTCCTCTTCGCCGACGCCCGGGTTCCCTACCCGCTCACCCTGCCCTCGCACGCGACGCTCTTTACCGGGGCTCTTCCCTACCGGCACGGGGCCCGACGGAACGACTCGTTCGGACTCGATCCGACGTTGCCCGTGCTTTCGGAGCGGGCCTCGGAGCAGGGGTGCGCGACGGCCGCGATCATCTCGACGTTCGTGCTCAATCGGGACTTCGGGCTCGCCCGAGGGTTCGGCTCCTACTTGGACCTGTCGGCTCCGGAGGACCTCCGCCGGAACCGCGTGGAGCGGCGGGCCGGCGAGGTCACGGATCTCGCGCGGGCCTGGCTGGACGGACGACCCGACTCGACGTTCCTCCTGTGGACGCACTACTTCGATCCCCACGACGACTACGAGCCCCCGTTTCCCTACGACAGGGTCTACGCCGGAGGCGCCGAGAACCGCTACGACGGGGAGATCGCGTACACCGACCTCGAGCTCGCCCGTCTGTTCCGGGGGCTGGACGCACGACGCGATCGGGACCGGCACGTGATCGTCGTGACCTCGGACCACGGGGAGGCGTTCGGGGAGCACGGCGAGTGGGGGCACGGGTTCTTCCTCTACGACACGACGGTGCGGGTTCCGCTGATCGTCGCCCGGGGCGCCCGGCGAATGGAGATGGACCACCCGAGGATCCGCGGGGAGTTTGTCCGGTCGATCGACCTTCTTCCCACGACGTGCGCGCTGGCGGGGTGGAGCGCGCCGGAAGCTCCGGAAGGACGCGATCTCGATCCGTTCGGAGCGCCTCCCTCGGGAGGGGTGCCGCTCTACCTGGAGACCTTCGAACCGACCGTGGGATACGGCGCCACGGATCTGCGGGGAGTGGTCGGCGACGGTTGGAAAGCGATCCTCGCCCCGATTCCCGAGCTCTACGATCTCGGGTCCGATCCCCACGAGCGGCGAAACCTCGCGGGAGAAGAGCCCGAGCGGGAAGAGGCGCTCCGGGAGATCCTCGAGGGTCATCTGGACGCGGAGCGCACCGCGGGCCGGGCCGCGACGGCCGACGAGCGCGTGGACGAGGACACGCGAGCCCGTCTTCTCGCGATCGGGTATCTGGGGTCCACTCCGGCCGAAGAGGAGGCGACCGCCTGGTCACGGCGCGACCCCAAGGAGATCGTGCAGTTGATCCCCCGAATGGACAAAGGGGTCGAGCACTGCCGGAACGGCCGCTGGGAGAAGGGTCTTCCGTTGCTGGAAGAGGTGCTCCGGGAGGATCCTCTCAACGGAAAAGCTCTGCACTGGATCGCGCGCGCCCGCATGCGGGCCGAGGATCCGGACGGTGCCGTGGAGGTCTACCGGACGGCGCTGGAGCACGACCCGTTCAATCCGGGCCTGCTGAACCGGATCGGTGTCCTGTATCTGCGGACGAAGCGATTCGACGAGGCGGTCGAGACTTTCGAGAAGATCGTCCGAGTCGATCCGCGGAACGTGTCCGCTCACCTGAATGCGGCGACGGCCTACTCCCGGACCGCGAGACCTCGGCGTGCACGCGCCGCCGTGGAGAGAGCCCTGGAGATCGATCCCGTGAATCCACTCGCGACTCGCATCGCGCGTCAGATGGGAATCCTGCCGCCGGCCGAGGAGCGCTGACGGCCGGTCGCCGGCGGCCGGGAGGCGCCGCCTCGGCGAGTGCACCCCGTCTCCTCGCCAGACACGACGATCCACCGCCTCGCGACGAGCCTGGTGAGAAATTCGGGGTCGGGAGCTCGCGGTACGGGAGGGAGACGTCAATACCCCGAGATCGGATCGCCGACGCGCAGCACTCCGCCCCGGAGGATCCTCGCCCGCAACCCGGCGCGGTGGAGCAGGGCCTCCCGCGCGCCCTTCGTCGTTCGCCTCTCGAGCGTGGCGCACGGTTCGCACAGTCGGACACCGCGGAGGACGACCTCCCCGATCCGGAACTCCCGATCGACGAGGTGATTCAGGGGGACATGGGACGTGAGGAGATTGCGGCGGGTGTCCGCCGCCGTCAGCTCGAACCCGGAGTCGCGGGGCAACGCCT